>NZ_CP080572.1:648749-973124 GCF_023746595.1 Thermococcus argininiproducens | reverse complement strand
TTAAGGACGAGAGCACATTATCTAAAATTTCATATGGATTTTCATTGTCGCTCCAGAAGATCGCTTTTTCCCATTTTATTTCATTTTCATATAGTTTAGGGGCAATTAGAGTACTTTCTCCCTCCTTATTAACAACTAGAAGAAAAAGTCGTTCTTCTGTCGCTTGAGGCTTCATCCCCGTGAGATAATATAGGTTAGTGCTTGGCGTTATTAAAGCTCCATCATATTCCCCAAGATAACTCAAAAATCTCTTCATTCTCTTCACAATCTCCACCACATTTCAATAGTAAGCAAAATTTATAAGGCCTCCTCCAAAAGTTTCCTTGGATGCCCCGGTGGCCTAGTCTGGATAGGGCGCGAGGCTGCGGACCTCGAGGTCCGGGGTTCGAATCCCCGCCGGGGCGCCAAATTTTTGAATAGACTTTTCTAACCTTAAACCAAAATTCTCTTCGCTCTAAGAAAGGATTTAAATATAAGCTCTGAAGAGCTCTAAAGCTCTTTTTATCTCTTCCTTAACACCCAGCAAATAGGCCAAAAACCCTATAAAAAAGAGAATTTTTGAGATAAATATCAAACCTTGAACCGATACTGCTAATACAAATGGGAGATAGGATCTAGGAGAAATCCCAATATTCTTATACGAAATCCATGCCGTCATGAGAAGTATTGTCAAGTAACCCAATAGTAGACCCAAAACAGCCCCATATTCCTCAAACGGCTTTATCAATGTTAGCCATGAAACTAATGAAATTATCGCGCCAAAAATAGCCACAAAAGTTCCCTCTCTTACGTATTGAGTTGAATTCAATGCAACTATGCTAGGATTATAAGCTATATACGTTTCAACTGCCATGAGGGCAAGATAGAATTCATTACCAAGAGTAAACCCAAAGAGAACAGAAAGGAGCTCTCTCCCCACAACTATTAGAATAAAAACAATAAAAGCCACAAAAAGTGAGAGCATCTTTGTGGATTCTTCAGCAAGCCATTTAACGTAGTTCATTTCACTCTTCCCGTATTTATAGGAATAAAGCGGCATTATAGCAGATTGAAACACTTGAGGAAGATATGTAAGCAAAAAAGCCGAGGAAAGCGAAGCTGAAACAACACCTGCAACAATAGAGCCAGCGAATTTTTCACTCAAAAAGTATGGAGCCTGAACCAAAAAAACACCCGAGAGCGTCCCAAGAAAAGCAAAAGAAGAATATCTCGTAAGAAGTTTGAAATCCTCAAAGTTGGGTTTTCCAAGAAGTTTATTTTTGAAAAGATAAATGAACCCAGAAATAGCAATAACTAAAAGTAGGTCTATATACGGAGCATAATAATTTTCAAACAAAAAACCACCTATGAAAAAAAGAAAAGAAACACACATCACATAGGCATAAACCTCACCCCTATGAAGACCATAAATAAAGCTTCTAAAAGTTAGTTGGAATGCCCTAAGGAGAGCTATTACTCCGAGAAATAGATTAAACGGAATCAAACAAATCCCCACAAATGGAAAAGCAAATCCTATTGTCGTTATGGATTTTATCTTTTCTTTTTCGGCTTTTGCCAGAAATTCAGAAGTATACTTTCCCAATGCAACTGCAAAGAAGCTCAGTGGAATTGCAAGAAGAAATGCTTGAGAGATTAAAGAGTTTGCCCTTCCAAGAATTTCAACGCCAAACTTTCTTGAAATAACAACACTATAAATAAACCTACTAGCACCAAAGATAGCGAGAGCAACGATGCTTGCCAAAGAATGCCTCAACATTAGTTTTCTCTCATAACTCATAAAAGAAAATCAGATAAAGCAAAATTTAACCTTTGCGGAATCCAAGATAGAACCCAGCTACAAATGCACCTGTTCCTGGAAGAATTCCTATCGCCCTCTCAGCCAGAGTTAGTGTTGATGTTGTTGCACTTTCTGCAAGATTGAAGAGGGCATCAGTATTAATGCTTATAACTCCCTTTTGTTGAAGCCAGAAAAGACTCAATATATAAGCTCCTATCAAAGTAAGTACTATTTTAATGAACTTTTTAAGTGCATAACCTGTTATAAAACCTACAACGGCCCCTATTCCCATGTCACCCATTATTCCACTAATATCGAAATTCATCATGCCTCACCGCTTATCTTTTTGGAAATAATTGATTAAATACTTTTGCTTTTTGGTTTTATAATAACAAAATGTTTAAATGCTATGAAATCCAGATATTTACAATACATAAAAGTTTTAACGTTAGATAATATACACCATCAAAGGTGATACAGATGACGACCCCCATGGATAGACTGAAAGAGAAAATAACGAAGGAAGTTCTTTGGATGTACATACTGAGACTTCTAAAAGATAGAGCAATGTATGCATATGAACTTAAAAATGAAATAAAAGAAAGGTTTGGGTTTGAGCCAGCTACTGTAAGTAGTTACGTTGTTTTATACAAACTTGAACACGAAGGATATGTCACCTCAGAATGGCAAGAAAGTGAGACTGGAAGGCCCTCAAGAAAATATTACAAACTCACTGAAAAGGGAGAAAAGCTCCTAGAAGAAGGAATAAAATTTATAGAAGAATTATTAGAGAAGCTCAAATGACACTAACGTCCAGCTCCTCCTCTTGGCTCTCTAGCTTTTGCTCTTAGTCCCTTGTATCCACACTTTCTGCATTTTTCTGCTTTCCATGGATTAGTAGCACCGCACCTCATACATATGTACTTCCTAAATATCCTTGCCTCAGCTTCAGGAAACCTCGCCATTTTAATTCCCTCCATGATCTTGACTGTGTTCACTTACAAGCATTTCTTTTTAAGCTTTACCTTTTTTATATTATCCACCGAAAGCTTTTTAATCAAACCTTGCTCTTTCACTTATGAGCGGGGGTGCCCGAGCCTGGCCAAAGGGGACGGACTTAAGATCCGTTGCCGTAGGGCTACGCGGGTTCGAATCCCGTCCCCCGCACCAGTCTTTATAGAGATTCTGGGATAGTTTTATGTATAAACCTATCATTTGAAATTCGAATATTTTTTTAAGGAAAAATTTTTATTTTCGAATTATCATTTTAAATACTAGAGGTGAAAAAATGCCAACCTTTCTCTTTATGCCTGAAGTGGAAGCAGTCTTTGAAGAACTTAGATTTGGTGAAGGGGTCTTAATAGAGTACAATTCTCTCACCCATCCAGATTTGTTACTTTATATGCTTATTCAGTGGGCAAAAAAGAGAGAGTATAAAGTCGTCGTTGATGATAATCTTGATACATTTTACACTTTCAAGACAACGCTTGATCTATTAGGTCTTAATACTAGAATTTTAGAAGATATATTGGTTATAAAAACTGGTGGAAGAAAGAGAGTTGGCAACGTTATCGGACAAATTCCAGTTAATGACGTTCGTGTAGAATCTACTAAGTATATAAACCTCTTCAGTTCCACAATAGAAGAAGGGAATGTAATTAACCCAGTATTGGGCCTTGATAGGGCCTTTTATATACACAGTTCAAAAGAAGAGATTATGACATTATTGGGCAATGCTATAGCTTTTAAGGGGGACAAAAGAAGAATTGCATTCTATTTTGTCAATATTGATGTTCTCAACAAGATCCATCCAGCAATTTTATCTTGGCTTGAAGAGCTTGCTACAACAGTAATACGAATTCAGGGACATTTAGAAAAAATGAAAGTAATTATCATAAAATCAATAAACAGACCTTTAACCGGAAAAGAAATAGTTGTATCACTCAAAGCATGAAACCTATCTCCCTGTATTAAAGAAGATACTTGTCAAAGAAAATCAAGGCCCCAGAAATAGGGTATAGACTCAAAAACATCTCTTCTAAATGTAGATAGTTAAAAATAAAACTAGATAATCAAAGATCTCTTAAACCTGGAAACCAGTATTTTCTACCTCTTTTTTCCTTCTCTTCATCCCATTCAGCCAAGATCTTCACAGCCTCGCTAGCAACTAGAGCAGCTTCTTTTTCACCCTCTTTTCCAAACTGATTGGTTACTCTATTAGCGAAAACTGCACAAATACAACCCGCTCTAAGCCCATAAATATTCGCCAGAGTATAAAGTGTTGCTGCTTCCATTTCAAAGTTAGTAACCCTTGCTTGCCTTAGATCATCTATAAGGTGTTTTGCAAAACTTGGGAAGTAACCATCTAAACCAGGTCTTGCCTGACCAACATAAAAGCTGTCTGTAGAAGCTGTTATTCCTACATGATATCTAACACCTAAACTCTCAGCAGCTTCAATAAGAGCTAATGTTACCTCAAGGTCAGCAGTAGCTGGATACTCTATTCTAACATACTGTTTTGATGTCCCTTCTAGTCTAACGGCTGCTTTTGCTATTATTAAGTCACCTATTTCTATACCTGGTTGAATTGCCCCCGTAGAACCAACTCTTATAAATGTATCCGCTCCTATAGCACCCAATTCTTCAATTGCTATAGCAGTAGATGGTCCACCAATTCCTGTGGAAGTAACGCTTATAGGAACTCCCTTGTATTTGCCTGTGTGAGTCCTATATTCTCTGTGAAAAGCTATTTCCTTGGCTTCGTCCCAAAGGCTACTTATCTTAGGGACTCTCTCAGGATCACCCGGAAGAAGGACATATCTGGCAACATCTCCAGGTTTACAAGCTATATGATATTGATATCCCTCTTCAGTTTGAGGCCTGTCTGCTGGCATGAACTTCTTCATACACCTCACCTCCAGAGTTATTTTAGAAAAGACCTATATAAATGAAACCCTTAATAATAGAGAGGTGGTACTGTGTTAAAATGCCAAACGTGCGGAAGGATTTATGAGAACTTCAAGATTATATGTAAGTGCGGTGGAGTTCTAGACTATATCAGTAAGATTGAAAATGACTTTGATTCTCTACTCAGAAAAGAGTTTCTGGATGTTAGAAGGTACCTAGAATTTTTGCCTGTAAAAGAGGAATTCCTACCAAAGTTAATACTTCCAATAACCCCAATTATAAAAAGAGAGATTAACGAAATTAATGTTTTTTTCAAGCTCGAATACCTTATGCCAAGTGGCTCTTTTAAAGATAGAGGCACTTATGTAACGATAGCAAAGTTAAAAGAGGCAGGAGTTGGAGAGGTTACTTTAGATTCCTCGGGCAATGCTGCTTTAAGTTTAGCCCTATTTGGGAAAAGTGAAGGAGTAAAAACCCACATTTTTATTCCAGCATATACGAGCAAGGGGAAAAAACAACTACTCAAATTTTTTGGAGCAGAGGTGCATGAAATCCAAGGTTCACGGATGAAGGTACATGCAATGGCCAGAAAATTCAAAAGAGGACTCTATATCTCCCACTGGTATAATCCGTATTTCATTGAGGGAACTAAAGTGATAGCATATGAAACGTATGAACAAATAGGAAACATTGACTATGTATTAACTCCCGTAGGTAGTGGGAGTCTTTTTTTAGGAGCTTATAAGGGATTTAAAGAACTAAAGCTTCTTGGAAAAATCGAGATTCCAAAAATGATAGCTGTCCAAGGAAAAGGTTACGAAAGTCTTTGTGAAAAGAGTGATGAAAGAAGCAATTTAGCAGAGGGGATAGCAATCCCTGAACCACCAAGAAAGAAGCAAATGATTGAAGTTTTGAAAACAACCCATGGAACATGTGTCTCCGTTGGGGATAGAGAGATCAAAGAAGCACTTAATGAATTAATCTCTATGGGATTTCTTGTTGAACCAACTTCAGCAACAGTTTATGCAGGATTTAAGAAGCTTTTAAATGAGGAGTACTTTGAAAAGGGTTCTAAAGTTTTAATGCCTCTAACCGGATCTGGACTAAAAAACGTTTAAATGGAGCCGGGAGGGGGATTTGAACCCCCGTAAAGCGGATCTGCAGTCCGCCGCCTCGCCTCTAGGCTATCCCGGCGTTTTGCCCTAAAGAAGATTTTTGGCGCCGCGGCGGGGATTTGAACCCCGGAGGGACTACGCCCATCGGCTTAGCAGGCCGACGCCATACCAGGCTAGGCTACCGCGGCATGCTCAACATTAAGGAGTCTGGGAGGGTATTTAAATCTTTCGCAAATGGCAACGCTAGAATCTATGAGTATGCACAGAGTGCCTTTTTAACGCCAGTATTAAAAAACCATCGACAAGAAAGGGCTAATACTTTAAAAGAACTTTCCATACATATGCTGAGGTATTGGGCAGAATATCAACCGCCTTCCCCATAAACAATCTGCACAACTGGGCTCATTACCCCAACAATCAACATCACTCGTAGTAACAAAGTCACATGAGTCTCGAAGGGAACAATCTGTACAGGAAGGATAGGCATAGTTCTTCATGATGAATCGGAACCAAGTATAACGCCTACTTCTCCATATGTCACTTAATCTCTCCTCTCTCACATTTCCAAAGGAATACGCATTAACCTTTTTCTTTCTTCCAAAAATATATTCATAGTAAGTATGAAGGAACCTGTAGCATGGTGCTACCTCACCATCCCATCTAATAACAGCAGCATTATTTTCATCAAACTCACATCTTCTTTCACTTTTCAGCTCAAAATAAGGGATTTTCACATACAATCCATAATGGGCCATTTTTTCAAGCTCTTGGACATAGTACTC
This sequence comes from Thermococcus argininiproducens, assembly GCF_023746595.1. Taxonomy (NCBI): domain Archaea; kingdom Methanobacteriati; phylum Methanobacteriota; class Thermococci; order Thermococcales; family Thermococcaceae; genus Thermococcus; species Thermococcus argininiproducens. The sequence continues at coordinate 966,543 of NZ_CP080572.1, read as the reverse complement.
CATGTTAACACTACCATCATAAACAATGTCGTTTATTTGCTCTTCAGCCATTGGGATTAAATTTGAAAGTAACAGAGTATCAGCACCGATATCCCTAAGATAACGAGCTATTTTAGATAGTTGAGTATAGTTCTCTTTAGTTACAACAACCTCAACGCCAATAGAAGGTTTTCCTGTTCTATGCTTCTTTTTTAACCCCACTAATTTTCGTATTTTTTCAGCAGTGAGAGCAGCGGCTAAATGTCCAAGAGTTATGGCGCCAGAAACATTTGGAACAGTATCCATGGAAAAATAAATCAACTCTACTCCAAGCCTTACAAGCTCTTCAAGAACCTCATCTGTAAGCAAAGTACCATTTGTCGAAATTCCTAAAGCAAAACCTCTTCTTTTTACTTCTCTAACCATCTTAATAAACTGGGGATGCACAGTAGGTTCTCCAATACCTCCAAAAAGTATCATCTCTAGCTTTGGAAATTCCTCTGCATCATCAAGAGTTTTTAAAAACAGATCCCAATCCATGTCTCCTTCTTCATCTTCCCAATATTGTTTAAAACACATTTTACACTTTAGATTACACCGGCTTGTTATTTCAATATAAAGATACTTCATATCAAGTTTAGGTTTTATTGTGACTTCTGCATCCCAGAGTTTGAATTTATGCTCCATTTAACCCCCTCCAGCGGGGGGGAATACACTAACTGTATCATCTTCTTTTAAGGGAGTTTCGGGGCCTTGGAGATGCTCTATATTACGACCGTTAACAAGTATCATAAAACCTTTCTCAATTTCCTTTTTGAAACCAGGAAAAAGCTCATCCATTTTATCCAGAAGCTCCCTCACAGTCCTGACTCCATTTATCTCCATAGTCCTCTTTCCGGTGAATCCTATGAGAGTCGCAAAAAGCTTAACTTTTACCATTATCCTCACCTTAAAAATATTTCACTTCAATAACATTAAAAATTTTTTATGAAAAAAATTTCATAAAAGAAAAAGACTCACATAAATTCATCAAGACCAAGTTCTTTAAGCTTCTCTTCTGGAATCTTTCCGTCTTCACTCCATCCACGAAGTGCATAGTATCTTGGAAGCATCTCTTTAAGTCTAACTGTGTGTCCTTTGTTTGGACCTTCTGGCATTGGCTCTTCAAGGAAGCGTTTTGGAAGAGTATCATCTTTAGCTGGATCAAGCCCCGCTTTAAGATTAAAGAGTCTCTCTGCATTCCAAATTCTTTCTCCAATCTTAAGATAGTCGTCAGTGCTAAAGTCCCAACCAAGACCTGCGTTGAGCAAATCAGTATAGTCGTCTGCCCCTAGACCAAATGTCGTAAATAGACACAATCCAGCAGCATCTATAACTGCAGTAAGGTGCTGGAAGATTATAAGCATCTTTACTTTCTCATCTCCTATGTCGTGTGGATCCATTTTATATGGATATCCAAGAATTTCTGGACTTATCATGTAGTTCTTTATGTGGCATCCGCCACGATTGTTGGTCGCATAACCTAATCCATGCCCTTCAGCACCTCTTGGGTCATACGCTGGGAGTTCCATTTTCTTAACTCCCATAAAGTACTCTGTTCCATTGTACATCTCAGCTAACCTGTATCCTCCTTCAGCAAGTTTGTCTCCAAAGCCTTCTCTCTTAGCTATCTTCTCGATATAGTAGTGAAGAACCTCGGTGTTACCAAACCTAAATGGTGGAGCTTCCCCAAGATCCTCATCCTTTATGAGTCCTTTTTCGTAAAGCTCCATAGCCGTTGCCAATGTTCCGCCAGTTGATATAGTATCAAGACCGAATTCATCACACATATGATTAGCTTCAATTATAGTTGCTAAGTCATTTATGCCCATGTTTGAACCAAGTGCCCAAATGCTCTCGTATTCAGGCCCCTCAGTCTCTCCAACAGTTGGGAGTTTGTTAACCCTTGCACATCCAATGGGACATGCAAAACAAGGTTTATTCCTAATAAGATACTTAGCAGCCATTGCTTCACCACTTTGTTCATAAGCATATTCAAATACTCCTGTTTGGAAGTTCTTATGTGGATAAAGACCATTTTCATTTATTATATTCACTAGTACTGCAGTTCCAAACTTGGGCAATCCTCCACCGCCAACTGGGTCATTCCTTATCTTGTTCACCTTTTCTCTAACAACTTGCATGAATTTTTCCTTATCCGCAATAGGAACTGTTTTAGTCCCTTTTACAGCAATAGCTTTGAGTTTCTTACTTCCCATTACTGCTCCCGGGCCTCCTCTACCAGCTGCTCTGTGTTCATCATTCATCACTGCCGCAAATTTCACAAGATTCTCACCAGCTGGACCAATTTCCGCTATTCTGATATTTTTATCATTAAGCTCTTTTCGTATAATGTTCTCAGTCTCTCCTGTAGTTTTACCCCACAGATGGGAAGCATCTTTGAGCTCTATGTGGTCATCATTTATGTAAAGATAGACAGGCTTCTCAGACGCTCCTTCAATTACTACTGCATCATAACCTGCTTTCTTAAGTTCTGCCCCAAAATAACCACCAGAGTTTGCAAATGTGATATACCCCGTAAGCGGGCTCTTAGTTATAACATTATATCTCCCTCCGGTAGGAGCACTTGTTCCTGAAAGCGGCCCTGCCGCTATTATCAATTTGTTATCAGGGCTTAGTGGATCTACAGTCGGATCCATTTCTTTTAGAAGAAGATATATCCCAAGTCCTCTGCTACCAAGCCATTTCTTTGCAATTTCTTCATCCCAGCTTTCTACTTTTATTTCTCCAGTCGAAAGATTCACTCTAATATATTTTCCCCAGTTTCCATACATAAAGAAACACCTCGATGTACTATATGTTATACTTTATATATAAAAATTTAGGAAATCAGAAATGTTAATATATTGTAAAAAAGGTTAATTGAATAGTTAACATATCACCCAGAAAACATGAATTAAAAATCAATCACTAAAATCATCACGCGTCAAAACTCAACAAACTATAAATAACACATTCTCAATGAATTTAAAATGATGGAGATCTTTAAGTCAAAGCTATGTGCTGTCTGCAAAGGGAGAAAATTGCTATGTGGACGACCTACTTGTCCAATTCTTGAACGTTTTAGAGTAGCTAGAAGTATAGAGGAAAAGATTAATCGTAGGGATATATTTGGCTCTTCCCCTCCAAGTATTTTCGTTGGAGAATACGGCTACCCAAAAGTTCGCATTGGGCCTTTAGTGCCACCTATAGAAGGAAATACCTCTCACCTCGACAGCCCTTTAAAATGGGAAAATAAAACAATAAAAGATATCCTTTACTATCGCTCTTTACTTGTTATGGGTGAGATGAAATCCAATGTTAATGTAAGAAAAAGTGGAAGACTTCTAAGTGAAGTACAAGAATTAGCTATGTCAATAAGACCAGTGGATAGTGAAATCCTGCTTAAAAAGAAGCCTGTTTTAAAAGTTCTTCCAAGTGAATTTGCCCCTCCAGTGGGACCTAAAGCCGAACTCCTCGACTTTGAACTTACTGAAAATCCAAAAATCCCAAAGAGAACGGACTATGTTGTTAATGACGAATTAAAAGCTGAACCAGCCATCATGCGTCTATATAACTGGGGATTCGATGAGTATTACATCATAAGGCTTCTCTCCGCGGGAGTTCTAGGAATTAACAAAAAACTTGTCCCCACAAGATGGAGCATCACAGCCGTACAAGATACCATAGGAAAAAGACTTAGAAAGGAAATCCTCCATTATGAACTAATAAATGAATTCGAGGTTTATTTTCATGAATTTCTCGGAAACAGGTACGCCGTTATCCTAATGCCAGAAAGTTACGCATTTGAACTCCTTGAAGTATGGCTCAAGGGTTCCCTCTTTGGAAGTGGGGAACCTGAGGTTATCCATGACTATGAAGACTTTCGTGGAATTAAAGGATATGCAGAGCAAACTACTGGAGCGTACTACGCTGCCCGCCTAAGTGTTCTTGAAGCTCTGAGAAAAAGAAGAAGACAAGCTCGGATACTAGTATTTAGGGAGATCACCCCAAGATACTATGCCCCCGTAGGAGTTTGGCAGATAAGGGTTGGGGTAAAAAAGGCAATGAACAACCTCGTAAGGAAATTTAACACATTGAACGAAGCATTAAATGAAGTTAAAAAGTTCCTCGAACAACCATTTGAAGAATATCTGAAAAAAAGCTGGATTTTAAAGATGGAAAAACAAAGAACTCTTGATTATTACTTAAATCACCATAAGACAACTTTTATATAGCTTGAATCCTAAACATACATAAGCTTTGTCCTATTAGATGGTCAAAAAGGGATGAATTATGAGTGATCTGATAGGAGCCATTAATGCAGTTGGAAACTTAATCCTTCGATTTATTATTGTGATCCTGGCTTTCTTAGTTCGAAAAGAACTTAAGAAGAGAGATTTATCCATTCTTCGATTTTATGATTTGTTAGTAATTAGTTTCATCGTCTACGCAATATCAAAGATATTCTTTTTACCTCTCAACTTAGATAGGGCTGGTCTCCTTGATATAAATGAGAAAACTGCCAGAACATTAAATAGTATTGCTAACTTCCTAATAAACATTTTTGGGATACTTTTAGTCTATGCTTGGATAAAGCTGTTTAAGGGTTTAACTCAAAGATATAGGCTTATACCTATTGTTCAACCATTCCCTGGTGAACTCGCTAAGACCCTCCCTCCAGGAGTTTATATAACAAAACACTCAGGAGAACTCTGCGATGAATGCAAAACTCTATTACAGGGGAGAAAAGCTATCATAATAACACGACGGAAACCTGAAGACCTAAAATCAAAACTAGGAGCCGAAATTCCAATTCTCTGGTTAGCAAAAGTTGAAGCTCCCGGCGTGGTTTATCCACACAATCTTGAACGCCTTGCACATGAACTCATCTCCTTTATGAAATCTGAAAAGGGTCCAAAGAGCATCATGATTGACGGTTTTGAATACTTAATGATTGAGAATGGTTTTGAGCCAGTGTTTAAATTTTTGACGTCTCTAAAAGACTATGCTATCCTCACTGATACTGTAATAATTGTGCCAATTAAAAAAGAAGCTCTCGAAGGAAGGAAATATGCACTGCTTTTAAGAGAGTTCCGAAAACTGGAAGAGCTTGAAGCTGCACAAATAGAATAGCAGAAATACACATTACTACAAATCCCCGAAGTTAAACTTTTTAACTTCCTCATTTCATTTCTATTCATGAGAAAAAAACTGGCCTTGATAAGTATCGATGGCAATGGAGTATATAACCTAAAACACATGCCCTTTTTAAGTGAACTTGCAGAAAAGGGCTTCTTCGAAGTTGTAGAGTCTATTTTCCCAACCCTTACAGATTTAGTTCACACAAGTATTGTAACTGGAGTTCCCCCTAAAAAACACGGTGTGGTCGAAAATGGGTACTATGATAGAATAGCGGACAGAAAAGTAAACTTTTACGAGTATGAAGTGGCGTTTAATCCTCATGAAGTCATAAAAGCAAGGACAATAATTGATATTTTAAGAGAAACAGGAATAAAAAGTGCCTCTGTAACAGCGTATACAATGCCCCCTTTTAGCAACACTCACATTAGAATTTTTCCACCATTCTTTAGCGATAATAATCTTTATCGTAAACATGGAAGAGATTGGAGAAAAGATCGCTGGGTTTTGAATTCAGCTCTCTATTTGTACGAGGAATGTAAACCCGACCTCTTATTGGTACATTTTGCTTCTATAGACGGAATGCAACATGATTATGGTCCTCTAAGTGATGAAACTATGAAAGCTGTGGAAACTGTTGATACTGCTCTAAATACGCTCTGGGAAAGATTAAGAGACGAGTATGCTTTTATAATCTTTTCTGACCACGGGCAAGAAAGTGTTCATACATGGGTTAATTTGAGGATTTATCTCAAAAAACATGGTATTGAAACACTACGGGTTTCCTCCGGTGGAGGGGCTCATGTCTACTTAAAAGACTCTAATGAAGCTGAAGAAGCATATTATCTATTGAAAAGAGCACCAGGGGCCAAATATGTATTTTTCAGAGAGGATTTGCCCCATTTAGACACCCCTCAAAGTGGAGAACTCATAGTATCGGCCAAAGAAGGTTACTGGTTCTGTTCCCATAAAGTATGTAACGAGATAAAGGGATCAAGTTACTGGGTAAAAGGTATGCATGGCTCTCTAAATGAGGCCGTGATAAAAGTCCCCTTGATTTTATGGGGTTTCGAAAAAGCAAACTTGGAAAATGCTACTCTTTATGATATTGCTCCTACAATACTAAAGTTCTTTGGCATGGAGAAGCCGAAGGAAATGATCGGAAAAAGCTTACTATGAAACTATGGAACTTGTAAAGTAAAACCAAAATATTTCTAATATTCAGCCAAAACCGTATATACCTTGAGGTTCACTTTTTCAATAGAGAAATCAACTCTTTGTAATCACATTATTTTTAATCAATCAACGAAAGGAGGTAATTTTACGGAATATGAATATATAGTGGTAGGTTCCGGTGCCGGAGGAGCAACCATAGCAAGAGAACTCAGTAAAAAAGGAGAAAATGTCCTGGTTGTCGAAGCTGGGAAGTATGAAAGGAAAATTGGGACTTTCAAGGATTCTCTTAGATATTTTGAAACGACCGGATACAAAACTCCAAGAACTTCCAAGGAAGGGATTATTCTATGGAGAACTATAATGGCTGGTGGTTCTACTGTTGTTTCCTGTGCAAACGGAACAAGATGCCTTCAGGAAGAGTTTAAAGACTTTGGAATAAACCTAGAAAAAGAATTCCAGGAAGCAGAAAAAGAAATGAAAATTGCTCCCACCCCAGAGAGTCTATTATCAGAAGCTTCCTTAAGGATTAAAGAAGCATCAGAAGAACTAGGATATATAATGGAACCAATGCCTAAATTTTTAGACTTTACTAAATGTGCTAGATGTGGGAGTTGTACTTTTGGATGCCTTCAAGGAGCGAAATGGACTGCATTGGACTACTTGAATGAGGCCATAGCTAATGGTGCCAATGTGATTTACGAAACTAAGGTGGAGCAGATCATATCAAAAAATGGAAATGCCAGGGGCATTAGAGGAAAAGGAAAGAATGGATACGTGGAGATTAAAGGTGACAACATCATACTAGCAGCAGGTGCTCTAAGCACCCCAATAATTCTTCAAAACTCTGGAATATCCGAGGCAGGAAAAAATTTGTTCATTGATATTCTTGTAAACGTGTACGGGAAGGCAAAAGGGTTGAACCAAGTAAGCGAACCCCTCATGGCACTTGTAGATCATGAGTTTCACGAGGAAAAGGGGTTCATTCTCTCACCCCATATAAATGCTAACAAAACAGTTAGATTCATGGAAGCGGGAATGAAAGGCTTCATGATGCCCACAAACAAACTCGTAGGGATAATGGTAAAAACTGCAGATGATGCCTCAGGTAGAGTTTACCCTGATGGAACTGTTTCAAAAGCAATGACCAAAGACGATTGGAAACGAGTAAATGATGGTTCATCAATAGCAAAGGAAATCTTAGAAAATATCGGAGCTGAGCCTAAGTCTATATTAGTCTCAAAACCCCAAGGAGCACACGTTGGAGGAGTAGCTGCTATTGGAAATGTGGTTGATGAAAATCTTGAAACAAAAATAAGAAATCTCTATGTCTGTGATGCAAGTGTTTTGCCAAAAGCTCCAGGATTACCACCAATTCTAACAATCGTTGCTTTAGCCAAGTGGCTTGGGAAAGCTCTGATTTAGAGATTCCTTTTCTTTTTAAAATTCAAATAAGAGTTACGATGGAAAAATATAAATAACTTAGAAATATAACGCTCAAATGGGATTAAGAAGTATGAAGTTTAATAGAAACTTTGCTGTCAGGTTATTGATACTAGTAATAGTGTTGTTTGCAATTTACACATTAGGCATTAGTACTCTTTTAACTGAAAAGGCCAGAAGTGAGAGTGTGATAGAAAGTTATGAAGTTCACTCTTTCTTTTATGACTCAAAAAATGATAGAATAGCTACTGTTTCTCTTATGGACCGAGGTTATTATTCAGAAAATGTGATGTTCTTCCGTTTTCATGTGTGGCACAGGGAAGGAGGAAGGCTCAGGAGCTTAAAGGTTACAATCTCACCAAATGTTAGTGCAGAAGTTTATTTAAAAACTCCTGATGGGTATCCTTGGAATCCACTGAAATTGCAGAGAAGTAAGGACAATCCAAACTCTGTTACTTTAGAAATTCCTGATCTTGGATTTCAAGGAGAAGGTAGCGTAACGTTAGATTTTGTTGTAGTTCCATTAGGAAAAGTAAACACAATCTCAATCACTGTAAAAACTGAGTTTGAGTTATCTGAAGGCTTCAAAAAATACATAGGGGAATGCGCAATTACGTTGCCTTTGAAAAATAAATAAAAGAGCTCATCTTGAGGATTGCGCAATCCTCTCGATCTCTTCCTTCTTGCTGTATGCAAAGCTCTTTGTATCTTTGTTAGCTGCAGCCATAATTTCTTCAGCCAAAGCTTCAGCGTAACTTATCTTGTTCTTATAACACTTAGCACTTGCGCCAAGGGCAATATTTCTTAATGCAACATCAAGCCTTCTCATTGGAGAAATGTCGACAGCAAGATGGTATCTAACTCCACCAAACATGATGTTTGTGGTATCTTCCCTTGGAGCAGAGTTCTCAAGAGCTTTAACAAGAACTTGAATTGGGTTCTGCTTTGTTCTTTGTTCAATAATCCTGAATGCCTCTTTTACAACTTCATAAGCCTTTACCTTTTTGCTCATCAATGAGCGGTGTTCTCTCCTCATGAAGTGGCCACCAATTTTGTAACTTGAAGCACCACTTCTCATGACCTTGTTAATTAGTCTTTCAACTACGTGAATGTTCGCTTTGCCAAACTGTTTCTTCGCATGCCTTCCGTGGCTGTGGGGAAGGATTCTCGGTTCAAGGTTAATGTAAGGCCTAAGAGATGGATCCTCAACGACAACTTCCTCAACACTCCATCTACCAAAGACCTTGAGATCTTTTGGTATAAAAAATCTCTCTTCTAGTGGTTTGGCCATTAGCATCACCTTCTTGGCTTTTCTTTTTTACCTTTAACTATTTCTTTGAGGGAAGTTCTGTTAACAATGACAACCTTGTATCTAATTCCTGGGATATCACCCATAGATCCACCTTTTGGACCACCAATTCCCTCAATGATAACCTCATCGTGCTCATCAATGTGTTTAATAGCACCATCACCAGGAGTGAATGCAGTGATTACCTTACCATTCTTGATAAGTTGGACTCTAACAGCCTTTCTCATACCTGAGTTTGGTTGCTTAGCTTCAACTGCTATTTTCTCTAAGACTATTCCTCTCGCCTGTGGTGCACCCTCAAGAGGATCGCTCTTCTCCTTAAGTCTAAGTACTCTTCTCTTATAAGTTATGTCACTCCATCTGAACTTCTTTCTCTTAAGTTTAAGCTTTCTTCCAGCAAATTCACCGTAAGGGGCTTTCTTTCCAGCCATGATCATCACCTCAAATTACTACAACTTCCTCAATTCCATGATGCCTCTCCATTAATTCCTTGACAAGATTTATATTTTGCCCTCCCTTCCCGATGGCTCTCGGCTTATCACGCTGATTGACATCAAGGAGGGCAACCTTTTTCCCATTTTTCTTTTCAGTTATGTGTACTTTTTTAACCCTTACGCCCATTGTTTTATAAATGTTCTTAATGAATTCTTCTGGATTTTCAGAATGTTCTATTAATTCAATATCCTTACCAATCATGCCTTGTACTCTTTTAACATTGCTTCCTCTTTTTCCTAATGCTAGACCCATCTCACCATTCTTTATAACGAGGACTAGCCTGTTCCTTGCCGTGTCAATTAAACAGTCGAGAACTGTAGCTCCTGTAAGACTCTCAAATAGTGCAATGTATTTTATCTGATCAGTGTTTAGTTTTAGTGGCATTTTCACTTACCTCCAGCTAATGAGAGTATCTTACTTTCTCCTGGCTCTACTATTGCCATTGAAGCTATTACGAAGGGTTTACCTAGGAGCGTTCCTAGTTCCACACTAGTCCCCTCAAATTCATATACCGGTATGCTGCTGAGCTTTGCATAATAATTGATATCATCCTTAACCTCCTTTGGTGCATTTTTAGCTATGATTATAAGCTTAGCTTCACCTGTCTTGGCAAGCCTTATAGTCTCATTTGATCCAAGGATAACCTTCCCTGTCTCAATAGCTTTTCTAAGTTCAAATGCTAAATCCATTACCTACACCTCCTTTACTCTTCTTCCACCGGTTTTTTAATTGGTAATTTCATTGCCAACCTAACGATTCCCGTTCCTACTGGAACGGGTTGACCAATTAGGACATTCTCCACAACTCCATTGAGGGGATCTACTTCTCCCCTTTCAGCAGCTTGAATCAAATGCTGAACAGTAATCTCAAACGCTGCTCTTGCGAGCACGCTTGCCTTTGCACCTACGATACCATGTCTTCCAATAGGTCTCACAATACCATCAATAGTCATCATATCAGCGACAAGCATGATATGTCTCACATCAACCTCAAGACCTTGCTCCTGCATTGTGTTAACTATTTCCTCAATTATTGCGTTTCTTGCTGCTTCAATACCAAGTACCTGAGCTATTTCATGAATATTGTTTGTTTTTGTCCTTGTAGGATCAACACCCGGAACTTTGAGTACTTGCTTGAAGTTTGAGCCCTCTGTGTAGATAACGTACTCGTCACCCTCTTTTCTGATGACTGTTTTTCCTACGCCTGAGAGTCCTTTTAAGCGATGCTTTTTAACTTTATCGGCAAGTCTTCTAAGAGTTGAAACATTCTTAGCTTTTTTCAGTCTAATTGTTAGGGTAGTACCTTCGGACTCTATCTCAGCAGATTTAAATGAGCGTTCAATTTTCGCTTGAATCTTCTCCATGGTTAAACCACTTTTTTCAAGTCTCTCTGGGTCTATATCAACTACAAATTCCATGTTAAGGATATCTAGAGTCATGCTTCTTGCAAGACTTTCTAGTGTAGTTCCCTCAATTCGTTTTGCAACTTCACGAGCTTTTTCACTATCATACCTGTGCTCTTCATCAAGGTACACTGTCATAATTGGTGTTGATGGGTTCTTTCTAGCATCCACTATTTCAATGATTCTTGGCAAACCCAAGGTAACGTTAATTTCAGCCACACCAGCATAGTGGAAAGTGTTTAGCGTCATCTGTGTGGAGGGTTCTCCTATGGATTGTGCCGTCACAGTGCCCACAGCCTCTCCAGGCTCTACTAAGGCATGTTCATATTCCTGAACGACTTCATTAATTATTGCCTCAACTTCGGCCTTTTTCAGTTTGTATTTCTCACTATAGGAGACCAACTTCTCCAAGAGTTCCTCCCTCAACTTCTCTGGCAGGTTGGAGGCTTTACTTTCAACAAGCTTTTTGATAGTTGAGCGTGATACCATGACCTTCACCCCTTTTCCCTGAGCTTTATCAATGTTCTTGTTATAATCCTATCAATATCCACAGTTTTTCCTCCCCAACTCTTCATTGGGTCCACTCCGTCCTCACCGTATCTGAACTGCACAACAATTCCTGTTGGGTCTCTCACAGTTCCATCATAGTCTACTTTGAGATCCTGTAGAGCATTTATAAGTCTGCGTTGCATGTAACCGCTTTGTGCTGTTCTAACAGCAGTGTCAACGAGACCTTCTCTACCACCCATTGCATGGAAGAAGTACTCTTGAGGTGTTAAACCGCTCTTATATGAATTTACTATGAAACCTTTTGCTCTTGCACCAAGGTCTCCAGGCTTGAAGTGACTTAATACTCTGCTCCTATATCCTCTATACAGTCTCTTACCTCTAATAGACTGCTGACCAAGCATAGCGGCCATCTGAGTGATGTTGAGAATCTTACCTCTTGCTCCAGTTTTGGCCATGATGACAGTATGATTATTCATACCCAAGTACTTCTCTGCAACTTTACCAGCGTTATCTCTAGCCTCAGATAGAACCGCCATTATCCTGCTTTCAAGAGTTTCCTCTAAGGTTTTACCTGGTAAAGGCTCTAACTCTCCATTCCTGTATGCCTCTATAAGTCTCCGTACTTTATCCTCTGCTTCCATTATTATCTCTCTAATTCTTGCCTTAGCCTCTCCAGGAAGATCTTCATCGTCTATTCCAGTAGTGAATCCCTTGTGGGTGATAACCCATATTGCCAATTTCGTCACTTGATCGAGGAACTGTCTAGCTCTCTCAACGCCATACTCCCTAACTATAATGTCTAACAACTTACCATCTTCTCTACCATATGCCTTCTTGTCTATTGCACCACTGAGCAATTTACCTTTTAAGATGTAAACAAATCCGTCTGTGGCCACCTTTCTAATCTCTTCTTCGCTTGGAATGAGTTTCTCTTCAATAAGCTTTTCAATAGGCTCACATTGAGATGGATCATCACATAATTTGTTTTTGTACCATACTGTTAGGTCTTCAGGGAGTAGCAGGGAGAATATAGTCTTTCCACTCCAGTACTCAACACCATTTTCAACTTTATCTGGTTTTGGAAGCTCTTTTACCTCGACTCCTGCGAACATTAGCATGTGCTCCACTTCATATTTAGTGAAATATGCCCCTTCCCTAGTTAAGAGATATCCTCCCGATATGTGATCTTGAATACCTCCAATAATTGGCCCACCGTACCTTGGAGATAAAATATGATTCTGGACTTCCATCAAAATCCTAGCTTCTGCTTGAGCCTCTTCTGTTTGTGGTACGTGAAGGTTCATTTCATCTCCATCGAAATCAGCGTTATACGGCGGACAAACTGCTAGATTGAGCCTAAACGTCCTATATGGCATTACTCTAACCCTATGGGCCATGATACTCATTCTGTGAAGTGAGGGTTGTCTATTGAACAGAACAATATCCCCATCTAGGAGATGTCTTTCAACAGTCCACCCAATATCGATCATGTTAGCGATAGTCTCTCTATTGCTTTCCATGAGACGAATTCTTCTACCTTGTGGATCTATAACATAGTTTGCTCCAGGATATTTTTCCGGGCCATTGAGAATCATTTTCCTTAATTTTTCAATATTGAATTCAGTGACTTTTTCTGGGATAGTAAGTTCCATTGCCACTACCAAAGGAACTCCCACTTCATTTATACTTATCATGGGGTCTGGACTGATTACTGTACGAGCGGAGAAGTTAACACGTTTACCACTAAGGTTCTTCCTGAATCTTCCCTCCTTACCTTTAAGTCTTTGGGCAAGAGTCTTAAGAGGCCTTCCACTTTTGTGTTTTGCCGGAGGAATTCCTGAGGTTTCATTGTCAAAATATGTAGTAACGTGATATTGCAGAAGATCCCAAAGGTCTTCGATAATAAGTTGCGGGGCTCCAGCTTCAATGTTTTGCTTTAAACGTGCGTTAATTCTTATAATATCAACAAGCTTGTGTGTAAGATCATCCTCGGCCCTTATACCACTTTCAAGTGTTATTGAAGGTCTCACATTGACTGGTGGGACTGGCAGGACTGTGAGTATCATCCACTCAGGCCGTGATTTCTCAGGATCAAGTCCCAAAAGTGGCAAATCCTTATCGATAATCTTCTCAAACCTATCTCTTATTTCACTAGGCATCATTCTGTGTCTATATTCGTTCCCTTCTTCGTCAGTTCTTATCTCCCAATATATTGTTGGTCTCTCAAATTTTATTGGAAATTGAGGGGCCCCACAGTGAGGACATACCATTCTCTCTTTTGCTTTTTTATGGATCTCTGATATTAATGCATCAATTTCGCTCTTTCTAGCCTCGTTTATACTCAGCTTGCCCATATACTCCTCAATCTCTTCATCTGTAAGCTTAATTCTTCCACATTCCCTACAAGTGCTCTCAAGAGTCCTGTAAATTGTTTTAGCAAATCCAACATGGATCACTGGTCTTGCAAGTTCTATATGCCCAAAATGACCAGGACACTCCTTATAATTAGCACCACAGGTTTCACATCTAAGGTTGGGGTCTATGACTCCCAATCTTCTATCCATTAGACCCCCATCTATTGGATAACCATCCTCTGAGTAGGTGTCTGGAACTGTGATTTCTGCAGCACTCATTTTTCTAATTTCTTGAGGGGAGAGCACACCAAACTCAATACTCCCAATGACCTTTTTCATTGAATGCATGACTATCACACCCTCTCCTTAAGTTTTAATGATGGCCTAATACCCATCGCCTTTATCTCGTCAAGCAACAACTTGAATGCATAACTCATCTCTACCCTACTTATATTCTCCTCTTCTCCACATACAGGGCAGTAAACCTTATCCCTACGCTTATCTTCGACTGCTAAATGTCCACAGCTCTCACATACCCATACTTCTGTCTTATCGCTTTCTTCTAGCAATCTTTCAACTAATAGCATTGATGCCCCATGTCCTATAAGCACGTCACGTTCCATTTCACCAAATCTTAAACCACCTTCTCTAGCTCTACCCTCAGTTGGTTGCTTTGTAAGAACCTGTACTGGTCCTCTTGAACGGGCGTGGAGTTTATCAGCTACCATATGGTGAAGCCTCTGGTAGTAAATGACACCCACAAAGATATCTGCCTCAAGCTTTCTCCCCGTAATTCCATCATACATAACTTCTCTTCCAGAGTGCTTGAAGCCAAGTTCTTCTAGTTCTTTTCTAAGTTTTTCCTCTGGTTCCCCAATAAATGCCGTTCCATCAATCCTTCTTCCTTTTAGAGATGCTACCTTTCCACCTATTGCTTCAATTAGCTGACCAACAGTCATACGAGACGGAATACCGTGTGGATTAACTATGAGATCTGGTACTATTCCATTCTCTGTCCAAGGCATGTCCTCCTGAGGAACTATAAGTCCAATCACACCTTTCTGTCCATGTCTTGAAGCAAACTTATCTCCAAACTCTGGGATTCTAAGGTCTCTAACGGTTACCTTAACGAGTTTAGTACCATCTCCTGTTTCAGTGATAATAACCTTATCCACAATACCCTCTTCTCCGGGTCTCATTGTAACACTTGTTTCCCTTCTTCCCTGTAAGATTCCAGCTCCCAAACTAGTTTGTTCTTCAAGGAATCTCGGTGGAGATGTTCTTGCAACTAGAACATCTTTTCCTCCAACCTTTGATTCTGGGAATGCTATTCCATCTTCGTCAAGATTTCTATAGTACTTTTCACCTAAGAATCCTCTAACGGTTGGATCTGGGATTTCAAATTTATCAGTTTGTCCACCCATGTATTTCTTTTCTTCAGCTTCATATGTCCTGAAGAATGTTGATCTTGCCAATCCCCTCTCAATTGAGGCCTTATTCATAATAACAGCATCTTCCATGTTATATCCACTATAGCTAAGAATTGCAACTACAAAGTTTTGACCAGCAGGTCTTTGTTCAAAACCTACAGCTTCCATAATTCTCGAGTTAACAAGTGGAACCTGTGGATAATGCATCAAATGGCCTCTAGTATCAACTCTTATTCTGAAGTTAGCCCATCCCAAACCAAGGCTCTGCTTGGCCATACCGGCTCCATAGGTGTTTCTTGGAGCAGCGTTGTGCTCTGGATATGGAACAAGTGAAGCAGGCAATCCTAGGATGGCAGCAGGCATTATTTCCAAATGTGTATGCTCTTCACTAACTTCCCATGGCCAAGTGGCAACGTAAGCATTCTCTTCTTCCTCCGCATCAAGATATTCAATAACACCCATTCTCACCAAATCGCTCCATTTTAATGTGCCGTTCTTTATCGCTTCTATATGCTCCTTGGTCAATTTTGGAACACCATTTTCCACTATAATGAGAGGCCTTCTGACTCTACCATCATCGCTGTTGATGTAAATTTCCCTGACATCTTCATAGTATGCTACGTTTATCACATCACTTATCCTTCCTGCTCGTCTGTCGTCTTTTATTCTGTTAACCAATGCCACACCGTCTCTGTAAGTACCAATAAGGACTCCATTAAGATAAATTCTCCAGTCCTCAGGTTCAGGCCTTTTCTCCTCAATATGAACTATTCCAAGACTCTCCAAATATGCAAACACTTCTTCCTCAGAAATTGCTGTAGTAATCTGAGCCATAAGAGACAAGTTCTTAACCAGTCCACAATTAGGACCTTCTGGGGTCTCAGTAGGACATATTCTTCCCCAATGGGTTCCATGCAGATCTCTTGCCTCAAAATGAGGTTGATCTCTGCTTAATGGAGAAGTAACTCTTCTTAAGTGAGAAAGTGTGGACATGTAGTTAGTTCTATCAAGCAATTGACTAACACCAGTCCTTCCTCCCGGCCAAGCCCCGGTTGCAAGAGCATGTTCAATTCTTTCAGTTAACACATCCGGTCTCACAGAGTTCCTCACAAACCTTTGGATATCCTGAAAAGTGTATTTTTCTCCTTTTCTTTGGTAAGTCTTAGTTAGTTGATATTGCATGTCCTTCACAAGTTGACCAAATGCAACTCTGAAAAGATCTCTTAAAAGATCACCAGCGAGTTTGAGCCTTTTACTGGCATAGTGGTCTTTATCATCTTCGCCTCTTAGTCCAAGTGAAAGTTCAATAACTTTGAGTGCCATCATTCCTAGATAGTATGCTTTCTTTATCCTATCTTCAGGGGTCACTCCCATGTGTGGAAGGAGATTATTGTCAATTATTGATTGGGCCCTTCTAAGCCGATATTCTCTTGGTTGTCCAGGCATTGCTTTTTTTCCAATATAATCCAAAGCCTCTTCTTGAGTTTGTACATCACTTGCATCTTCCAAGTTATCAAAGAGAACTTGTTGAACTTCAGGGTTATTGCTCACAGCATCAACTATCTCTTTATCACTTTCGAGTCCAAGGGCCCTCATAAGGTGCACAAACTTAATAACTCCTGGTACATTGGGGATTGAAACATACAACAACCCATCTTTTCTTCTTTCTACAGTTATTAACGCCCTATAACCATGTCTATATGAGAAACACTTTGCTATATACCTATTCTGCCTTTCATCAATTTCAACAAGAGTTCTGTTTGGAGCTAAATCCTCGATAGATACAATAACCCTTTCAGACCCATTAATAATGAAATATCCCCCTGGATCTCTTGGATCCTCTCCATATGCTATAAGCTCTTCAGCACTCAGGTTGTAAAGGCGACAGATTTTAGACTTAAGCATTACCGGAAGTTCTCCAATCCTCACTTCCACAGGTTCTTGTTCAATTCCCTTTACGACTGGTATCATCTCCAAGAAAATTGGAGCGGAGTACGTTAAATTTCTAATTCTAGCATCTATAGGATATAAAGGCTTTCTTTGCCCGTGGGCTTCCTGAAATTCTGGTTCTCCAAGCCTTATCCTTCCAAATTTAACTTCAAAGTCTGGTATATCCGGCTTAACCCCACCAAATTCGTTAATTACCTCTTGCATTCCGTGGTCAATAAAGGCATTATAAGAATCAAGATGCTGTCTTACAAGCCCTTTTTCATCCCAGTAGCTTTTCATAACATGCCAAAGATCATCCGGAGTAACCTCAACAACAGTAGGACCTCTCATGTTCTCACCTCAAAACTTCAATCTTCAACAACAATTCTATAATAGTAATAAACCCCCGCAGTAGGGCTTTTTCTTTTTATTTCTATTACATCCCCAACCTTAGCCTCAAGTGCCTGAACTGCCGGATCACTTGCTTTGATTTGTGGTAACTGAGAAGGCTTAATATTGTATTTTTTCAGTAATTCTTCCTTCTCTTCCTCATTTAGTACCCTATGCTCAGGAACTAACACATGATCAAATATTGTAAAGGTTTTTTTCGCCGTCACAGAGAATTGCCCCCTTTAAAATTTTTTAGAAGGTACACCCTCTCACTACCTCCAGCTTTTAATTTGAGTATATAAGCTTTTCGAGAGTTTAGTCTGAAAGAGGGTTTATATTGTTTGCGTAAAGTTTAAGAATTCCCTTGAAACGCATGAGAGGCTATTGATGTGCGCTTATGCACATTTTGATGGTGGGGCCGCCGAGATTTGAACTCGGGTCACGGGCTCCCAAAGCCCGCAGGATAGACCAAGCTACCCCACGGCCCCATTGTAATGACTGGAGCCCCGGGCGGGATTTGAACCCGCGGCCTGCGGATTACAAGTCCGCCGCCCCACCAGGCTAGGCTACCGGGGCACCGAAATGAAGAAGGCCCTAGTGAGTATATAAACTTTTCGCTAAAACCATACCGTAAGCTTTATAAATGCACTTATACTCCCTATCATTGGGTTCGTGCCGCCGTAGCTTAGTCGGTAGAGCGCCGGACTGTTAATCCGGTGGTCGCCCGTTCAAGTCGGGCCGGCGGCGCCAATCAATATGGGCCCGTAGCTCAGCCTGGTCAGAGCGCGCGGCTCATAACCGCGTGGTCGGGGGTTCAAAGCCCCCCGGGCCCACCACTTCCTTTTCAAAAACAAGCCACTCTTCTTGAGACTCTAAATCCACTAGATATCCATATAATAAACCTTCCTCAAATTCTAACTTTAATACGCACTTTCGTTTAGTTAAAAGTCTTTTATGAACCCATTCAGGAAGTTTTTCTGGATCTATCCAGATGAGGTAATCCTCAACATAAACTCCAATTAAGTGATGATTTTTGAAGAGATATCCTCTAATGTCTAATAGTTCAAAATACCTAATTTTATCAGCTTCCACAGTAGAAAAACATTTCACTTTTGATGCCATATGATATCACCCTAATAAACATAGAACTTAAAAGATTTTTAGGAACTCGGTGAAACGAAAGTTCCATAGATCACAGTTTCTCATTAAAGAATTTAAGAGCTTAAAATAACTTGTTGTTCGAAAGAAACTATAAGAAACCGGTATTTTGGCGGGCCCGCCGGGATTCGAACCCGGGACCTTCGGCTCCGAAGGCCGACGCCCAATCCCCTAGGCCACGGGCCCTCAAAAAAGTTATAACACGGTGCCTACATAAAAGTTGCGGTGATAAAATGATACTCCCAGATCATAAAATTAGAAAGGAAATACTGATTGAACCTTTCAACGAGAAATCTCTTCAACCGGCAGGCTACGATCTGAGGGTTGGAAAAGAAGCTATGGTAAATGGGAAGTTCATAGATGTCGAAAAAGAAGGGAAAGTGACTATTCCTCCTAAAGGTCATGCACTAATACTAACCCTAGAAAGAGTGAAACTCCCCGATGATGTCATGGGTGACATGAGGCTAAGAAGCACCTTTGCACGGGAAGGTCTTTTAGGAAGTTTTGCTTGGGTCGATCCAGGATGGGACGGAAACCTCACCTTGGCACTGTTCAACTCCTCTGAAGAAGAGGTGGTGCTTTACTACGGAGAAAGATTTGTACAAATAGCATTCCACTGCCTTGAAGAACCCTCAAGCAAACCGTACCGTGGCACTTACCAAGGAAGCCAACATTTAAAACTTTCAAAAAGAAAAATGAAATGAGTTTTTATTTTCTTCAATTTTCACAAAATGTACCCTCAAAACCCTACTTTTTACCCTTTGGTTCAGAAATAGTAATTCATACATTATAAGCAGAGTGCAAGAGCTTTAAAAAGGTGTTGCATTATAAATATAATTGAAAGGAGAAAATAGAAGAGATTTCAGCCGAAGAGTGCACCAAGTCCAGCAAGCGCCTCTTCTTCCTTCTCCTCTTCCTCTTCTTCCTCTTCTGCTGGAGCTTCCTCTGCTGCAGCCTCAGCAGCTGGAGCTGCAGCTGGAGCAGCTGCAACTGCAACTGGCATTGCAGCTTTCTCAATAACTTCCTCAATGTTAACTCCCTCAAGGGCTGCAACTAGAGCCTTCACTCTTGCATCATCAACTTCCACACCAGCAGCTTGAAGGAGGTTCTTTATGTTCTCCTCAGTTATCTCCTTACCAGCAGCGTGTAACAATAAAGCAGCGTATACATACTCCATCTCCTTACACCTCCAAGTTATCTTTATTTTCCCATTATTAGATGCGCATCAGCCAAATAAGGCTCCCAAGCCAGCGAGAGCCTCCTCTTCTTCCTTCTCCTCTTCCTCTTCTTCTTCAACTTTTTCCTCAGCCTCTTCAGCTGGCTGAGGCTGAGCCGCTATAACTTGTGCTTGTTGGTTTAAAAGCTCTTTGGTCTTCTCGTCAAGCAACTCCTCTGGTAACTCTTGAGCTATGAGCAATGCAATTCTGAAGGCCTTGCCAAGTATATCTCCAGCAGTCTCTTTGGTAACATAACCTGCTTCCACAGCGACATTCTTTGCACCCAGGAATGCCTTTTGTATAATTGCTTCAATTGTTTGCTTCGTTGGATATGCCACATTAACTGACAAGTTAAACGCGTGCATATAAGCTTGTTGAAGCATGCTAATGTATTGTTCTTCATCAATTGCAAGTACCTCTGGAGTGTAAACAATACCATCCTCATAAGCTGCGAGTAGCTTGAGACCTACTTCAAGAGGCTCAATTCCAAGCTGATTAAGTATATTAGCCAGTTGAGGAGTTATAATCTCGCCTGTTTTTAATACAACTGTATCTTTTTGTATTGATACCTTACCTTTCTCAATTCTTGCAGGAATTCCCAAAGCTTGCATCTCACCAACAAGAGGTCCGGGGGATAGTGGTGTCGGACCTGCTGGAACTACAATGTCTCTTGGTGCTGGAACCCCAGGTTTTGCTGGAGCTGGCTTTTTGCTTTCTTCAAGGAATTTATAGAGCTTAAATGGATTCATCTCAGTTACAAGTATTCCTGCTCCACCCTGAATGTAATCAACAAGCTTCTCAATCTCAGGATTTCCAAGTTCTTGTGCTGCTTTTCTGAGGGCAATTTCAATTAATGTATTTCTTGAAACCCTGAAAATTGCCTTACCCCTAAGGCTCTCTCTCATCTTTGATAATGGATAAGCTGGAACATCTGCCACATCTACCAGTGCAACTACTGGGTAACTTTTGATAAGCTCAGCAAGTTCTTCTACTTCTTTTTTCTTCCACTCAGCAACATGAGCCATCTATATCACCCCTCTATTTTTACAGCTGGGCCCATTGTTGTTTTGACGTATGCTGACTTGACTTGGTTTTCTCCCCTCTCAAGTTTTCCTATTATTGCATTGAGTACTGTCTCAATGTTTTCAGCAAGTTTCTCGTCTTCCATAGCCTCAGTACCAACTGGAGCATGGACTACTGGATTGTTCTTAAGTTGTATTCTAACGGTCTTTTTAAGTTTCTCAACGAATGGGGTAAGGTCTGTTACCATTGGAGGAACTACTACAGGCATTTTGTTTCTTGGACCTAAATATCTACCCAAGTACCTACCAATTTTTGGCATCAATGGGGCAGCCGCAATGAAAAAGTCGTAGTTCTTTGCTATTTTCCTCGCAGCCCTTGGATTGCTCCCCAATTCTTCCAATTCCTCACCACTAATTACCCTAAGCCCGAGCTTTTTAGCCGCCTCGGCAACGGCACCATCAGCGATGACCGCGATTTTTGGTTCCTTCCCACGACCATGTGGCAGAACAACCTCAAGCTTAAACCTATTCTCAGGTTTTTTAAGGTCAATATCCTTGAGGTTTACTGCCACTTCGAAGGTCTGTGTGAAGTTACGCGGCTTAGCCCGGGCCTTTGCCTCCTTCACCGCTTCCACGATTTTTTGCCTATCAAAGGCCATTTTTCTGACCTCCCTCTTTTTTATTTAAACTGGAAGGAAAAATCAAAAATTCGTAAAAGAGGAGATTTTTAAACTTTTCCCTCACTCTTCCTTTGCAAATACTTCATCATAAATTCCTTCATCAATCTCTTTCTGCACTTCTCTTGGATCCTTGCCTTCAATAGTGACACCCATGCTTAAAGCTGTTCCAATAACCTCCTTGGCAGCTGCTTTTAAGTCAGCTGCTAGCATTTGCTGTTTCTTTGCCCTTGCAATTTTAATTACTTGCTCCATTGTTAGATTACCCACAATGTTTCTTGTAGGTTCATCCGATCCTTTTTCTAGACTTAGTTCCTTCTTTATGAGTTGGCTTACTGGTGGAGTCCCCACTTCTATCTCAAATTGCCTCGTCACTGGATCAACAATAATCTTGACCGGTACTTGCATTCCAGCAAAGTCTTTTGTTGCCTCGTTTATTCTGTCAACAACTTGCTTAACATTTAATCCCAGTGGACCAATAGCTGGACCCAATGGAGGACCGGGAGTAGCTTTACCACCTTCAACTAACACCTCAACGATTTGTTTCTTTGCCATTCTCTTCACCCCTCTACTCCTCTGAGCGTTTGCTTATAAGCCTAACGTATTCTCCTCTAACAGTTACGGGGATTGGTACTATTGCCCCAATTAGTTCAACAACAATCTCATCTTTTGATTCATCAACTCTGACAACTTTAGCTTTCTCACCCTTAAATGGACCAGCAATTAATTCAACGATATCTCCTGGCTCAAATCCACTAACAGCAGGTTTCTCTTCTAGAAAATGCTCTATTTCACCAAATGAGATTGGTCCTGGAAGTGTACCTTTTGCATGCCTGATGCCTCTTATTGCCTCATCCACAGCAGCTTTTTCTATGGCCTCAACAAAAATATACCCCCTAACTTTTGAGGGAGATAATATAGCCATAATGGGCAAGCCGTAAGTTTTGGCCTTACTGTAAATAAGCTTAGCTGTATTCTCCTCTTGACCTACTGTTACACGTACTGCAAATATTTTGTTCTCACTCATCTTTATCACCGATTAACCTCAAGTTCCTTGAACTAAAGAGCCAATAACACGGATGAGCATCCCAATAATACCAACCAAAATTATCCCAATGCCCGTTATTTTAGCAGCAAGTTTGTATTCTTTCCAACCCGGTTTTTTTGTGACTAGGAAAACCCTCTTGGACTCAGAGAGGAAACTCTTAAACTTTTCCATATAGCTCTCTGCCATTTTCCACACCCCTCACAACCTTCAGAGTTGACTATTCATAGAGTATTTAAAAGTTATCCTTATTACTCAGTAGACCTACAACTTTAGGAAAAATTCATGAAAAAGTAAAGACAAAACAAAGCCCTCTAAAGCTCAGTTAAATCAATTTTAACGATCTTTCTTTCCTCTTCAAAAGAATATGGTGCCTCTGCCTCCTCAACAACAGCATATGGGGAGCTTACTCCAGTAACAACGACCATCACTCTTATTGTCTTCTCAAGATCATGATCTAACTGAATTCCCCAAATAACCTGGGCTTCTGGATCAAGTTTACTTGTAACCAGTTCTATTATCTGTTGGGCCTCCTCAAGTTTAACATCGCTTCCAGCAATACTTATCAATGCTCCCTTAGCACCGCTTATATCAACGTCCAAGAGAGGACTGTTCAAAGCCTGGTTTGCGGCTTCTAATGCCCTCTTTTCACTGTCACTCTCTCCAATACCAATCATAGCAATGCCACCGTCTTTCATCACAGCCCTTACATCAGCAAAGTCCAAGTTGATTAGACCTGGTCTGGTTATGAGCTCTGTAATGCCTTTAACAGCTTGCACAAGAATCTCATCTGAAACCTTAAATGCCATTTGAATTGGCAAATTCGGGGCAACTTCCATAAGTTTATCATTGGGGATCACAATTACAGTATCACTGTTCTTTCTGAGTCTTTCAAGACCATACTCTGCATTTTTAATTCTTCTTATTCCCTCAACTGTGAATGGGAGTGTGACTACTGAAACTGTTAGAGCTCCCATTTTCTTTGCAAGCTCAGCAACTATTGGGGCCGCACCAGTACCAGTACCCCCACCAAGACCACAAGTGATGAACACCATATCGGCCCCTTCAAGAGCATCCCTAATATCCCTTTCACTCTCTTTCGCCGCTTCTTCACCAACTTTTGGATTGTTTCCTGCACCAAGTCCTCTTGTAAGGTCCTTTCCAATCAGGATTTTTTTATGGGCTCTTATCTTTAAAAGATCTTGAGCATCAGTATTGACAGCAATTACTCTTGCTCCTTGAATTCCAACTTCCATCATCCTATTGATAGTATTACATCCAGCCCCACCAACACCAATAACATAGATTTTTGCTTGCACTTGTTCCAGAATTTTCTTAAGTTCTTCATCAATGTCAGAAGTTGGTGTTTGAACTTCAACTGGAGTACTTGCTCCTGCAGATGTTCTTTCTATTGCATTTTCAATCAATTTCAACATCTTTTCACCCTCCGGCCGATAACAGTTCTAAATGTTTTTTCACATTCTCTACATATATAAACCTTAGCTAAGTTAGTTCAACTGATATTTAAATGTGTACTTTTAAACCTTTAAACATTTCGCTTCTTTGTTAGTCCTTAATAAACTCCAAATCAAATTCTTCTGCAATAGCTCTAGCCACCTGTTTCGTTTCCCCTTTACTACCCTTCCAATCCACATAAATACCATTTACTACACCTGAAGTCCTGTTTATAGCTTTAAGAAGCATCTCCTTTGAAATAGGATGTGCATATTTTGCCACTATGTGAGAAAATGCAAGTTCCGAATCTAGCGCAGTCTTGGTTTGTTTTGGAGCATAATGACCACCACCGATCCCAATCACTGTTTTAAAGTTGTGATTTCTATCATAATTATTAATCACGTACAAGATAGTCTCTGCAACGATCTCCCCTGCTTTATCATTTTTCCACTCCTCCTCGCTAGATCCAATTTCTATAAATAAAGAGGGCACATTAAGTTCACTTGGTCCGTGGTGCGTGGCCTCATAACACACTGTCCATCCCAAATCATTAAGTTCATTTAGCTTTAAAAGTGCCAGTTTCATCGCTATTGGTTGGGAAAGGGCCAAACTATCATCTTTTCCTCCATACATAGCTTTTCCCCAGTTACCTGTAACATGTGTTGTTAAAGCGGGCAATCTTTGCTGACTTGAGTGCCTTGATGCAAATATTATAATCTCAGGGGTTATTCCAAGCTGTCTTTTTATCTCCAAATCAAGGTTATCATAGTATATCATTTCCCTATTTGTAGTTAATAAGATGGTCTCTCTGTTCTGATAGACCACACTATCATCAAATTCTTGATCGGTTTCTTTAAATCCGAAATTTTCAGTTAATTTTTGTCTGATGTTCATAGAAGCCAAATCCACTTTTGTTGTCATTACAACTTTCATTTTATATCCCCTACAAATCACTGAGAAAAATCATAAAAACTTTTGCCTACTCCCAAGTGGGATGAGCTTCCAATAAAAATTATGATGAATAAAAGAGCAAACATTACTAGTAAGTGGTATCATAAGTATAGCCCTTTCCTTAATCGTTAGGATCATCTTAAAAACAGAAAATGTACTCAGCAACCTATGAATCAACGATAAACACGGAAAACTAGTACTAGTGTTATGTAATGTACCTACTAGCAATCTCCTCAACAGAAGGATTTCAGAAAACCTAAGAAAAGAAATAATTATCGATTATCGGTGTAATATGATTGGCAAGTATAACACCCCATTTTGTGCCAGTAGCTCTGGATATGCTGTAATTATTGCCCTTAAGTTATTTGAAAAAACTCAGAAGTTAACCTCCTCCCTCTCTTGCCTTTTCTAATTCTTGAATAATTGTCTGAGTTAAGTTTTGAATGTTTTGAGCCGCATTTAATACAGTTTGCCTAACTATTCGAATTACCACAAAAACAATTATCAATATAATAGCTACCATCATCAAATATTCTATGGCTGCTTGGGCATTCCTTTTCATGTTTATCCCCCAAATGCTTGAGCTATTTGCTTTGCTACGAAACCCGATGCAATAATAAATCCAACTGCAACTGCACTGGTTATGACAACAAAGTCCACCAATTTATCCAATACATACATTAATATCTTTTTCTCTTTTTCATCCATTCTAACCACCATATAAAGAATAACTATCAAAGATATTAATAAATGTTTAGTCAAAAAGAAAAGATGGCTAGTAAAGCATAACTTCAAAACCAAGTTCACTCAAAAGGTCCGCAAGCTCTTCACTATCCACATACACTAGCAGGTGATGGTTTCCAAGAGTTCCATCAATGAAATCTTTTGCTTCTTCTATTTTAAGCTTTAATTGGGTCCTACATCTATGCTTACTCCTCTCTTGGCCCAAAACTTCAACTCCTGCTACCACTGCCTTTCTTCCTCTAATTTTTAGTAAAGAGGCCTTCCCTTTTGGAAGACTTACTGCAACGCCTACACCTTTCCCACTTTCAAAGTGTGACCTTAAAATATAGCTGGCAATTAGTGGAGCAGTACAATGGGCCAAGATTATATGGTTCTCTCCATAATCTGCTATGTTGCCCATAAAAGCTGGTTTGTCAAAGAATTTTCTCACTATAAGCATCCCTAATAGGGAATTTAGCTCTCCTTCACACGCAGCAGGAATCCCCTCTGCATTCAGCATTGCTAATGCCAAACAGGGAGTTGCATTAAGTTTGTTAAGCATTTCAAAGCATCCTATGGCAAACCCATCCAATTTGTAATCATTAATTATTCTCTTAAGAGCCACATATATTCTACCAGCTTTTACAAGATCTTCTCTTTGTGGTTCTTTAATCTCCTTGGCTTTTGCAATAATTTCCTCCACAGCCTTCCAGCCTTCCGCTTCAGTAGTTCCATCATAATACTCGTAGAATTTTTTCAAACTTATATGAATATAAGGAAGTCCGAAGTTCTCATTTATCAGCCAAATCGAAGTCCTTCCTATAAGACCCAATCTAATGTTGAGGAATTTATCAAGCATGTTTTTTATATCCTCATACCCTAAAATGGCTGCTTTTAGTTCACTAATGCTCTTCACAAGTGCTGTCGGGATTAGGTTGTCCCTAAAATATTCCCTAAGCTCAATAGCTGCAGCAATGGAGTTATTGAAAGAGTCTCCAAAAAGAATTATCGGCTTTCTATAATAAACAAATTCTTTCAACGCATTTTCAGTTCCTCCTGTAAGGGGATAAATAACAATGATGTCTACATCCTTAAAGTCTACCTCTCTAGTGTCCGATTTTGAAGATATAAAAGTGCCACCTTCTATTTCAAATTCATCCACAAGTTTCATTAAAAACTTGGAAGCTTTTTCTTCAAAGGCCTTAGGGTCTGCTATTTCACTAATCCCAAACGCTATTCCTACTTTCATCTCACCAACCTCCAGAATGTTAAGGAGTAGAAAGAATTTAAGGTTACCGTTTTAAGGTCTGAGATACAATAATAGAGTGTGATAAAAATGATTCGCTTTATCCTTGATACAAGTATTTTTGTAAATCCCGATATCAGAAATAAGTTTGGAGAAAACCCTACCGAAGCTATGAAAAAATTCTTAGAATATGCTGAGCGTCTTTTTGGGAGAGTAGAGTTCTACATGCCACCTGGAATTTACAAAGAGGTCACCCATTTTGTTGAACTGGAAGAGGTTTCTCCAAATATAGAAATTTATATTGTCAAGAAACCACCCAATGTTCATGATATTAAAATCCCTGCTTTCGTTGTTTATGAACTTATTGAAGACATACGAAGGAGAATTGATAAAGGACTCAGAGTTGCAGAAAAAGCCGTTAGAGAGAGTGTAGTGGATAGCCAGAACGTAAATACAATTATACAAAAACTTCGGAGAAATTATAGAAAAGCTTTAAGAGAAGGAATAGTTGATAGTAAAGAAGATTTTGAGCTTATATTACTTGCCAAAGAACTAGATGCCACAATAGTCTCTGCAGATGTTGGTATTCTAACATGGGCCCAGAAAATGGGCATTAAATGGATCGATGCTGCTCGCTTCAAGGAAGTTTTAGATGAGTTAATAGAAAAGGTCTAAGCTTTTTTCAAACTAACCTTTTAGAATTAAAAGGCATGTTAGGAAAGAACTAGAGAAAATATACAGAATCAGATTTGTTCTAGAAGCTTCTTTCTCTTTTCTTCATATTCTTCTTGAGAGAGTACGCCCATATCGTAGAGTTCTTTGAGCTTTTTAAGCTTTTCAAGTGGATCTTCTTGTTTGATTATGGCTTTCCTTGGCTCCATTCGTATCCCCCTACTCACGATTTCTCTTGGCTTATGAATTATCCACTCTTCACTCATTAAGTGTTTCTTTCTCTCAATTAAAACTGGTTCAACAGCAATTTCGTTTAATGCATCTCTTATGGCCCCTATTGCTTTCTTTGCTTCCTCTTTATCCATTCTTGGTAGGATAATCTCACTTCCATCTTCCCTTTTGATTAAAAACTCGGAATAGAGTTTTCCAACTTTGGTATAAACTAGTTCAAGCTTCTCATACGGTATTGCTGTCAGTTCATATCTCCCCAAAATTTTCTCATCTATATAAATAATCCTTCTATCAGTCACTACAAGCCACTTAGGCTTTGCTTCAAGACTAAATTTCTTTCTTATTGCATAGAGAACTTCTTCATCTGGGGCAAGGTTTTCCAGGACTCCTTTCGGAAGTTTTTCCTTCATGCACTCTCACCATTTCACATTATCCTATAAGAATATATAACCTTGTCCATTGCTTTCTAAGTTAATAAAAGAAAACAAATAGAAGATTCACTTCTCCTCTGGAAAAGTAACAGAGCTAAAATAAAAGCTATAAGTGCACCAACTCCACAAGTCCTTCCTCTTGTGTCGCTGGAGTTGCAGTTTCTGAGCTTGAGGGTGTCTGAGTAGATGATGGCCTCACAGAGAAAACTTCAAAACGAAACAACAGTAACATTAGGAAAAACTTATTACCATAATCGTGTTTTCATATTTACGGTGATCGTATGAATTTTGAAAGAAAGGTGCTCATTGGAATGGTTCATCTCAAACCTTTACCTGGTTCTTATCATTATGAAGACAATTTCACTGAGATCATTGAACATGCAATTAGTGAAGCGAGAAAAATTGAGAACACTGGTTTTGATGCCATAATGATCGAAAACTTCAATGATGTGCCTTTTTCAAAAACTGTTGAGCCCATAACTGTGGCCTCTATGAGTGTTATTGCAAAGGCAATTAAGGAGGAAATCTCACTACCCCTCGGTATAAATGTCCTCAGAAACGATGCTATAGCGGCTTATTCCATAGCTTATGCTGTAAAAGCCGATTTTATAAGAGTCAACGTCTTAAGTGGTGTAGCTTATACAGACCAAGGAATAATCGAGGGAGCGGCTCATGAACTTGCAAACCTCAGAAAACTCTTGCCATCGAAAATCAA
Source organism: Thermococcus argininiproducens (assembly GCF_023746595.1). Classification (NCBI taxonomy): domain Archaea; kingdom Methanobacteriati; phylum Methanobacteriota; class Thermococci; order Thermococcales; family Thermococcaceae; genus Thermococcus; species Thermococcus argininiproducens. The sequence goes on along the minus strand of NZ_CP080572.1, from coordinate 937,405 downwards.
AATTTTTGCTGATGTTCACGTCAAACATGCTTACCACTTTGGAGATTTTGAAGAGGCTTTAAACGACACTATTGAAAGAGGTCTGGCTGATGCTGTGATAATAAGCGGCAAGAGAACTGGCAACGAAGTAAATTTAGAAAAGCTTAAGATATCCAAAGAACTCTCAAGTGTTCCAGTTTTGGTAGGTTCCGGAACAACTTATGAGAATTTACCAAAACTGTGGAAATACGCGGATGGATTCATAATAGGGACTTGGATAAAAAAAGAGGGAAAAACTAAAAATGAAATTGATGCAGAAAGAGCAAGAAAAATCGTAGAGCTGGCAACAAAACTTCGGAAAAACCTTTGAAATATTCTTCTTAATTTCACTGTTTTATACTACTTGAGCCTTGGTGAGGATTCTTAGAAGGTAATGAGATATTACTTATACAGTCTCTTTTCTAAATCCACTAATAATTTGATGGAGATCTTTTCAATCTTCCGATTTTGGTGCACAGGTAAAGGAGGTATTAGTAATGAAAAAATGGTGGGTATTGTTGACTTTAATACTCAGCTTAAGCTTAATGTTGTCTTCAGTTGCTGCACATTTCGATCCTCCAGGCTCTCCTGCAATCCAAGTAACCGTTTATCTTCTAGGTGTTTCTCTTAACGAAGACATGGATGATGGATGGAACGGGTATGCTGATATAGTAGGGAAATATAAAATAGTCCACACAGGTCATGAAAGTAAAAGTGGAGATATTTCCATGATATACTATGACTGGGATACTCTAAAGGGGAGAATGGGTTATATTTCCAAGATACTTCTCTACACCCACAACGAATGCTCTCCACTGAGCGAGATAACTGTAGACGTGAATTTAGAGGAATACAATGATATTTTACCTAACACCGCAATTGGCTCTGGTTCTATAAAGATAAGCAAACCAGGCAGATACATAATAAATTCCGGAAAAGGAAAAGTACTCATAGAAGTTAAAACCACTCCAGCAGTTCTCTATTCTGAGGAATGTTCATACTTCCACGACCAGCCGGATGAGTACGCGAGCAGCATTGTGACAAGCTCTGGAGGCTACGTCTACGATTGGCAACTCGCGAACATGATGAAGATGTGGATAGCCAACAGAACGGGCTACGCAAATATGGTCTTCATTTTCAACCAATGCTTTGGTGGAGGAATGATTGACGACCTTAAAGAAAAGTTAAAAGGAACGGGGGATGCGGCCTTTTTGAGTGCTTCTAAGCATGATGAAACATCTTGGGGCCTTGCTGATGGCTACACGCCAGCCAGTTGGCCTGAAATGAGTAAAAGGGGATTTACCAGGCCCGAAGGCTACTACCCAAAGGAGGTCGGAGAGGAGTTAGAAAGGACGGGTAGAGATGCTCCCACAATGAAAGAGATGGCCAAAAGGGCCGAGCAACAGGATGCACGTGGCCCTTACGGGTTGGGCTTCAAGGAAACTCCTCAGTACACTTCGATTGGGAAGGGCGACAGTATAAAGATAGGAAAGAAAGCTGACGGTTCGAATGTGGCAAGTAAGCATGCCATCCTTTTTGCTGGGGATGCTGACAGCAAAAGACACTGGAACAACCTAGATAGAGCATATAAAGCACTTAAAAAGCAGGGGTTTACCGATGAGAATATAATAGCTCTAGCAGGAAATGGAAAAACCATGCCTGATGGCACAAATGTGCCAACTTATGTAGATGGACCCGGTACAAAAAAGGCTCTTTTTGAGGCTATTATAAATGTAAGCAAAAAAATGAACAAAAACGAGCAGCTGATATTCTGGGTTTCCGACCATGGAAATAGAGAAAGGACAGAAACAGCCCTTGATAAAGCGATAAAAGATCCCGTAAAGCAGACGGTGCCCCCAAGAGAGACTGCCAAAAGAACCGGACAAATTTCTTGGGATCTGGATGAGGAGTTTTTGAAAGTGATAAAGCTCGATCCGAACAACCAGCCTTATGTGAGCATACTCGTTGAAGCAACTCCTGTGGTTATTGAATATGGAGAGTATTTCCTTGAGAATATAAAACTCTACGTAAATGAGAACGAGTTGGAGTTAGAGCTAATCGAGCCCATCATTGCATATGATGAGGAACCGGATTTGGATGCCTATGAACTTGTGTATCTTGTGGATGAGAGGATTCTAGGAGAAGAAAACCTCATTGAGGTTGAATGGTCAGGAGATGCAGAAATGTTCGTTGAGTACAATATAATGGGGCTCATGATAAGCACAGGAGGCATAAATGAGCTTGAGCCCAAACCCATTGAAGTCGTCGAAGAGCAAACACTCTTTGACCTTCTAAGAGAGTATGTTCCCACATACAACGAAAATGCCGATAATATGCCCGGATTCATTAAAAGGATAGCTGGAAATGAGAGGATAGACCTTGAGATAACGCTTGAAAACGAAAGCATCCTCAATATAGGCGTTGTGACAGAAGGGGGTTATATAATGGAATTTTCAAAAGGCAAAATTTCAAACCCCACGATGAGGGTATGGACAAATGAAGGCGTTGCAAGAAGAATCATAAACTCAGAAGACCCTGCGAGCACGGGAGTAAATGCATTGAAGATGGGGGAGATAAGATACAGCGGTGTCGGGTTTGGGAGAACTCTAAGGATCTTTGTGGTGAAGATAGTGATAAAAGTGTACAGGATCGTGGAGATTATAGGAGATCTTTTTGGTTAATTTTTTCCTTTTTGAGTTTTTCTATTATATATTCCGCATACCACTCGGGCCAGTTTTCATCTCTCTTTCCAAGCTTTTTTTCATATTCAGCATGCGCCCTTTCAGCCTCTTTCAAAAGTTGAGCAAGCTTTTCTTTTGTGAGTCCACACATTAATCTCACCAAGAAATAAGTGAATCCCCTAATATTTAAGAGTTTAGAGAACAGAAAGTACCTAAAAATTAACTTGGTGCGGTGGCCGGGATTCGAACCCGGGTCACCGGCTTGGAAGGCCGGTGTCCTAGACCAGGCTAGACTACCACCGCATGTAGCTGTTTTAACATGAGTGGATTTGGATTTATAAAGTTTGCGATGAGGAAGGTTTTTAAATCACTTCCAGAACAAGGTTATGTACATATAAAAATCGGTTTTAGGTGAAGGATATGAAGAAGCTTGCAATTATTTTAAGTCTTGTACTTATAGCAACAGCACTGGGATGCATCAACCAACAAACACAACCAACCCAGACAGAAGAGCAAAAACTCGTTATTTACTCGTACGACAGCTTTGAATATCTTGCAAGCGAAGTAATTCCAAAGTTCGAGGAGAAATATGGAGTTAAAGTTGAACTACAGCTTATTGGGGATGCTGGAGAGGTACTAAACAGGCTTATCCTAGAGAAAGACAGTCCAAGGGCGGACTTAGTTATAGGCATAGATAACAGCCTTTTGGCAAAAGCTATCGAGGCAGGAGTCCTAGAGACATATAAACCGGAGAACATAAAACTCATTCCCGAAAACCTAATATTTGATCCAACATTCCATCTAACTCCTTACGACTATGGCTACATAGCAATAAACTATAGAGAAGACATGATCCAAAACCCACCAAAGAGTCTTGAAGATCTTACAAAACCAGAATGGAGAGGCAAACTTGTTATTGAAGACCCAAGAACAAGTTCTCCTGGTGCAGCGTTTCTACTATGGACAATAGCAGTTTATGGTGACGACGGATACCTCTATTACTGGCAAAAGCTTAAGGATAATGATGTTTACATAGTTAAGGGATGGACAGAAGCTTGGACAGCATTTATGAACGGTGAATTTCCTCTTGTGCTTAGCTATGCGACATCTCCCGCCGCAACAGTTTACTATGACAACATAACCTATGTAAAGGCCATAGCATTCGAAGAAGGCAACTACATGCAAATAGAAGGAGCCGGGATAATAAAAGGAGCGAAGAACAGGGAGTTAGCAAAGAAATTCATAGAATTTATGCTCACTGAAGAGTTCCAGAGTGCAATTCCCACTAACCAATGGATGTATCCAGTGAATCCAAATGTTAAACTTCCAGAAGTCTTTGAATACGCAGTACAACCAAACGAGATAAAGCCAGTGACTCTCGAGCCAACTTACATCAAAGAAAACTTTGAACGCTGGATCAAAGAGTGGACCGCACTTATGGTAGAAGGAAAAAGTCCAGAAGAGATAATAAAGGCTCGTGCGTGATCTTTTTCTTTTATCCAATTATTGAAAACTGCTTTACTCTCACTCCCACTCTTTTTGGTAGATTTTTGATAGAGAATGGAATTTCACTTAGAAAGCGTTCTGCTATTATTATTTTTCCCTCTACATCGATTTTAAATCTTATTCTACCAGGCGAAAGCTCATAACTCACAATCTCACCGGTTTTTCCTTCTTCGATATACACACTTTCAGGTCTAAAAAATATCTTCACCTTTCCTTCTCTTCCAACATTGAAACAAAGTTCTCCAAGACACGCTTCTCCATCTACAGCTCTAAGTTCTAAGATGTTTGATAGTCCAAGAAACTGAGCTACAAACTCAGTTTTTGGATTATAATAGAGTTCTAATGGAGTCCCAATCTGTTCAACTTTTCCAATATTCATCACCGCAATTCTATCACTTATTGCCATTGCTTCCTCTTGATCATGAGTAACATAAATTGTGGTTATCCCAAGCTCCCGCTGAATTCTCTTTATCTCACCTCTAAGTCTCTCACGAATCTTTGCATCAAGATTTGAGAGAGGTTCATCCAGAAGAAGAACTTGGGGTTCTATTACCAGAGCTCTGGCCAAGGCCACTCTTTGTTGTTGGCCTCCGCTAAGCTGTTCTGGATATCTTTTCTCAAAGCCTTTTAGTCCTACTAATTCAAGTGCCCAGACCACTCTTTTCTCTATTTCATTCCTAGGGATCTTCCTAACTTTTAACCCAAATGCTATATTATCAAAAACATTCATATGGGGAAACAAAGCATAGTCTTGGAAAACTATACCAATATTCCTCTCATATGGTGGAACATTATTCATAAGTCTCTCGCCAAAGTAAACTGCCCCTTTTTCCGGCCTTTCGAAACCAGCGATTATTCTTAGCGTTGTGGTCTTTCCACAACCACTTGGCCCAAGAAGAGTCAAGAACTCTCCTGCTTTTGCCTCTAAATGGGGAATCTCAAGCCGAAAATCTTCCCAAGACATTTTTATCCCTTCAAGCCTAACCCTTACCATATCTCTTCACCCGTTCTCTCGATGACTATAAAAGCTATCGTGCTAACCAATATTAAGAGTACAGACATTGCCGAAGCCGGACCCAATTGTCGAGACCCTAAGAATCTATAAATTGCTATTGTGATTGTGGTATATTCTGGTCTATAAATCATGTATGTAGCTCCAAGTTCAGCTATACTCATTGCAAAAGCGAATATGGCCCCAACAATTATCCCACCAAATGCTAATGGAAGCTCAACTTTTAGAAACGCTCCAAGTTCATTGACTCCCAGACTCATTGCAGCTTCCTTTAAGTTTGGATTTATTTTTTTCAGGCTAGTGGAAACAGATCTTAGAACAAACGGATAGGCTATTATTGTATGAGCAAAGACTATTAAATACCATGTACCAAGAAACTCAAGTGGAGGCTTATGGAAAGCTCTTATGTATCCTAATCCAAGTGTAATTGCCGAAGAAGCTAGGGGGAGCATTACAATAGCATCAAAGAAATTTTTGCCTTTAAACCTCCATCTATACATAATGTATGCTATACTCAGGGCTAAGAGCGTTGATAGAACTACTGCAGAAAACCCAAACAGAAGAGAGTTCCTAATTGCAGTTATGCTATTTGCACCAAATATAGGATTATATTCAGGAGAAAAAACTCTTTTGTACCATTCGAGTGTGAAACCACCCCCATATGTGAAAGAATGATAAATAACAGCAAGAAGAGGGGATAATATAAATAGAAAAACCACAAGAGAATAAAAGATTATCAACAGACCTCTCACACTTATTAGCTTTTTAAATGTTAAGTAAACAGGTTCTCTGAACACTTTTTGCTTCTCAGCTTTTGCATATAAGTCCAAACTTTTAAGGTAGAGATACATAAAAATGAGGCTTAAGAAAATTTGGATTATTGCTAGTGCAGCGCCAGTCTTAAAATCAAGGAGTGTCATTATGGAGGTAAAAATATCCACCTCTATAGTAGCATACTGATATCCACCTAGAATAAGGGGGATAGAAAAACTTAGAAAACAGAAAACAAATGTTAACATAGAAGAAGCAAAAATAGCGGGCATGAGCATTGGTAAAGTTACTTTTCTAAAGAGTGTGAAACCTCTTGCCCCAAGGCTTATTGCAGCTTCCTCATAATGAGGATTTATGCGCTGCCAAAGGGAAGAGACCATTCGAACAACAACAGGGAAATTGTAAAATGCATGAGCAAGAATTATGGCCTTCCAGGAGTAAAGGATCCCCAAATCCCTTCCTAAAATCTGAGTTATGATTCCCACGCGGCCAAAAAGGAGAATAAATCCTAAAGCAACCATAATACTTGGCATCACAAAGGGGACGGTCAGGATGGCTTTTAGAATACCTTTTCCAGGAAATTCGTATTTTGCAAATATGTAAGCCCCTGGAAAACCAAGAAGGAGTGTCAAGAGTGTAGAAGCCAATGCTTGCCAAAATGTGAAAAATATAACCCTCCTATGATAGCTGTTTGAAAGTACTTGGAGAATATACCTTAATGTAAATCCATTCTCCCACAAGCCTTCCTTTAATATACTAGTTAAAGGGAAATAGAAAAAGAGTACCAAGAAAGCTAAAGGAAATACTAAGATTACACTTCTCCACCTCATTTTCATCGTGTTTTAGTGAGTTATAGTATTTTATAAGTCTGTTGTCCAATATGCCAAACCTATGTATCTATCAGCTCCCCCATAGTAGAGGAGGATTTTTCCATCATGTTCAACCATGCCTTCTAGGAAAACCACATTATTAACATAACCCCATATCTCCCATTCATACTCTGGAAGCATTATAGGATTCTCAGTTCGTGCAATAACCTCTCTTGGATCATCCTTACTAAAGATCGCTGCCCCAACTCTGTACTTTAATGTTCCTTCTTCTTTGCCAGCACTATTGTATATCAAGAGTATTTTTTCATCCATAGAAACTAAGGGCGGGCCTGGTTCTACTAAAACATTATCAAAATTTTCTTTTCTAGGAGAAAGAACTGGCTCCTCTATGTATTCCCAGTTTATTAAGTCTTTTGAAACTCCCATCCAAATGTGGGAATCTCCAAAATACATAATATACTTACCTCTAAACTCTCCATCTCTAAGCTTCTCAGGCAGTATTGATCCACTTTTTGTCCACCCTTCAATATTGTTTTTCTCATATTTGAAATCTCCAAATATCGGCCCATGTTTCTTCCATGTTAAGAGGTTCTTTGATGTAGCCAAGCATAATCTGGCAGTTTTTCTATCATAACCTGTATAGGTCATGTAATATGTCTTTCCAACTTTTACAACTCGAGGATCTTCTACTCCTGCACTTTCCCATTTGTATTCGGGCTCTATGACAGGTTCGGGATGTTGTAAGAAGTTAATTCCATCTTCGCTTATTGCAAGTCCAATCCTGCCTGTAATCTTGTCATCTTTGGACTCGGCCCTGTATAGCATCACAATACTATCTCTCTCCTTGATAACAGCTGGGTTGTATGTATTCCTTGAATCAAAACCTTCCTCTGAAGGTGAGATAATTGGTCGTGGAAGTTTTTCAGGTGGTTCCACTAGGATGTTCCTTCCCTCAATTCTAAACAGTTTCTCAAAAGATTCTCCCTTCAAGTCTAACAACCTCCTTATCCTTAGCTTTAATCCAGTGCGACTTCCCTCTAAATATGACCCGAGTAGTGATTCTAATACCCTCTGGCAAAGAGGGATCTACAATGAGCTTTTCATCCACTCTTAGACCCAATAACGCTGTAAGAAATGCAAAAACACTTGCTGCACTCCAAGCTTGAGGAGCATTTGCCCGTGGACAAAGGAGAGGGTACTCACTGTCAAGCCCGCTATAAAGCTCAGGGAGTTGAGCATTGGGAAGAAGCTTTGCAGCTTTAAGCACGGCCTCAGAAAGTATTCTCACCTTTTCTTTTTCTCTTCTCAAGGAAAGTCCAAGAGCTATTATTGCATTGTCGTGAGGCCATATACTCCCATTATGATAACTGAATGGATTATAGGCCTCTTCTTTTGAACTTAAAGTTCTAATGCCCCATCCAGAAAACATATCCTCTTCGAATAGTCTTTCAGATATCTCCTTTTCATACTTAGCTATGCCAGTGAACAATAGATGGCCTACGTTTGAAGATACGACTTTAGATGGGTTATTTTCACCATCTAAAGCCAAAGCATAGAAGTTCCCAGTCCAAAAGTCTTTATTAAAGCGTTTCTTTAATTTTTTAGCTTCTCTTTCGAGCATCTTTGAATCAAGGAAAGTAAGTTCAAGTAAAGCAGCATCTCTTAGAGCTTTGTAGGCATACCCTTGAACTTCAACCAAGGCAATAGGATGCTTTGTTGGAAGACCTTTTTCAGTAGGGATCCCCTCCTTTGAGTCCTTCCATCCTTGATTTGCTAACATCCCTGCCTTATATCTTATATACCCTCCTCCCTCCTCTAGTTTTCTCAGAATCCACTCAACAGCAGCTGTTAAATTAGGTTTAAGCTTTTCTATGAGGTCCTTATCTCCACTCCACTGTAGATATTCTGAAGCAAGGATGATGTAAAGTGGGGTGGCATCTACAGTTCCATAGTAAGGGGCAAAGGGAATTCTCTTTGCATGAGAAAGCTCTCCAAAACGAAATTCATGAGGGATCTTACCAGGTTCTTCTTCATTAAGTGGATCAAACTTCTTTCCTTGGATCTTTGCAAAGAACCTTAATGTGCCTTGGGCATATTGGGGATAATATGGAAGTAAGAACCAAGAAGTTATGATACTGTCTCTTCCAAATGGGCAAGCATAGTAAGGGATCCCTGCAAATGGAACCATGCCATGGTTTGTGTATGCTGTTAAAGCAACCAAATCCTCTACTGCCCTTTCAAAGACCCTATCCAACCAAGTCATGTTTGTAGAGACTACATTAGGCAAGTTAAGACTTTTTTCAGTAAGAAAAACATCTAACCGATCTCTTGAGATTCGAGGAGAAAACTCAACATAGAAAATCTCCTTCTGAAGAGGTTCTAAAGTCACTTCAGCAAATAACATGTTCTTTTCTCTTCGAAGATTCGTTCTTAGTTTTAAATTTCTCTCAATTTTATCCTTTCCCAAATAGAGATACTCGCTTTCCTCTTTGAAAGATCGTTTGACTCGTCGTTTTATTTTCTCCCCCCCAAATTTTCTAACCTCAAAGACATCCTCAATGGGAACCTTAAATGTGTACTCTATCCTAAGCTCTATGATCTCTCTTGATGTGTTATATAGCTGAAATTCCTCCCTATAAGTCCAATCATCTCTTATCTCTCTTTTTCTCAGTAAAACTGCTCTGTCCCCTATTGAAAAATGAGAATACGCTTTTCTTGGACCTTCCTGAGCAGCCCCAATAAGCACACTATGATGATTTAACTTGAGTCTAACTCCCCTCAAAAAGCGTGTATCAAAGATGTAAAAGCCATCATAGGTTCCTTTCATATCCCCATTTTCTCTGGTAACCACAAAAGCTCCATTGTAAGATAAAATAACTGACATCCTATCACCTCAAAATTAAAATCAGAGAGACTGCAAAAACAACTCCACATCCCTTTCATTCCCTAGATCTATAGCCTTAACCCCCCAAAGTTTTGCCACAAATTCTATTTCACTCTTAAAATCCCCTGGAACTGCAGAGAGATGGTTTGCACCCATAACATTCAAGAACTTCTCTTTGTCGAGAGGATTCTTTATGGCTGTATGCGGCCATTGTTTTCCCCACCGTAGCTTTGACTCCATTTCATCAGTTATTTCAAGACTTTCTCCAATGAAGTAGAGAAGATAGTATTCCCCTGCTTTTCTTATGAGTCTTGCAAAAGTTAATAGTGTTGATGGAGTTCTATATGTTAAGGCCCCCCCACTTGCACCTTGACATTGAGGCTGAATAGTAGTAGCTTTCAAGTTTTTCTCAGGCTCTTCACTAAGATCTGCATAGTATAGAGAGGAGGCTCCACAATTAGCTACTAGTACAACATCATCATCAACATATTTTATGTCACCAAAGAGAGGTGGCTTCCCACTTAAGTAGAAAAGCAAAGCCGAGCTTATTGTTCCTTTTATGTCCCCCTCGCACGTGGCTGGAATAACCGGTTTTTCACCCTTTGCATCTCTATTGAATGGGAAGAGTGCTGGAATTAGACAAGCTGTAACACCATAAACTTCGCTTAGTTCTGGCTGGCATTTTATAGAGACTGCAGCAGTTTCTCCTTTATATTCCTCCCATATATCCTTAGCCGCTAGATATATTGCTATTTGTCTCCTTAAGACTTCTGGTGTTAACATTGTGTCATCGTATTTAATATCCATGTTTTTGTGGATCCAATCAAAAAACTCCTCAACACGAATCCTTTCTTTCTCATCACTGAACATTGAATCCGCCTTTTTAATTATAAGATATTGATCAAAAAGAAGAAAGTCCCCAACGAACCGTTTCAGCCTTGGGAGATCATCCATAAGATGCTCCATTCCAAGGGTATATGGAGCCCCCCACAAAAGTAAAGATTTTCTAGAAAGCTTCGAAATGGCCTCAACAGCCCTTGCCCAGGCTTTTACTTTTTCAACATTGCCCTTAAGCCTTGTATGGTGCAAAGCATAGTAATTTACATTACTTTCCCAAAGAGAGGCACCAACAGATGTTATGCAAGTAGTTCCAGCCCACGCTGGATCATCATCGGTATATAAAAGAAGTGGTTTATTTGTTTCTTTTGCTAAGAGAGTTACAAGATTGCTCTCAGTCCAATGCCATAGACCAAGAATAATGCCACTGATGTGCTGGGATCCTATAAGTTCAGAGGCTCTAATTACTTCATCTTTATCATCTATTCCGAAGTTTTTACCATTTTTCAAGGATTCATATTTTCCAAGAGCTCTATTAACATCAAAAACCCTAAATCCAGAATCTTCCAAGTCTTTTACAAGTTTTTTGTGTTTCTCAAGAAGAGCATTTTCTCTTTCTATGGAAAGAGACGTCTTTCGTGGGTCTGTAAAGGTTACAACGGCAAGCATACCACATCACCTTATGCCCAGATAAGCATGAACTGTTTTTAAAATTTAAGGAAAGAAAAAAATCTTAAAGTACTACCTTTTGTGTTGTTTTATCAAATATGTGAATCTTCTTCATATCAAAAACAATATCGATCTCTTGTCCCTCTTTGACTAAAGATTCAGGTGGGAATTTAGCAATAAACATCAAATCATCAGCTTTTAAGTGAACAATCTTTTCTCCCCCTAGATTTTCTATAATGTCTACAAAAACCTTGGCCATGTTCTCTCCTGGAACCTTCACTTGTGCAAATAGCGCATCATAGATATCTTCCGGCCTTATGCCAAATATAACGCTTTTACCAACATAGCCTTCCTCTTGAATCAACTCAAACATGTCATCTAATAGTTTGAGTCTAAATGCTCCAAAGTCTACAAATCCATCCTCACTTACGGTAGCCTCTAAAAAGTTCATTGGTGGAGAACCTATAAACCCAGCAACAAACATATTTGCAGGTTTATTATAAATTTCAGTTGGAGTGCCCACTTGATGCAGAGCACCATTGTTCATAACAGCAATTTTATCTCCCATTGTCATGGCCTCAACTTGATCATGAGTCACGTAAATAGTAGTCACTCCAAGTTGACGTTGCAATTTCTTTAACTCTGCTCTCATCCTGACCCTAAGCTTTGCATCAAGATTTGAGAGAGGTTCATCCATAAGGAATACCTGAGGCCTTCTTACAATAGCCCTTCCTAAAGCCACTCTCTGTCTTTGACCACCAGAGAGCTCTCTTGGTTTTCTCTTGAGCAACTCTGTTAATCCCAGCATCTCAGCAACTTCTCTTACACGTTCATCAATTTCCTGCTTAGGAATCTTTCTCAACTTTAATGGAAAGGCAATGTTATCGTAAACAGTCATATGAGGATATAATGCATAGCTTTGAAAAACCATTGCAATATCCCTATCTTTAGGAGGAATAAAAATACCCTTCTCTGAATCAGCCACGAGTTTTTCACCAATGTATATCTTTCCCTTAGTAGGTTCTTCAAGACCTGAAATCATTCTAAGCGTTGTTGTCTTACCACAACCGCTTGGACCTAAGAGTATTACAAACTCCCCATCTCTAACTTCCAGATTTATGTCCCTAACAGCCACAACGTCTTCAAACTTCTTCCATACGCCAATGAGTTTTACCTCTGCCATTCAACTCACCCTATCATAAATTTTATGTCCGTGCTTTCATAATCTTCAATGACAGCAAAGATACCTCCTACTTTTACTATACCCTTTTCCGTCTCCAAATGAATATTGCTAACAGCTTTTCTAAAAGATAGTGTATATCCTACGACATTCCCATAGATGTTCTCTATTTCACCAGTTTTTACGTTTCTGCCGATAATCTCTGCCATTATAGGAGTAGAGTCTATATGTCTCTTAACAAAGTCTGAAGCATGGAACATTGCAAAGAATCTGATATCCTGTGGATTAGCTATGTACTCCCTCTCTAATGAAGACTCCTTGAAAATCTCAATTATGAGGCTATACTGGGAGAATATTACCTCCGGATAGGTAGCTTTAAAGCTTGGTGGAAAACTTGGTCTAAAACTCACATTTTGAATATTAACCACTTCTTTGCCATCAGACATACCAATCAAATGGTTTAATTTATAAAACTGTCGAACAAAGAGGTTTCCTGCTCCTTCAAATTCCAAGAGGTTAGGTATTCTATCAATATAAAGAGATACTGTTACTCCTTTTTCAAGGGTTTTTAATAGTTCTTCTTGTATATCTTCAAAAAACTCACTAGGAGTCACTACTATAACTTCATTTTTTGCTGATTTGAGAGTTTCTCTGAACATCTCAAGAGCTTCTTCAAAGCTCTGACTCCTCCATATTGCTGGTCTCTGTTCCTCACGTTTGAACTTTTTAAGCTCACTTTCTAGTTTCTCCATTATACTCTCAAGTTCTTTCTTGAACCTAAAAAAGGCTATTCTTGGAGAATATGCCGCATAAACTTTAGGAGTTCCTTCGATCTCAGTTACGAAGCCTCTAATTTTAAGAGATGAAATAGTGTCATAAACCCTATTGTAAGGAATACCGCTTTTGGAAGAAATCTCCTTCGCAGTACTTGGGCCATGAACAAGGAGTGTCCAGTAAGTCAAGATTTCATATTTTGTAAATCCAATTTCACTCAACGCATGTAAGATTTCAGGATGTATCTCCATTTTCGTCACCTAAAAATATTAAGAGTCAAGTTAAAAAGAGTTTAGGATATCAAGGTATCTCTCAAGATGTTTTGTTATAATGAAGTTTTCTTTAACCCTCTTCTTTGCCTTTTCTCCCATAGTCTTAGCTACTTCTGGATGTCTAAGAAGATAAATCGATTTTTCAACAGCCTCATTAATATCCTTTACAAGGAATCCTGTTTCACCATCGACTATTTGAAGTCTTATCCCTCCAACTGCTCTTCCAATCACTGGCTTCTCCTTCCACATCGCTTCTGTAATTGTTAGACCAAATCCCTCCCTTATGGACATCTGCAAGATTATGTCACTTGCTCGTTGAAAAACATTTACTTCCCTTGCATGAACTCCAGTGAGATTCGTAAGCACCTTGACATCGTAGTCCTCCCCTATTTTTCTTAGAGTTTTTTCAAAGTATATCCACCCTTCTGGGTCATCATGAGCCATTACTCCAACCAGTAAAAGCTGTACATCAGGTATTTTCTCTTTAACTTTTCTATAGACATCAATGACATCAAAAACGCCTTTCCAGGGATCAAAACGAGCCACTTGAGTCAATATTGGTCTATCTGGGTCCACATCAAATTTTTCGAGAGTTTTTAGAATCTCATTTTCGCTTAACTCTTTATTCTTTTCACTAAGGGGATCAATTGAGGGAGGCATTATGACTACTTTTTCCTTTTCCAAATCCTCTCGAACATATTCTTCCATATGAAATATATAACGATCGTATTTTTCCACAAACCCTCTTAAAAACTTCCAGAATTGCATATTGGGATCGCTTAAGTCAATGTGACATCTCCATATCCAGGGTTGTTTTTTCTCATAGAACTCTATTAATGGTGCTGGTTGAGGGTCGTGTATTAGGAGATAATCAAAAGCACTAGGATCAAACTCTTGAGCATTCCTTTTGTTGATTTCTATGTATAAAGATTTCATATCCTCAGTTAGCCTGAGGTCTTTGTTTCCTTGAAGAGCATTATGAAAGCTCTTTGTGACATTAAAAAACTCATTCGTTCCCTCAATAACAAACCATTTTGTATCAAGTCCAATGTTCCTCATTAACGGAACCAGATTATGCAAAATTTCCGCAACACCTCCACCAAAGGAAGTGGAGTTAACATGAACAAAGCTTTTGCCTTTGAGATTTTCTGCCTTCTCTTTAAGCTCATATAAAGCTTTTTCACCTATTATTTCTACATAGTCTTCAAGCCTCTTTCCTTCTCCTCCAAATTTTGTCACTTCAAACATTTTTCATCCCTCCTTTCACTTTTCTGTTGACCATCCTATCATACCACTTATGTAATACTTTTGGAAAAGTGCATACACAAGCAATGGGACGAGTAAGACCATGATTGATGCAGCTGTTAATACCCCCCAATCAACAAAATACTGTCCTCTAAGTAATGGAAGTCTTTGTGTAGCTACGTATTTTTCCGGATTCTGTAAGAAGACTAAAGCAAGGAAGAAGTCGCTCCAAACCCATGTGAATTGGAGTATTGCTGCCGAAATTAGTCCTGGTAGTGCCATTGGAAGAACTATTTTATAAAATATCTTAAAATCAGAGGCCCCATCTATCTTTGCAGCTTCTTCAACATCTGTTGGAAGCATTGAAAAGTAATTTCTCATGAAAAATATTATCCATGCCAACCCCCAAGCTGAATGCACAAGTATTAACCCTTGGAATTTGTTTAACAGATGGAGATTCCTAAGAAGGAAGTACAATGGCACTATGGTCATCTGCTGAGGTAAGGCCATTAAGAAAATTATAAAAGCAAAAAGATAGTGTTTTATAGGAAAACTGTATCTTGCAAAAGCGTATGCAGCCAATGCAGCCACTAAAAGAGGTATAATTGTTGATGGAATTGCTATTATCAGAGAATTCTTTAGACCTTCACTTATAGGAAACATTGGATGATTAAAAGCATTAACGAAATTCTTTAGAGTTATAGTAAATGGACTAAAGTGCCACCATCCACCTACAATTTCTGTATAAGGCCTTATTGAAGCCATTAACACCCCTATGAATGGTATTAACCAAATCAAACCTAAAAACCATGCGATACTAGTTGAAACTATATATTTTCTGAGTTTGTATTTTGGGATATCCATCTTTACTCCCTCCTCCTAATTAGCCATAGGGCAGGTATGATAGTTAGTGTAGTCAATAATACTGCCACTACTGCCGCATAATTGTAATTGAGAGCTCTTGCAAAGTAATCCCACATTTGAAGTGCAAGAACCATTGAAGCCCCACCTGGTCCTCCTCCTGTAGCCACGTAAACGATATCAAATATCTTAAGATCCCACAAGAGAGTCATTGCCACTATTACTATTGTTATTGGCTTTAACAAAGGCCATGTTACATTTTTAAAAATCTGAAATCTACTAGCACCATCTATCAAAGCCGCCTCGTAATAATCCCTAGGTATTGAAGCCAACCCTGCCGAATACATTAACATGCTAAAACCTGTCCATATCCATATTGACCCTAGAATAGCTGCGAATAATGCAGTCTGTGGATACGCTGTCCAAGTGATCGCCAATCTTTCAATTCCCAATGCCTTAAATATGGCTGGTACAACACCAGCACCTTCCTCAAAAAGGAAGCGAATGATTAAACCTCCAACAATCATAGGAATTACCATTCCCAAGAAAACTATTGATTTGACTATGGAACTCCCTTTAACCTCCTTCTTTCTTAATAAGAGAGCAATTCCTAATCCCAAAAATACAGTGACTGGAAGATGAATCACTATCCATACCACATTATGCACAAGAGCTCCCCAAGGGGGAGAATTGGTAGGAAATCTTTCAAGATTTACAATATCAGAACTTAAAAGCACGTTTTTATAATTTTCTAACCCTACAAATTCATCACCAAAAAAGAAGCTAAGATATATAGTCTTGAATACAGGGTATATCACGAATGGGACCATTAAAATCAAAGCTGGTAAAAGGAAAAAGAGAGAAACCAAAGACTTAGGCCTTTTCATTAGGATCCCCCTTTCATTCTTTTGGGAACTTCTCATCAAGCGTCTTTAGAACATCATCCAATCTATCTGGTTGTACCCATAGAAGTTTTAGCTGATCCCAGAATGTTTTTTGCCATTCTCCTCCAACGCTATCATCCAAATCAGGTGCTGACTCAACGTTAGTAACAATTTTGGCAACGTCCTTCATAGGTTCCCAGTAATCATCTATTGTAACTTCTTTCCATGTTGCAAGCTTTCCAGAGCTGGTTCCAACGTGAATTCTTTGTCCTTCTGTGGCTAGGAACTTAGCAAGTTCTAATGCCTCAGTCGGATGGGTTGTGTACTTTGGTACCATGAAGTAATCCGGTGCAAGCACCATAGCCTTAACACCAGGTAACGATATAAGACCCAAGTCTGTTGGATCTTCTACCATTCCAGTTAGCCAAGTCCCCATAAAGTAGAGTGCATAATCTCCCTTCCACCAGAGGTCTACAGCGGATGTCCACTCTATTGGATCGCTGAAATAACCAGCATTCAGCAGTGGGACGAGTCTCTCCTCAAATATGCTTCTTACTTGTGGATCTTGCCACTTAACTTCACCATTTATGAGCTTTTGTTGGAGTTCTGCTCCCCCAAAAGTCAGAATAAAGTGCTCAGTCACATCGGAAATAGGCCATCCAACACTGTCTCCACTAACTATTGGTGCCTTTATCCCAGGTATTTGTTTTATTTGTTCAAGCAATGCCACAAATTCATCCCATGTCTCAGGCGGTTTTAATCCATGTTTTTCAAAGAAGGATTTTCTATACCAGAAACCAGGCTTGGCTGCTGCTGTGAATGGTGCCCCATAAATCTTTCCATCAACTGTGGTTGTATCTAAAATCCCAGGAACATATTCATCTGGATTAATGACCTCATTAAGTTCCATTACATGGCCTTTTTTAGCCATGTCCGCAATGAACCATCCCCACATGAAGATTATGTCTGCAGGAGTGTCTCCTGACTCAAATTGCAAGGGTAGAATTGTTGAAAGATCTTCAGCTCTATAAGTCTTATACTCAATTTTTATGTTTGGATGCTCAGCTTCAAAGGCCTTAATAACCTCCCTGAATGCATCAAACTCGGCCCCAGACCAAGGCCCTATCACTTTCAGGGTAATTTGCTCTTGGATTTGGGTTGTAGTTGTTGTAGTAGTTGTAGTCTCTCCACCAATACATCCACTTGCTACAACTGCCACTGCCAAGAGTCCTATCAACAAAAAACTAAACCATATTTTCTTAACACTCATAGGAACACCTCGGTATGGATATATACTAAAAGTATATATATCTTATTGCTCAAACTTGTACATGAGTTTTAGGGGATATTCTGATTAATCATCCACAAAAAAGCGGTGAAACCCCCATTTTAAGTGAGACTCAAATAATTCAAACAAATAATCAAAAACTATTCACTTTAAGTATAATAAACAAAGAGATTTAAACCTTTATGACTACCTAAGAAAGGGGGCAATAACATGATAATCTCGATAGGAGAAGTTTTAATAGACTTTATTGCAAAGGAAGAGGGAATGTTAAAGAACATAAAAGAATTTGAAAGACATCCAGGAGGGGCACCAGCCAATGTTAGTGTTGGATTGAGCAGATTGGGAATAGAAAGTGCGTTGGTAAGTAAAGTAGGAGATGACCCCTTTGGAGAATTTCTCATCGAATCTCTCAACAAAGAAGGAGTAGAAACCAAATATATAGCAAAAGATCCAGAAAAACATACTGGGATAGTTTTTGTTCAACTCATAGGAGCAAAACCAGAATTTATACTTTACGATGGAGTGGCTTATTTTAACATAAAACCTCAAGATATAAAAGTGAATATCGAAAAAGCAGAGCTCATTCACTTTGGGAGTGTACTCTTTGCAAGAGAACCCAGTAGATCCACTATATTTGAAGTGCTCAGAAGATCTAAAGGAAAAGTCCCTATCAGTTACGATGTTAATATAAGACTTGATCTTTGGAGGGAAAGAGAAGAAGAGATGATCAAAGATATCGAAAGAGGTCTTAAACTTGCTAATATAGTCAAAATAGGAGATACTGAATTAGAATATCTCCAAAAAAATGGAATCGAGATAAATGATTTCAACTTTGCTCTCGTGGCAATAACAAAAGGTGCCAGAGGTTGCACCATTTTACACAGCGATCTTAAAGTTGATATTCCCTCCTATGAAATTCAACCTCTCGATACTACCGGTGCAGGAGATGCCTTTATGGCAGCTCTTTTGGCCAGTTTAAAATATATGAACAAGCTATATACTTTAGAGTTCTCAAGAGAAGAACTGAGAGAAGCTGGACGTTTTGCTAATTTTGTAGCAGCACTTTCCACGACAACAATGGGAGCATGGAGTGTACCCACATTAGAGAAAATCAAACATTATGAGAAGTTTCATTTTCTTCCATGACTCCCTCTTCTTTCCTGCCAAAAAGACCAATTAAGTCATGAAGTATTACCAAATCAATGCCAGCATTAAGAGCTTGGGAGAGAGAACCTGCCATCAACATTAAAAGGGCAAGAAAGAAGTCTATCCCTTTGTATACTATGGTAGCTTTCACAGCTTGGTTTTTTCCTTTAATTATACCCCATGCAAGGAGAAAATTCAAGAGTCCAAAACTCAAAAGCATGGACTTCTCAATTCCACTAGCTTCAGCAGAATAATACAAAAGGAAAAGCGATTGAAGAAAAAGTAAATATACTGCAAGTTTCATTGATCCTCCCTCAAGTACCTCTCAAATGCCTCAACATATTTAAACCCATCGTCAGGAAAAATCAAGACTGCTGTTCCGCTGTACTCATTGCGGAATTTTTCGAGAGCTTTGACCACTGCACCAGAGCTCAGTCCTATTAACAATCCATCTCTCCTCGCAATTTTTATTGAACCTTCAATGGCCTCCTTTTGGGTAACTTCGACCACTTGATCTATATCCACTTGGAAAAACCATTTAGGCCTCGTTTCAAGTCTTTTTATTCCTGGTATCTTCTCCCCCTTGGCTGGGACTACTCCAATGACTTTTGTATTATAGTGCTCCTTAAAGTATTTAGCAATTCCTGCTATATGACCTGATGTTCCCACTCCTGCCACAATAACATCAGCTTGCTTCCCTATACTTTTAAGTTGTTCCTCAATTTCTCTAGCTGTATATTTATAGTGCGCCTCAAAGTTGTCATCGTTTTCAAATTGGTTTAAATTCACCGCCCCAGCTTCCTCTGCTTCCTTTTTAACAAATTCTATCATCGCCGGATCAATTGTCTCGAATTCGGTATTTATGAGTTCTGCTCCTAGGACATTTAGAAGGATTTGTGTGCTCTTTGGTGTCGGTTTAGGGAGATATGCTCTGAATTCAATTCCCAAAATGTTTGCCATTGCTGCCATTGATATTCCAACGTTGCCTGAAGTTGCCTCAAAAAGAATCCTTGTTCCGTTGATGTCTTTACGGTCAAGAGCCTTCATGAGAAGATTGAAAACTGCTCTATCTTTTATGCTTCTGCTGAAAGGATTAAAGAACTCTAGCTTGGCAAAATACATCCCCCCTCTCATCTGAAAGGGAAAGCCTAACTAGGGGGGTTGGCTTAAACTTTTCAAACAACTCAAGAGTATTTTGAAAAACGTTCATTTTTGATCACCGTTCGAGATTCCGTATTGTGTTTATAAACATTGCTCTTGCGGCAGTGAACTGCCCCGCCCTTGCGGGTGGGGCTTCGTGAGAGTTCACCGGGACAACCCTCACTCTCACCGGCCGGTTCACACGGCCACTACCAGCTATCCCCCCAACGAGGGAATCGCCGGCTACTTTCCGCAAAATGTTCAAAGCATCATTCACATCAGCATTAATTAAAACTCCAGTTGAAGACTGAAAGAGGCCTCTCTTCACCCTCTTCCCCCAATACTTCTCCTTCTTTTCCAAAGGCTCTAAAGCCAAAGCGTCCGTCTTGCTAATGTAAGCCTCATCAACTTCGATGTAATTAATCCCGTAACGCTCGCACTTTGCCTTTAATTTTCGCTTGAAGAGGCCGTAAGGAATGAACTGAAAATTCTGATTATTCACTTTCCCCAAGGAGGCCCTTTGCTTCGCCTCTTCCAACTCTCCAATAAGTATATTCCCGATTTTATTCTCCAAGCAGTACTTGATGATGTAATTCACGGCTTGATTCATAAAATTATTCATCACGTTCTTTCTCTTCCTCAAAAGCCGAGCCATCCTTCTGCCGAATTTTACTCCTTGTTTGTCATATTGGCTTTGCAACTTGGCTTTTTTCTTATTCCACCACTGGTTAAAACTCTTCAACTACCGGCCTTCAACGATGAAGGCCGTCCCGGTGGTGTCTACACAAGTTGCAAAATTATCGACATCCAAATCAATGGCCAAGTACTTTGAACAGTTTAAATCCCTCTTTTCTGGTTGGACTTCATAAACGTACTCAACCTCAAACCACAAGGCGTTATACTTTGGCAAAATGCGGATTTCCTTTATTCTATGCCCCTTGACATTCTTTGGGAGGGGAATTTCCAAGTACATTACGCCAAACTTTTTCGCAAAGTTTCGTCCGAGAGTGAGGATCACTCTATCCTCTTTAACCTTGAAGGATTGGTAGGGGAAAATTAACACAAAGTGCCCGTCCTTGGGCAAAAACCTTGGCGGGCGAATTGGCCTATTGTAGTTCCTTTTTGCCTTTCCTTTAAAAGTTTGAAGAATGAGCGGTAGTTTCTCTCCACGATTTTCATGGTTTGCTGGGCAACTTGGCTTGGCAATAATTTGTAGGGGATGCTGTTTTTGACCAAGTGATAGGCTTTAACGAATGGTAGGAATGAACCGTTCAACTCGTAGTGTTGCCTAGTCACGTAGAGGGTGAGGTTGTACAAGTCTTTGGATAAGTGAGTTAAAGTGCGAAGGAGTTTGTAAGTCTTCTTGTCCACTCGTAAGTGATTCTTTTGCGTTAAGTACATTGACATCACTCATTACTATGCAGCAGAGTAAAAAGTATTTAAGTCTTTCGGTGTTTGCTTTTAGAGTGCTTGCACCCCCTCCCTCTCGGAAGGAGTCTTCACAAAGAAGGTAATCCTAAGAAAATACCAAGATATCATGTTATTTCTCAATATTTAAAGCCAAGAATATTATCCATGCATTTATAAAAACTGCTCCCAGAAGTTCTGGAATTGCAAGCCCTTTGAATACTTCAGTAAGATACAACATAACAAAGAACACTGTTACACTTCCAAGAACCCATAGAAATCC
This sequence comes from Thermococcus argininiproducens, assembly GCF_023746595.1. Classification (NCBI taxonomy): domain Archaea; kingdom Methanobacteriati; phylum Methanobacteriota; class Thermococci; order Thermococcales; family Thermococcaceae; genus Thermococcus; species Thermococcus argininiproducens. The sequence goes on along the minus strand of NZ_CP080572.1, from coordinate 915,717 downwards.
AGATTTCATGCCTCTCTTAATCATTTTTAGACCACCATAAAAAATATCCGCAAAAATAAACAAGTAAAATGCAACTGCAAAAAGGGAGTGTGGACTATACTCTTCGGGGAAAATCCCCACAAAGATTAAACATGACATTCCAATCAGAAACAGAGGAGTAGTTAACTTTCTTCTAGCAGTTTCAATTCCAAACAAAAGCCCAAAAGAGCCAACGAGAATCATTAAAGAGTTAAATACATAAGATATTGGATTATGAATAGAGCCCATATCACTTAGAGCATTCTCAGTAAAAGAAAACCAAGGGTTTAGATAGATCACTACGCCAAGACCACCAAACGTAAAAATTGGAAGCAAAAGGCCTAAGATTTTCAGCCACTTGGTCATTGTCACTCCCTTTCTTTAGATCTTCGTTAAAAATAACCCTTTATAACTAGACAACTCTCATGATAGCATCAAGAGATTTTCTTCTTCTCCTTGGGGCAATTTTCTCACTAGGATAACCAACAGGGATTAACCCAACAAGATACCAGTTATCTTCTAAGCCTGCCATCTCCCTAAGTTCCTTCTGATACTTATCAAAACTTGTTACTCCAATGTAACATGTTCCAAGGCCCAGCTCAACAGCTTTGAGCATGAGATTTTCTATTGCACCTGCAGCACTCTCTATAGCCCATATAAATTCCAATTGACTATATCTACTATCTTTCAAAATCCCTATTCTCTTATCAATGAAAACCCCAATATACATAGGGGCTTTATACATCCCATTTTCAAGTATCTTTGACTTTAGCTTCTCAAGTTTTTCTTCTGGTAATCCTTGCGCTTGATAATATTCAATGTGAGATTCAAACATTATTTCATGAATTCTTTTTCTTGCTTGCTCACTTTTATAAATTACAAAGAGCCAATTTTCCAGAGCACTTGCAGTTGGTGCTCTTATTGCTGCCTCTATAAGGGATTTTATCTTTTCTTCTTCAACCTCCCTATTATCATAATACCTTATGGACACTCTTTTGGATATCGCTTCTTTTAGTTCCATGAGCTTCACCGAAAAGAATAGAATCTCTCAAGTTAAGATATTTTCGATAGAACAAGAAGTGGCGAAGAAATTAAAATGTTGAAAGGCGTTTAACCGCCACCAATTCTCATTTCAAACTCTTCTACTGGAACTTTAAAGTCTTCTCTGGCTGTTATGTCGCCTCTGTTAAAGAGAACCTCTCTAGCCAGCACCCAGTAAATAAGAGCTAGTGCTTTTCTTCCTTTATTGTTTGTTGGTATTGCTAGGTCAACATAACTTAACAAGTTCTCAGTGTCTACAAGAGCGACTATTGGGATTCCAACATCAATTGCCTCTTTCATAGCTTGGTGATCTGCCCTTGGATCTGTAACCACAAGGACATCTGGCTCAAAGAAATTCTTGACTAATGGGTTTGTCATCGTTCCTGGGAGAAATCTTCCAGGTATTGATCTTGCTCCTGTAATTTCTCCAAACTTTTTAACTGGTTTCTGACCATATAGCCTAACACTTACTGCCAATATTCTCTCAGGATCAAACTTTGCAAGGAACTTACCTGCTGCCCTAAGTCTTTCGTCTGTCTTTCTGACATCAAGCACATAAAGGCCATCTTGCCTGACTCTGTATATAAAGCGCTTCATATCTTTTGTCTTCTGCTGTGTTCCAATGTGAACACCTGCAGCTAGATATTGATCAAGTGGAACTAAATATTCCTCCATCTTTCTTCACCCCTCAAATGTTATTATCCTTCCTCTTTCACCCAAATCCTCCGCTATCCTAATAAGCTCGTTTATTTTAATAAGAGAACTCTCTTGGAGCATTATGGCGGGGCACTTAAAGCCCACTGCTAAGTGGGACAACGCTTCATCAGCAGACTCATATTTTGCTTCAGCCAATATTGGAGCTATCCTTTCAGACTTAACATCATTAATCAAATTGTAAAGATCTGTGAGAGTTCCTAAGTTAATTGGTTTAATTGAAAGAGCATTGTAATATCTTCTATCAAGTATGTCCTTTGTTTTGAAGAGATATTCCCCATCAATAAATACTCCATGAGTCCCAGCTATAAGTTCAAGGAAAAGTTCTTCCTCTCCTAACGGCTTAATGTAAGCAATATTATAATCCTCAACCGCTTGGAGTACCTCTTCAATTTTCATCTCTCTCTTTTGTATCAATCCCAGTGCAACTTCAAGCCCCAGTTCATCACTTGCTACTTCTGAAGCCCTTGAAAGTTCTTCTAAACTGATTCCTTTACTGTTCTCTTTAATTTTCACCATAGCATCAATTACATCGGAGATCTCCATTAAATCCCTCACAAGCACAATGTACTCAAAATTATCATCTTCAGCAAATTTAAGCATTGGAACTGGGAGCTCAGTAGTAAAAGTCCCTCCAACGTAACTATACAGGGGCACTTTTTTCACGTTCGCCGCGGCCTTTGCAACAGCTACTGAAACTGCTAAAGCTGTGTTGGCACCAATATGGCTTAAGTCCTCAGTCCCATCTATTTCCCAAAGATAAGAGTCTATAAGCTCTTGTTCTTGAGAATCAAAGCCAATTAACTCTGGACCAATTATTTCATCAACTTCACTCACAGCTCTGTGTGCCTCCACGATATATAAGGAGGGATTTTCATCAATAGGGGCTGCAAATCTCCCAAAGCCGGAAGTAGTAATGACATCAATCTCAACAGAGTATTTGCCACCTTTAAGGACTGAGATTCTACCAACTACATTTTCAATTACTGTCATCGGATCACCTAACTAGGCCTTATAACGGTTATTGGGATTATCCCTTTTTCAAACTCTACTATTGCAGCGTCCAACGGGCTTGCTCCTTCTGGAATATTAATTAACACTGGTGCACCCATAGCTATCTGCAACGCCCTTGCACCTATAATCCTCGCCTTTTCAAATCTTGTATATCTAAACATCACATATCACCCATGCAAATTTTGGTGGGGCCGCCGGGATTTGAACCCGGGTCTCCGGCACCCCAAGCCGGGAGGATGGACCAAGCTACCCCACGGCCCCTCCAAAGAAATGTGGTTGTTTTAGTACACCCTATAATGCATGATCTCATCTATGAGTTCAACATGACTTAGGAGCATTCTTCTACAGCAATATCTTTCAAGTCCAAGATCATCAAGGACTTTCTCTGGATCTTCTCCTTTTTCAACACGCTCTTTGAATATGTAATACTTATCTCCAATCACCTTTCCACAGGTGAAACATCTCACGGGAACTATCAAACGAACCACCTTTTTAGTTTTTAGATTTAAGGAAATTTTAAAGGGAATCAACGATAACTCTTTTGCCTTTTTGCTCTTGGACCTTTTGTGGAGCGGTTTGGTTTGTGCGGCTCTGTTCTTCTTGAATCACCAACAAGCATAGTCCTATCGTACTTCATAAACTTTTCTTTGAGGTTCATGTCCCCAGTCCACTCTACTAATGCTCTTGCTATTGCAATTCTGGCTGCTTCAGCTTGTCCCATAAAGCCTCCACCTTCAACCTTAACATCAATATCCACTTTACTCAATATCTCTTCTCCAGCAAGAACTAATGGCTCCATTATTGTGAATCTGGCTATTTCTGGTTCAAGTATCTCAACGGGCTTGTGGTTAACTCTCACTCTGCCCTTTCCTTCCCTTATAGTAGCTCTCGCAACTGCACTTTTTCTTTTTCCTGCGGTTTGAATTATCCTCATTATCATCACCTCAGAATTTTCCACCAAGGAACTTAGCAACCTCTCCAACGGTCACATATTTAGGAGTTTTAATCCTTGACATGTGGGCTTCAATTATTGTCTCAAACTCCTTACCCTCGAACTCTTTTGGGACTCCTGCATATACTTTAAGCCTCTTAAATGCTTTTCGTCCTCTCTCTGTCTTCCATGGAAGCATTCCTCTGATGGTTCTCCTAACTAGTTCGTCACTTCTTTTTGGATAGAATGGCCCTTTTCTCGGATTTGTTCTTGTCCTGAGTTCTGTCCTTTGCTTATACTTTTCAAAGATAAACTCCCTGTTCCCAGTGATTATTGCCTTCTCCGCATTGACAATAATGATCTCCTCTCCTTCAAGGAGCATTTTTGCAACTTTTGATGCAAGTCTCCCAAGGATTAACCCTTCAGCATTAATAATTCTCATGGCTCATCACTCCATTATGATTACTCCACTACCTTTTGGGTTTCTCTCGACGAGATCTTCAATTGCTATCGCTTCCCCACCAGCTTGGAGAATCTTTTCTTTTGCTTTTTCACTGAACTTCCATGCTGCCACAATGACCTTATGATCTAATGTCCCAGCTCCAAGAACACTTCCAGGCACTATTACAATGTCTCCTTCCTTTGTATGCCTATTTATTCTGCTAAGATTTACTTCAGCTCTTTGTCTTCTTGGCCTCTCTAAGCGCCAAGCTACATCCTTCCATATCTTAACATCCTCTTCATTTGACTTCTTTCTTAGATAGCGAATGAGTCTTCTCAAATTAATATCAGTTGGACCAGTCCTCTTCATGAGCATTCCTCCTTTCCTACTTCTCGCACCAAGGGACGGGGTGATCATCATGGTGCGGGGGCGGGGATTTGAACCCCGGAACCCCTACGGGACGGGACCCTAAATCCCGCGCCTTTGGCCAGGCTCGGCAACCCCCGCGCTATTCGGCTAATTTATGAAGCTCGTTTATAAATTTATCGCTCTTTCTCATTAGAATTTTAAGTGCTAAGCTTACAATTTCCTCAACAGGGAGTTCTCCGTTACTTTCCACTGTAAAGACAAATGTATTGGGGATTACCTTTTCTTTTATTTTGTTCTCAATGTACTGCTCAAATTCCCTTGGAATGTAAAAGCTTGTTATTGTAGTTAGTATTAGTTCATCCTCAGTCTCTTCAATGGGAAGCTTTTTCCTTTTTGCAATTTCCTTAATCTTTTCCCAATTTGGAATTTCTTTACTTACATGAACTTTTGTTAAGTATTTATAGTAAGCAAATCCCGGTTGCCATTTGACATGATCCTTTCCTTTCCCTAATTTTGCATATGCATTAAAAACTAACCGTTGCCCCTCTGCGAGTTTTACTATAGGAATATTTGGAGTCACTGGCCTTACATCAGGATCATCACTCTTCAAATCACCTGAATACACTATAGCCGGACCCTCAGCTTCTAAACTTAGAGTAACAGTGTAATCCTCTAACTCCATGCTATCCAATTCAAATCTATCAAAGGGGGTTGTTAGAGGAATCAGTGCTAGTCTATGAGCTATTATCTCATCAAAAAGGGCTGAATCATTTTCATAGAACTCTACTTCATCGATCGCAAAAGTTGGAACTTCTCCTAGGATAGTTCTCCTAAGCGCATTTGCAAATGCAACATCCACTCCTTCTAAAATAAAACGGATTGCATCATCTCTTTTTTCAAGAACCTTTATTTGCATTTTTCTCACCAAAAAAGAGGTTTTAAGGAAAAAATCAAACTCTTCTTCCTCTTCTACCGCCTTTTGGCCTTGTACCATCGTGCGGTATGGGTGTAGCATCCTCTACTCTTCCTATTCTAAGACCTGCTCTTGCAAGTGCTCTAATTGCTGCTTGAGCACCGGGACCTGGGTTTTTACTTCTACTTCCTCCAGGAGCTCTAACTTTTATATGAACTCCAGTTATGCCCTTTTCAATAGCCTCTTCTGCTGCCCTCCTAGCAGCAATCATTGCTGCATAGGGTGATGATTCATCTCTGTCTGCCTTAACTACCATCCCACCGCTCCATTTTGAAATAGTCTCAGCTCCAGTTAGATCTGTTATGTGAATAATTGTGTTATTGTAAGAGGCATAGATGTGGGCTACGCCCCATTTTTCTTTTTTCTTTATATTAACAACTTGTTGTTCCTCACTCATTGTGCCTCACCCTTCTGAGCCTCTTCAATCATCATTCTTTCAGGATGTTGAGAATTCGCAAATGGTGATGCTCTTGAATATGTTATCCCGGTTTCTTCCTCTTTGAGTACTAAGTAACTTGGTGATCTAATTACTTGGCCATTTACCTCAATATGTCCGTGAACAATTAGCTGTCTTGCTTGTTTGATTGTCCTTGCCAGACCTTTTTTGAATACCAATGTTTGAAGCCTTCTCCCAAGAATATCATCTATTGTAAGTGAAAGAACATCATCAAGGTGTGCTCCTTCTGGAAGCATACCAAGTCTCACAAGTCTCTGAAGAAGCTGAGCCCTCTCAATCTCTGCCTGTTTTCCTCTCGCAGCTAGTAAACGCCTGGCTCTTCTTCTAAAGTTCTTGAGTTGGGTTTCGTGCTTCCATAGCTCCTTTTTATTTTTAAGAGCATATTTTTGAACCAATACCCTCTCTCTATCAAGCCTTTCTTTAATCCATGGATGAGAGGGAGTTTCATACCTTTTCCTTTGTCTTTTTGGATCTCCCATTTATACCACCTCACTTCTTCCTTCTGCTAACACCAAGTGTAGAACCTCTTCTAAAGTTCGACTTAGTCCTTTGTCCTCTTAGTGGCAGACCAAGCTCATGCCTGATACCTCTGTAAGCCCTGATTCTCCTGAGCCTATTAACATCCTCACGCCATGCCATGACGAGTTTTGCCCCAGTAAGATGTAGATCCCTTCCACTTTCGTAATCTTTAGGTCTGTTAAGTATCCATCCAGGAATACCATGCTTTCCAGGATCTTCAAGAACTGCTTCAATAGCCTTTACTTGCTCTTCTGTAAGATAACCCGCTTTCATCTTTGGATCTAAACCTGCAACCTTGCATATTATTGTTGCAAAGTTTACACCTATTCCTTTGATCCCAGTAAGGGCCAATCTAAGTTGTTTGTGGCCATCTATATCAACATTTGCTACACGCACGATATGTCTAAAGTCAGCCATTATAATCACACCTCCATATCTCAATCCTTTAAAGAGGATTTTGGCGCCGGGACGGGGATTTGAACCCCGGCGGGCAAACGCCCACGGGCTCTCAAGGCCCGCGCCATCCCAGGCTAGGCTATCCCGGCATACACTCTAAAGCCCGAGCCCTTCGCAAGTTCAACCACTTCTTTAAAGCTCTCCTCCATTAAAGTCTTAATATATTTTGCGCCTTGATTAGTGCGAATTACAATTTGAAGTAATCCTCCATCGTAGAGATGAAGGGGTGCATTTATAACTATTTCCCTCAACACATCCTTACCTGCATGTACTGGAGGGTTTGTAATTATGCTATGAAACTTTTCATCTGTGACGGGTTCATAAAGATAACCCCATCTTACCTCGGCATTCTTAATGTTATTGATTTTTAAGTTTTTCTTCGCTATGTTCACAGCCCTCCTATTAACATCCGTCATTACAACCCGCTTCACAAATTTAGAGACAACTATACCAATAACACCATATCCACAACCGAGATCAAGCACTTCCCAGTCTTTATCTAACACTGCACTCTCTATTAGGAGTTGGGTCCCTCTATCAAGCTTTCCAAAGGAGAAAACACCGCTAGCAGTGATGAATTTAAAATACTCCCCTCTAATAAATACTTCAATCATTTTAGTTTTCAGTGGTACTTGTGGTTCTTTAGAGTAATAATGGCTCATGATCGAAGGTTAGCAAAGGAGTTTATAAATCTAAGTGGGAGAAAAGAAAACAAACTACCACATTTTCGGATACCAATCTCGTGGCATAAATACCTTTTCAACATCTACTGCAATCCCTTTTGCCCTAGTTAACATATCTTGAGTGCTCATTTTTGCTTTCCCTAATGCCACAAGCTCATCTTTGAGAGTCATTATTGCAATTAAATCACCTGGCTTGATACCTTTATGAAGCCTCACTATGCCTGGAACTGCTAAATCAGCACCATAGGTAACCGCTGCTACTGCTGAATCCCTAATCCAAACTTTAGGTAAATGTTCTACTGCCTTTTCCATTGGTTGAATTGCATTTCTAAAGTAATTCTCAATCCCATCATCTTTCCAGAAATGATAAGCATCTATCAAATCATGAAGGCTTACAAGTGTCTCATCTTCTCGGAAAGGCCCACTTCTGCTTCTTCTAAGTTCAGCCATATGTGCCCCAACACCTAAAGCCAGGCCCAAGTGATGAATTAGAGAACGTATGTAAGTACCTGCTTCAACACCGACCCTAAAAAGAACATCTTTACCATCAATCTCTAAAACTTCAATATAGTAAACTTTTCTAGTCCTTAATCTCCTTTTAACAGCACTCCTTAATGGCGGTCTTTGAATTATCTCTCCTTCAAATTCCCTCATGACAGCTCTTATCTTATCCTCTGAAACATTCCCATGAAGATGCATTAAAGCAATATATTCTTTTCCTGCAGGTAAAAGGGCCTGTACAACTCTAGTAGCCCTTTCAAGAGCTACTGGTAAAACTCCCGTAACTTTTGGATCGAGAGTTCCCCCATGACCAGCTTTTTGAAGATTAAGCAATTTCTTAATCCATGCCACAACCTCGTGGCTAGTTGGACCAGGAGGCTTGTCAAGATTTATCACACCAAACTGGAGATGAAGTTCAATAGGTCTCTTATCTGGAGGACATCCCCACTTTGGATTGGTCTCAGCATTCTCGTCCTTTATAACAACCTCTCTCTTGAGATCAGCAGGAAGTACAAGCTCTCGCTTTTTCCTTTTCTTAGCCATTCTCCTCACCTACAAAAAATTGAAAGAGATGGTTATAAATCTTTAGAATATCCCCCATCATAATTCTTACCCCACTTTATGGGAGACTTTCTTCCTGACCCCTTCCTTGTCCGGAAGGGGGGATTCCTCTCGGGAGTCATAGCCCTCAATCACTCCATCCCCACCCTAAAGAACGAGACTTTCAAGAAGCACTCTGAAGCACTTCTTCTAGGAATGAGAAAAACTAAGAAAGCCTTCTTAAACCGATTTTCCTTTTAGAGCATATACAAGATGTCATATGAATGACTTGGATATGTATAGTAAGCATGTTTTAGATCTTTAGCTGTTAGGCCCAGTTTAATTGCAAGAGCAAAGATATTCATAATTTCCTCTGCATTTTGACCAAGCAAATGTGCCCCAAGAATTCTATTTCCTTCTCCGATTAGAATCTCATAACATGAATACTTTTGATTTATTCTAATGGAGTTGTACCATTTTGAGGTATCACCTTTTTTTATGACGAATTTGAGGCCTTTTTTTCTAGCCTCCTCTTCCTTTAAGCCAACCGAGGCCATTGGAGGGATTGTAAAGACTACCGTAGGTATTGCAGTATAGTTAATTTTCACATGGTTTCCTTCGATAATATTGCTTGCAGCTATACTTCCCTCTACCGCTGCAACTGGTGTCAATGGTAAACCACCTTTGGCACAATCTCCAGCAGCATAAATAGTTTCATTCGTTGTTTGCATATACTCATTCACTTTTATTCCTCTTTTATCATACTCAACTCCAGCTTCATCTAGTCCAAGATTATTTATATTGGGAACCCTACCAGCCCCATGGACCACAAGATCAGCTTCAAAATCACCTTGGGGGGTTTTCACAACAAATACTTCCTCTTTTTTCTTTACTTCTTTCACAGGAGCGTTAGTTATAACATTTATACCAGCATCTTCAGTAGCTTTGAGAAGGATATCCACTATATAAGGCTCAAAGTTCTTCAGGGGCCTCTCACTTCTATGAAGTATTATCACAGAAGTTCCAGCGCGTGCTGCTAAATGTGCAAATTCAAATGATATGTACCCCCCACCGATGAAAACTATCCTCTCCGGCAACTCATCAAGTTCAAGAAATTCATCACTGGTTATAACATACTCCTCCCCCGGAATGTTGAGTTCTCTCGGCTTTGCACCAGTTGCTATCAGAAATTTGTCAGATATTATAACATCCCCATTAACTTGTATCCTATCTTTATCTATAAACTGAGCTCTCCCATGAATTGTTTCAATCCCTGCCTTTTTGAGAGCATTTTCCATCTTTTCTGGAAAATCTTTAGTCCATTCTCTCTTAAAGGCCATGAGCTTTTTCCAGTTTATGTGTACTTTTCCTTCAATACCTTTGTCGTTCATTCTCTTAATCCAATCTACAAGTTCGGCTCCCCCAATGAGAATTTTCTTTGGGTCACAACCCCTAAGAGCACATGTTCCACCAAAGGGTCTCTCGTCAACAATAGCAACACTCAAGCCAGCCTTTGCAAACTTATAAACAGCAGAAGAACCAGCTACACCAGTTCCAATAACAACTACATCAAACTTTCTCATCTTTTTCATCCCACACTATCTTAACACCCTTCCAAAAGGCAATATAACCCTGGATTGTGTTTGCTGCTTCTTTAGGATTTGGATAATACCATGCAGCATCTTCATTTACCTCCTCTCCCACAACAACATGATAGTAGCTTGCTTCTCCTTTCCATGAACATGTTGTATGAGTGGAGCTTTTTCGGAGGAATTCCTTTCTCACAGTGTCTGGTGGAAAATAGACATTGCCTTCCAAAAGAATAACTTCGTCTCTTTTAGCCTCAGCAATAATTTCTCCATTCCAAATAGCTTTAACCATTTCATTCATCTCCAATGTAAACTTTGCATGAATTGTTAAGTAAGTTTTTATTCCCAAATGAGAAATTTAAGAAGAGAAAGTTTACAACGTGAAAAAGGGAATGGGCAAATCGCCCGAAATCACTAAAGACTTATTCCAGCCTGCTCAAGAGCAGCCTTAACAACTTCGTCCTCAGCACCGCGCTCAATGGCAATCTTTTCTGGAAGAGGCTCAAGGTGCTTTATGTTCATCCTTCTTCTCTTAACCTTGTTAAAGCCAGCACCAGTCACAAGGACGAAGTTTTTGTCAATTATATCCACAACAACTACTTTTTGCCCAGCTCTTCGTCCAGCAATAACAACAGCTAATCTTCCAATGTCAATTGCAGGCATTCATCCCACCTCCACTATTTTTATTTCCCCGTGTCACCATCGGGGTACAGGTGGTCGATGGCGGCCTTCACAATTTTGAAGACCCCATCGGGACCCCATTTAGCAGTATTAATCGTTAAGTCATAAATCGAGAGGTCGTTAATGTCGACTCCATATAGGTTTAAATATCTTTTTCTATTCTGCATTTCCCTTTCAGCAATTTGCATGAAAGCTTCTTCAACACTTACACCTTCTCTTCTTGCTACGCGTTGGGCCCTCACTTGAATTGGTGCATCAAGCCATATTTTTAAGTCAGCTGTCTTTACCATCCACCCTGCTAGACGACCTTCTATGACAACATTGCACTCTTTTGCAGCCTCTACTTGCCTCTTGTCAACTTCTCTATCTATTTCGGGGTGCATTTCTGCATATTCTTGGAATTCTTGTAGGCTCATACCTCTCTCTTTTGCCATTTGGCGAAAGATCAAGCCTGCGTAGATATGCTTAAATCCGTAATATTTAGCTAAGTTTTTGCATAGAGTGGTTGTACCGCTTCCCGCCAAGCCGCTTACTGTTATTACTAGACATCCCTTTGACATATTTCATCACTTATTCAACCTAATAATTTTAAAGAGCAGCTCTTACCTGGGCTTTTATAACCCTGCGCATACAGGTTGGACAAAGATTTGGCATTGGTCTCTCTGGTCTCTTCTTTGTTTTGGGCAATTTCCTGAGTTCACTAGGTCTTCCCCTAGGAACCCCATTGAGGGGCTTTCCACAAATTGCACAGTGTGCTGCCTTTGGTTTCTTCCTCTCAAAGTGTATTACAGTCCTCCCTCCAGGAGTCCTAACGTATTTCCTTCTCCATGATCTTGATCTGTACATTGGCTTCATATCTCTCCACCTCGCTTAGCTTTTTTGCAGAGTATTTTTAAATTTAACTAAACTGAATCAAGTAGTTTTCTCAATACCTGACCAACAGCCATTGAAGTTAGGATATACCATCCAATGTAGCCAAGCTCGTTGGCCTGAAGAGATGAATGATAGAACCCATGGAACAAATCAAAGAGGAAAAAGTTGAAGGGTGACTTTACAATTGCAGTCTCAACGTACCATCTCCTCATCCAGCCAAAGAAGATAAAGAATATCGGCATTGTGAAGAGCATTGGCTTAAACATCGAGTCTTTCATAACCTCGTTTTGGAGCTTTAGTAGTTCCATTTGTTTTTGCTGTAACTTTCTTAGTTTCTTTTCATCTTTTGCTTTTTGAGCTTCTTTCCACTCCTTTTGGAACTCCTTGCTCATCTTTTGAAGTCTCTTCATTTTCTCTTGGTCAATTAAAAAGTGATTTACTAAGGTGAAAAATCCACCAAGTATGGCACCTGAAATTGTTACTACCCACATTGGATGAGCATTCATTACCAACGGCCCGAACAACTTATCCAGAGCCAAATAAATTCCCTCAAGCATCTTCTTCCACCGCCAGATCCAGTATTTTTACCAACTCATTAACAGCTTCTTCCAAACCTTTGTCTTCATGATTCTCAATTATCTTTATAAGTGCATTGGAATGCATTGCATAGCTGATTGCAGCAGCCCTATTTAAATCTTGGTGTCTTTGAATTTGCTCTTCAGTTTCAACATCCCTGTCTCTTTTTAGATCTCTCAAACGTCTGCCAAGTATCTCACTTGGATTAGCCTCTATTATGACCATAAACTTTGGATTTATGACCTCAATAACTTCTTTTGGAAATCCTAACATGTAACCTAGAGGAGTCTTAATTGTAGCATGTGTATCAAGTAATACTGGTTCTTTTCGAGATATTTCTAAGATTCTTTGAGCTGCTTTTAATTGAAGCTCTCTCTGGGTTTTTAAACTTAATCTCCTCATTTCATCTCTATGGGAAACTAAATTAGCCCTAACTGCCTCCTCAAACATTATGTCTCCAAAGTTAATAACCCTAAACCTTGCTCGAGTCCTCTGCAAAGCCAGTCGTGTGATTGTACTTTTTCCTACTCCCGGAATCCCTGTAATAACCACTACAAACGGCATTTTATATCACCCTGATGAAAACTCGCGCTCCAAACACTACAAAGAGAAATTGGTTTATAAGGTTTTTTGGGAAAAAGATAGAAAAACGACAATCATCCAAAGAATCTACGCAATGCTGGGAACATCTCAGTGGCCTGTTCTCTTGCTATTTCTTCATAGAATCTATAGAGAATACCAACGGTAAGCAATATACCAGTTCCAGTTCCCAGAGCACCAAGGAAATCTGCCAATACTGCCACGACTGCTAATGTAAAAGCTCCCCAGAACGTGACATAGGGAATATATCTTTGGAGAACTCTTTCAAGTATTCTTGGATCTCTTCTGAATCCAGGGATTTGGAGTCCAGCCCTTTGAAGCTGTCTTGCAATGCTTCTTGCGTCTAGACCTGTGAGCTCAACCCATAGAAATCCAAAGATCAATGAAAACGTTATTGTCAACAAAGCATAAACCAGAGCCCTTATTGGGTCTGCCATTACGCTGAATATATCTCTAGGTGGTAAGACATATCTAACAAATCCTGAAATTGCAGCTCCACTTTCATCAAATGTTCCAAGTATTGGATAACCTATTCTCTGAAGAAGCCTAGCCCAGAGTTGTATATTCGCATAGAGAGCAAAAGTAAGGATAATTGGGATATTACTAACATACATGAATCTAATTGGATATCTTCCTCTTACAGTTACTCTTCCATAGCTAAGGGGTATCTCCACGCGCATGCTCTCAAGATAAACAACTATTAGAAATATCACTACGGTAGCTATAACACTAAGCATATCTGGCATTCCCCTTCTATAAAGGGCTCCCATGAGATCTCCTTGAATTATATGCTGAATGAAAGCAGGTATAGCTCCAATTATTGCCGGTTCACCTGTAAGGGGATCAATTGCAGCACTCGTTGTGAGAGGGTTAAGAGATTGAGTCACAATTGTCTGAGAAACTCCAGCAGCAATGAAAAGACTTATACCACTCCCGATTCCCCACTTGCTTACAAGTTCATCCATGATCATGACCATTACTCCACCAAATGCAAGCTGAAGCACTAAGAGTACCTTAATTGTAAGCGTTGGATTTCCAAAAGCTCCTGCAAATACATACACTCCAGCTTCAAAGAAACACATGAAAACTGCAAAAACCTTCTGGAGTGCCTGATAAAACCTTCTATCTTCTGGATTTGAGAGGTCAAGTCTTATGATCTCTGAACCAACTAAGAGTTGCATGATAATTCCCGCTGTGACGATAGGTCCAATACCTAATGTCAAAAGGCTACCATTTCTACCTGCAAGAACAACTCTTAATGTTAGGAAGTAATCCTGAACTCTTTCTGGTATTCCAAAAAGAGGAATCTCCGCCATAGCAAAATATAGCAGTAATGCAACTACGGTCCAAGCAAACTTCTCCTTCAACGGCACATGTCTTTTTGGTCGATCAATTTCTGGGAATGCATGTTCTATTTTATAGATTATATCCCTTGCTCCCATGGATTACACCCCAAAAATATTAATAATAAAAAATCAGGCAAGGAGGGCCTCTCCACCAGCTTGAACAATTTTTTCTTCAGCTTTGGGGGAGAATGCCCTAGCCTTGATAACGAGAGGTTTAGTTAACTTTCCGCTTCCAAGGACTTTGTCTGCAAACTGGGTTGTGTCAACAACTATTTTTCCTTCTTCCTCATAAGCAATGCCAAGCTGCATAAGTTCGTCCAAGTGCTCTTCTATAAATCTAAGATTAACTGCCATTATTTCCCTCTGTGCCTCAACAGGCCTTTTAAACCCTCTCTTACCTAGGTGATCTGGCATATACTTGATAACCCATGTCCACTTCGTCTTCTTTCTTTTTCCTGTTCCTGCCATACCTCTACCGCCTTTGTGCCCTCCACCACGGTGCTTCTTTTTACAACCCCATCCGTGAGTGTGGGAACCGCGAAGCTTTCTCACTTTTTTCTTTCTTCTAATCATCTCGCACACCTCATAGCATTCTCTCTATAAGCTCGTTAATGGCCTCTCCTCTATAACCTAAAGCGCCACCCTCTTTGAAGGTCCTCTTCTTGCTCTTGAATCCTCCTCTTGGTGGGTGCATCCTGAAGACTGGCTTAAGACCTGGTAAATCACTAAGCTTCATTTCCCCTGTTATAACTTTTTCTGCAAATTCCTTGATGCTCATTCCAAGTTTTTCTTGAACATATTCTTCTGTTACACGTCTGTTCCCAGATAATCTTCCTCTTTTCTCAATAAGCTTTGCTAAAGTTTCTGCAGTTATCTCCCCCCAAGTTATGTAATCCTTGACTTTCTGGATCATCCCAGTATACGCGGGAGTTTCATCTATTATCACTAAGTGGTTTATCTTATGAAGTCTAAGCATGCCTAATGTATCCTTTACAGGCCTCTTTACATTTACTCTGCCTCTTACCCTAATCAATGCAAGTTTTGCCATTTAGCTCACCTCACAGTTCAAAGTTCTGTGGCATCTCTCTACCTATAACTATACCATAGCGCTCAATCATTTCAGGTTTTACAGCGACACTATTGGTGTTGTATAAGGCCTCAAAAACTGCTTTTGCAAAGTTAACTGTTGTTCTTGTCTCACCAAGAGTCTGTGACCAAACATCTTTAACTCCTGCCAAGGCAAGTATCTTTTTACCTACGTCACCAATAACAAGTCCAAGTCCTCTTGGCCCAGGCATGAGTCTGACTTTTACGCTACTGCTTTTACCCTCAACTGCAAATGGAATTGAGTGTGGTCTTCTGCACCTGCATTCCCATGAACCACAACCTCTTTTTATTTCAATGATGTTCATTTTAGCATAGTTTATTGCCTTCCTAATTGCAATACCTACTTCCTTTCCATGACCTATTCCAAGTCCCACATAACCATCTCTGTTACCTACTGCTGCCAATACTCTAAATCTAACTCTCCTACCACTGTCGGTCATTCTCACTGTTAGAGCTATATCAAGCACTTCCTGGTTTTCCCTTGTGTTAACCTCTGGAAGGAGCACATCAACTATTTCTGGTTCTTTTATCTGATAACCTCTCCTAAAGACTTCATGAATATCAGTAATTTGGCCTTCCTTAACGAGCATACCTAGTTTTGTTCTTGGTTGCCATTCTTCTAAAACCCTTTGAGCGTACTCTTTCCACTCCTGACTCATGCTCTCACCTTCTCAAATTTCTCAATGATTCTCGCTTTAACCTCTTCAAAGTGTTCAGGAAGCTTTTCAGGTTCAAGCCCTTTAACAAGGTATCCTCCAAATTGCTTTCTGTACTTTTCTTCATTCTCTTCTTTGAGCATCTTTGCATATCTAGCTATGTGTTCACCATTTACTCTATCCTCTCCGGGGTAAATTTCTTCGCTATGAGGAACATCAAGACCAGCATCAACTGCTCCTTTAAGGACAGCGAAGATGCTTGAGCCTTTTGTAGGTGGGTGGAGTCCTATATCAAGTATTGCCTCTTCAATGCCCTTTTCTAATGCTTTATATCCAATCAATAGTCCAAGGAGATATGCACTTGGAGTGTTCCCTCCATGACCTTTCCATCCAAAGTCTCTCATGAGTTCTCTCGTGTGAGCTGAAACAACCGTTTTGTCACCTTCTGAACCATAAAGGACTATCTGAGCGATATGATGATTAAGTGTTTTTCTCACGACTAATCTAGGCTTGCCCGATTTTAAGAGTGCAAGCCTCTTGTGATAATTAGTCTTACCTTCCCTTCTTCTCCTAAATGGAACTCTATATCTTGGTCCGTGAGCCATTTATATCACCTCTTTAATATACCCCTCTCTTCCATGAACAGGTAAAGCTGGTGTTTGTTCTTAAACTGGCCACCTTTAGCCCTTATGTAAAGATTGCGGTATGTATGTTCATCAATTTTTTTCTCAGCTTTGAGCTTCCTGAGCTCTTTTCTAAGTGCTCTTATAGTCATTATCCACTTCTCCTTCTTACCCATTCTTGCTGTCTTTTTACCTTTTCTATTTCCATGTCCCCTGTGTCTACCTTTCTTCTTTGCTTCTTGCCTAACTTTTGCTCTGTACCTGCTTTGTCCTTTAAGGGGCTTTTTCTTAACAACCCCTTCATTTATCAATCTCCTAATGTCCTCCCTAGTGATTGCGGATTTAACGTCCTCAATCCTCTCAGGATCAATCCAAATCCTATTCTCGCCACACTTCAACAGTTCAGCTGCAATTCTTCTCTGCATCTTAAGCATGACATTCACCTCGCATTGAGCACCTTAATACCCAATTCCTTAGCCCTCTCAATTATCATGATCCTCTTCTTCTTCCCAACGGTACTTGCGATCCTAGCTGCTTGTCTTGTTGGATCAATAGATTCAAGTTCTTTAGCATTGTGGACAAGCACTTCCTCATATCCGCTTGGATGAAGCCCTCTAACAGCCTTTGGTGAGCTCCATCCAATACTTGGAGACCTTGCTTTACCTTTCAGTTTAACTCTCATCTTACTGTCAGTTCCTTTTGGCTTTCTCCATTTAGGATCATTTTTGAACTTTGGAAACCTCCACCACTCCTGTCTGAGGAATTTGGGTTTCTTTCTCTTGAGTTTAGCTCTTATTCTCAACAGTCTCGCTTTTTCGTTCATCTCTCACACCTCAGAACTTTATAGGTTTACCAGCTTTTTCCACAATGTAGATACCATCTTGGAATACTCTTCTATCTCTACCAACCACCTTAGTTGCTTGCTCGATGTTTGCTGCGGTTTGTCCTACCTTCTCTTTGTCGATTCCTTCTACAAGAATTTCTCCACCTCTAACCCTCACAGTGACTCCCGGAAGTATCTTGGCAACTCTAGGAGCCTTTTCACCAAGGAAATTCTCGATGTAAACTTTGTCACCTTGCACTTTTACTGTTATTGGAAAGTGACTGTAAACCACCTTAAGCTTGTAAGTAAGGCCCTCCGTGACTCCCTTAATCATGTTTGTTATGTGTGCCTTGAATGTCCTTGCGATTGCAATATCTTTTCTCCTTGGAAAGTCCTTGTAGATGACAACCTTATTGTCCTCTGCAAAGAGCTTAAAGCCAGGATAACTGAGTTCTCGTTCAACTTCTCCTTTTGGTCCTTTCACTTTTACAAGGTTACCATTTATTTCAACTGTAACTCCTTCTGGAATTTCAACTTCTTCCCTCACCCATGCATCAACTGGCATTTCTCTCACCTCAGTAGATGTAAGCTATTAACCTTCCACCAATACCCTTCTCTAGGGCCTCTTTGTGAGTCATAACTCCTTGAGAGGTTGATACTACCAGTATACCAAATTCGAATGCAGGAAGGAACCTCTTTTCCCATTTCTCGTATTCTTTGGCCTTTACTGAGAATCTTGGCTTTATTGCACCCGCTCTGTTTACTTTTCCTAAGAGTTGAACTCTGTAAATTCCCGCTCTACCATCATCAATAAACTCAAATTCTCCAATATAGCCGTTCTCTTGCATAACTCTTAGTACTTCTCCAATAAGTTTTGAAGCTGGTTTTATGTATACCTCTTTCTTACCAACTCTCTCGCTATTTGTGATATGTGACAATGCATTTGCCAAAGGATCTAACAAAGTCATCTCATCTCACCTCAGTCGTATTTCTTAAATCCTAATTTTGGAGCTACCTCTCTAAAGCAGTGTCTGCAAAGCATCAGCCCATGAATTCTAACTATTGGTCCAAATTGCCCGCATCTAACGCATCTTCTCGCGCCTTTACCAAACTTCCTTGATTTTCTTTTATTGTAATCAGCTTTTGCCATAATCATCCCTCCACAATCTGGACTCCAAACTCCTCCTGCATAAAAACCATTCCTTCTTCTTTGGTAAGCTTATGCTTTGTTGGAATGTGATGCCTCCTTCTCTTCCTTATTGCTATTCTATATCCTGGCCTCTCTAGTGTTACACAAACGTCCATACCGAAGATACCTATCTCTGGATCATATTCAACTCCCGGTATGTTTATGTGCTCGTCAATTCCAAAGCATACATTTCCATGTTCATCGAAACTTGAGGCTTTGAGTCTGTTATCAACGGCAGCGAGCAATCTCTTTAAGAGATCATAGGCTTTTTGTCCTCTGAGAGTTACTTTGACTGCAATTGGCTCTCCTCTTCTTATTCCAAAGTCCCTATTTGTTTTCTTGGCCTTCCTTCTTATTGGCTTCTGGCCTACCAGAGCTTCTAACATTGTCTCTGCCTTTGTCAATCTCTCACCACTCTCTCCCACACCAATGTTTATTGTTATCTTTCCAATTCTTGGTCTCCTCATGGGATGAGCTTCCCAATCGGCCAAGATTGCCTCTCTGTTAGTTATCATTCTCTTTCACCTCACGGTAATGAAATTTTTGGCTCTTCCTTACCCAAAACGAATGCATAATCTTTCAATGTATCAAATAGCTCTCCTTCTTTGTCTTCAATTGTAACCACATCGGGCCATCCACCTGGGAAGTGTCTCACTTCAACTATTTTACCCATTCTTGCAACGTTTTTACCTTGTACGACAAAGACAAAAGCCCCTACATCAAACGGTAGAACTTCAACTATTTCTCTCTCTGGAACTTTTACTAGAACTGTATCTGCAGTTCTAAAGGCATCTTTGGTCTCATCTGTGAGTGAACTGAGCTTAACTAAGTGGTTTGTACCATCATGGAAGTTAAGTTGCAGATTACCTCCCTTTACCATCCTCTTATTGCTTATCCTGAGGGGTTTTATTTTGGCCTCTTCTTCACTTATTGGATGGAGAATTAATTTTCCAATCCTATTTGGAAGCACTCTGTAGTATTCTTCAGTTTCTGGAATTGAAACGACATCCATTATACCTACTGGGAATTTGTAGTCCTTTCTTACTTTTCCATCAACAAGTACTTTGCCTTCATTGAGGACTTTCCTAGCCTCTCTTCCTGTTCTAGCATAGCCCAAGTAATCCCTAATTATGTAGATGAGAGGTATTGAAGTCCTCATAGTGTGAGGCCCTGGTGACGGTCTAACTGCCCATTTGAAAACTTTTCTTTCGATATACCATTGAGTTGGGGCAGCAAGTCTTTTAAGGTGTCTCTTAGCACCCTTCCTCGCCATGTTCAAGCCCTCCTCTCAATTATTTTCTTTCTTCTCTCATCTTCAAGGTTAAGATCAACAATCATAACATTTGATGGATGGATCGGATAGAATACTTCAGTTCCACTTACTTTCTTTACAGTAACTCCCTCGATATGAAGTCTATACCTCTTAAGATCTACTTCAATCACTTTTCCTTCATGACCCTTGAAGTCCCCTCTAAGTATCTTTACCTTATCTCCACTCCTTATTGGCAAACTTCTAATACCGTACTTTTGTCTGAGTTCCCTTGAGAGTGTGGCACTAACGATTTTGTGCCTCAAATGAAGAGGAGCATTGTACAAAAACTTTCTTTGCTTTCTCGGTTGTTTACTTTTCAATCTCATTTATCCCACCTCACAATACTATGCTCGCAATACTTCCAACTCTAACCCACTTTTCAGCAGCCTCTCTTGCCACAGGACCTCTAATCTCAGTCCCTCTTGGAACACCCTCTGGTGTTGTTATAATTGCTGCATTGTCTTCAAACTTAACTCTCATTCCATCAAGCCTTTTGTATTCCTTTCTTTGTCTGACTATAACTGCCCTAACTACTTGATGTCTTATGTCGGGTCTTCCTTTCTTCACTGTTGCGATGACCATGTCTCCAACGCCTGCTGAAGCTAGTCTTCTTCTAACTCCTTTGTACCCAACTACTCCAATAATTTGAATAATCTTTGCTCCAGAGTTGTCTGCTACAGTGAGGTAAGCCCCAATGGGAAGAGCCCTTGTTGGTCTTACCGGAGATATACCTCTTGTAGCACCAGCACCCTTTTTCGCCATGTCTTATCACCTCTCCTCTGCCTTTTGCGTGACTGCAACTACTACAAAGCTCTTTGTTTTACTAAGTGGCCTGGTTTCAGCTATAATTACTTTGTCCCCAGCCTTTGCATTAATGCATGGTGGATTGTGAGCATGAACTTTGCTTCTTCTAAGTTCATAACGCTCGTATTTTTTTAGATAGTGATAGTACTGTCTCTCAACAGTAACTGTGTGTCTTGGCTTATCGCTAACCACTATTCCTTCGAATACTCGACCGTGCACTTTTATATGGCCATGCCAAGGGCATTTTGGGTCATCACACTTTTCCGCAGGAGGCTGTATTCTCAATCCAATGTCTCTCATGTCTTTCACCTCTTTTTCAATCTCATCTCGGGCCTTCCAACCAGTTCTTCTCCCTTTATTCGAATTTTTTTATCATCAACCTCAAATTCAAACTCCGCAACGATTTTGGGAATTTTCCATACTTTCCTTCCAAGGATTGTGAGAGTATTTTTAGTCTCGTCAATCACATATCCTTCAATTCCTATCAACCCCGGATGAGAGCTCTTTACCACTTTAACTTTCAGTCCTATGAGTTCATGGAGGATTAGTGTTTTCCTTGTCATTCCACTTCTATTAAGTCCTCTGAAAATCCAAGTTCTGCCAATAAGCGCTTCACCTTTTCTCTGTGGTCTCCTTGAAGCTCTATTCTTCCGTTTTTCGCTGTTCCACCGCATGCCAACTTCGCCTTGAGTTTTTTTGCTATTTCATCAAGGTTAAACTCTTTCTCATCAATACCTTCAATTATAGTCTTGAGTTTTCCGTATCGAGCCTTTTCAATATAGATTCTTATTCTTTGTTGTTCCTTTAACACTTCTTTAAACAACATCTCATCCAGGGGATTCACAATCCTAGGCACTAACCATCACCTTTTACTCCTCAACTTTTCCTTCTTTATTGTTAGTAGGCGGGCAATATCCCTCCTAAGGTTCCTAATAACCATAGGGTTCTCCAAGGAGGTACCCATAGTAAGCATTCCTCTCTCCTTCGCAAGTTCAAGTCTAAGTTCTCTAATTTTTGCTTCAATCTCTTCTATGCTCATCTCTCTAATCTCACTTGGCTTCATTGCTCGCTCACCTCTTCTTCAATTGGCTTCTCCACGATCTCAATTTCATCGGGAAGTCTTGCGTCCGGAGGCATGATTGATACCTTCACACCAAGCACGCCAAGCTTTAGTAGTGCTTGTGCATATCCTCTTGAAACTAATGTCTCAGCTGGATTTCCAACCTTTGCAATGTATCCTTGATAAAATCTGACGCTCTTAGCTCTTTCTCCTGTTAATTTGCCACTAATTCTAATCTCCACTCCTCTTGCCCCGTTGTTCATTATGGCTCGTATTGCAGCATATGCTGCCCTTCTGAAGTGAACTCCTCTCTCTAATGCTTGAGCAAGTCTGGTTGCCTGAACTTTAGCATTAAAGTACGGATTTTTGATTTCTTCAACTTCTATTTGTGGATTTTCTAGATTAAACCGTCTCTCAAGAATCCTTGTGAGTTCTCTAATCTTTCTACCTCCCCTTCCAATAACAAAACCCGGCCGTTCGACAAATATAACGACCTTAGTTCCAAGGGGAGTCTTTTTAATGTCGAGTCCACCGTATCCTGCTCTTCTCAACTCCTTCTCAAGATATTCATCGATGAGCATCTCTTTTATGCCTTCCTTTATGAAGTATCTCTCGATCGCCATAGGCTCACCTCCTAATTTCCTCCACAACTATCTCAATGTGTGTTGTCTGTTCGTTGAACTGGGTGGCTCTTCCGAATGCCCTTGGAATATAACCTCTCAATACTGGGCCCCTGTGAGCTGCTGCATGGATGATCCTTAATCTATCTGGATCTAAGCCCTTCTGTTCTGCATTATTTCTTACATTTAAGAGCAACTTCTTGATTTCTTTAGCAACTTTAACTGGATATCTTCCAGGACCAAAGCCCTCGCCTCTCTTGTGCCCTTGTGAGTCGTTGAATCTCCTTAAGTGGATAGGTCTTTTCTTAGCAATTACCTCATCAAGTAGTTTTATAGCATCATTAAGCATCATTCCTTTGATTTCTCTGCAAACTTCTATTGAAAGCTTTGGTGATATCCTCAAATCTCTCCCACTTGCTTTTGCCATTCTCTCAGGATCAAAATTTTGGAAAGAGTAGGAAAACTTTGCCATTCCTAATCACCTCACTTGATTGCCACGAACATTGATGATCTTGTAGCACCAACACCAGGTGATCCGTGTTGGACCCTTCTTCTTGTTAGAGCAAATTCTCCAAGATAATGACCAATCATTTCTTCTCTAATCTCTATTGGAACGAATTCTTTACCATTGTGGACATGAATTGTCATTCCAACCATTTCTGGGAGGATGACCATGTCTCTGCTGTGGGTTCTTATTGGCTTTTTATACTTACCCTTCTTTGCAAGTCTAATTTTCCTAAGGAGTTTCTTCTGTTCTGGTGTTAAACCACGTTTAAGACTTCTCCTCTGTCTTGAAGGAAAGAGCTTGGCTAAATCCTCAAGAGACATATTTGCAAGTTCCTCAAATGTGTAACCGCGATATTTAAATTCCTTTTTTCTTGCCATTCAAACCACCTCACTTCCTTCTCCCAGTTCTTC
The DNA here is from genome assembly GCF_023746595.1 of Thermococcus argininiproducens. Taxonomy (NCBI): domain Archaea; kingdom Methanobacteriati; phylum Methanobacteriota; class Thermococci; order Thermococcales; family Thermococcaceae; genus Thermococcus; species Thermococcus argininiproducens. Next base: position 892,282 of record NZ_CP080572.1, on the reverse strand, counting down.
TCGCTCCTATGTGACCAACTTTTCTTCCAGGTGGAGCTCTCTTTGAAACAGTACTTGGTTTACCAATGTGGTGTTCCTTACCACCGTGTGGGTGGTTAACGGCGTTCATCTTGACACCTCTTGGCTTTGGCCAGAACCTGTTTCTAGCCTTCATGATATAGTAAGCCTTACCAGCTTTAACTATTGGCTTCTCAAGCCTTCCTCCACCAGCAACTACACCTATTGTCGCCCTGCATCTGGGGTTAAATCCTTTAAGCTCACCACTTGGGAGTTGAACAATAACTCTATTCTTCTCCCTTGAAACTACCAAAGCATAGCTCCCTCCAGCTCTCACGTACTTTCCACCATCGCCAGGTGACCCTTCAAGGTTGTAAACATATGTTCCTTCTGGGATCTTTGCAAGGGGGAGTGTGTTTCCGATTGCAATTGGTGCTTCTGGACCAACATAGATCTCCTGGTCAACCAAAAGGCCTTCTGGAGCAAGGATAAGTTTCTCCAATCCATTATCAAACTTAACCCTAGCAACAGGGGCGGTTCTTCCTGGGTCATGGAGTATTTCAACGACCTTTCCCGCAAGAGTTTTTTCTTTAGTAAAGCTTAGTGGAATGTACTTAACAGCACCCCTATACCTATGAGATGGAGCTCTAAATGTTGTTGTTCCTTTTCCTCTCCTTTGTTGAATTAAACTTTTACCCATTCTCACTCACCTCAGAATAATCCTATTCTAGCAGCAACCTCACTTGCACTGTATTCAGGCTTCAATTTTACGTAAGCTTTCTTTTCTCCCTTCATAGTTATAATGATATTCACTTTTTCTACTTTTACATCATAAATTGTTTCAACTGCTTTCTTTATTTCCGGCTTTGTTGCTCTTTTGTCCACTATGAAAGTGAGTTTATTCTCCCTCTCTACCATTGAAATTGCTTTTTCTGTAACTACAGGCCTTACAATAACTTTATAGGGATCCATGTTACATCACCCATAAATCTCCCTTAATCTCTCTATGGCCCCTTTTGTCCAGATAGTAAGTCTTCCAGGATGGGCACCTGGTGCTAATAGCTCTACACCTAAGTTATCAACTACAACTACATCAACACCTGGATGATTCCTTGCACCTTGAATTATTCCCTCATTCTTTGCAACTACAATAAGTGGCCCTTTTGCCTTTTTGTATCTTCTACCCCTCATCTTACCCTTTCCTGCTCTCACTTTGGTGTTTTTCTTTGCCCTTTCAATGTCGTTCCATACACCAAGCTTTTTGAAGATCTCTCTTGTCTGTGCTGTTTTGTATATCTTCTCAAGCTCATCCTCAACCACAAGAGGAACTTGAGGCAGATTATCAACCATGTGACCTCTAGCTTTTACAAGGTCATAGTTAGCAGTAGCTGCAATTGCACTCATCAAAGCAAGTCTCTTCTCCTTCTTGTTTATACCTTCCCAGATTATTTTCTCAACTTTTGGTGGGTGTGCTCTTCTTCCACCTCTTGCAAAGGGAACAAATGCGGCAAACCTAGGGGAAGTCTTTATTCTTTCTACCCTTGCCATCCCATGACCTTTTCCTATGTTCTCCGTAACTCTCCTCTTACCTGCCAAGGGATCTCTACCCTGTGGCTGAATTCTGTGTGTCCATGAAGCAATGACCGCTCTTTTAATAAGATCTGGTCTAAAGGGAGTGCGAAATACTCTTGGAAGTTCTATTTCCTCAATTGGCTCGCCATTGAGTGAAAATACCTTAACTTTCATCAATCCTCACCTCATTGCTTTGATTCTCTACTAATGTACGTGATTTGTGGAGCTTCAACAGGTGGTCTTTTTGCAGGTGGCCTTATTGCGGGCCTCACTCTAACGATCCTCTTTATTGCCCCTGGAATAGTACCAGCTATCATGAGGAAGTCATTTCTGACTATTCCATAGTGTGGGAATCCACCTTTTGGTGTTATTTCAATCTCCTCTCCATTGAGAGAAAGCTTGCCGTTCTCTCCTATTCTCAAGAGTCTTTTGTTAAACTCTGTCCTGTGGTGGAAACCCATCTGACCAGCTCTTGGCACTGTCCACATGACTCTTGCTGGATGCCAAGGACCTATTGTTGCCACTTTTCTCCTACCTTTGCTGTCTTTGTGAGAAGTCAACTTAACACCCCATCTCTTAACTGGGCCTTGTGTTCCTTTTCCTTTGGTCACGGCCACTATATCAAGAAGCTCCCCTTCTTTGAGAATCTCTCTGACTCTAAGTTCCTTTCCAAGTTTGTCTTTAATGAAACCAAACTTTTCTTCAATGTTGGTTCCACCAACAGCGTATTCCATAACTTCCGGTTTCTTCTTTATGCGGGCGAGCCATGGTTGGGTTGCTACTAATGCCCTAACCTCAACTATTTCGCCAGACTCCACTAGCTCTTCAAGCTCCCCAAGTTTTTGCTGGAAAACCTCTTCAGTGTAGTTCTTTGGAAGAGTCTTAATTCTTCTTCCAAGAAGACTATAGAATGTAACATTTTTTGCCTTCTTTGATGGGTAGTTTTCAAGCTTAAAGTCTGGAACCATGACTTCAGTGGCAGTTTCTAGTCCAAAGTAACCCTTTCTATATGCTCTGACCCCATATACTATGAGTGGTGGAGCTTCAACTATGGTAACTGGCATGAAAATTTCTTTTCCATTTGTGAGCCCAGGAGTGTCGTCAATCATAAGTACATGGGTCATTCCAACTTTGTATCCTGCAAATCCAAGCATTCTAACTTCTTGCTCTTGAGGCCAAGTTCTAATCTTTGGTACTATACTCTTTGCTCTTTTTCTTGGGGAATATGCCAATGAACCTCTTCTTGGTCTGCTAATTTTTCCCATTTCAATCCCTCCTTATGAAATTAAATATCGCCAATGTCGCCAACACAGCTTCCTCCGTTCTAACGGTCTTTGTCTTTTGATTTGGAATAGTATTGAGGATTAGATCAAAGGAATAATCCTCATTGAAGTCTCTCAGGATTTCCATTATCCCTTTCCGGGGAGATCCAAATACAAATCCCACTTCCCCCTCCAACGGAGGAAGGTTCACTTTTCTCACATCCTCACCCATTCGTGAGGTCGCGATTGCAAGGTTAAGCTTTGCCTTTTTAAGTGTTTTTGCCAGAGACCCCCTTGTTAAATGGACCCGATACCCCCAATATTCTTTGGGTTTTGTCGGCGTCACTTTGAGAGGTGTTGTAGAGATAATTTCAAACGTCATACGACCTTCTCCAGTTCCCTCGACGAGAGCAAAGTCATCAAGGCCGATATCTGCATACAGTCTTTTACCCCTTCTGATTATAACGCCTTCTCGAATTTCCCCGATCTTTGGTCTTCCTTTTAGTTTGTGATGGGGTGTTCTTAATGGAGGTAAAACACCAGCGTATTTGAGCTCCTTGGTAAGGGGGATTAAGGCCTTTCGCAGATATTGAGGGGTCTCCATATATTCCAAGATGAGTTTGATGAACTTACCGTCTTTCCCGCCTGCTTTGTAAATCCAGATGTGTTCTACACCAAAGATTGCCGCTGCCCTGCCGATCTGGCCAACTTTGTATGTCCTTATTTTTGGATCCGATGTCTCCTCAAGGAGTGAATCTGGAATAAAGATATGCCACGCCATTTTAGTCATCCTTTACATTTCTATACCTTAAAGCTGTAGGGGGGTAAAAAGAATGTATTTAAAAGGCTTTCGAACTATTCCACCCTCCTAGGCTTCCAAGAGCATGCAAAATTTTTGCAAACTATTTAATAATTGACTCTACTATATTAATAATATTAGGAATACTATTCTTCACCTCTTCACTAAGCTCCATGCCAAGATCAATCTCCTTGGCAACAACCCCAATAAAGTGAATTTCTGCCCTAGTAAGTCGTTTATCAATAGCCATTAAAAGTTTAAGTCCATCAACAGCCCCCATAAAGTGAGCACTCCTTATTTCAGCCCTTAATTTCTCAAAGACTTCATCCCCCTTTAGGTAAATCACTTCACCTGGCCCATACTCATTACTCAAAACAGCATCTATTATAATAATTATATCTTCCCCATTATAGTAACGCTGTAACTTGAATATATCAGTTCCAACCTCAATTACATTATAACCTCTTTCAGCCAATATTCTACCAACTTTTAATCCTACACCATCATCTTTCATAAGCTCATTGCCAAGAGCTAGGATTAAAGCTTCCATTTCCTTCACCAAAACTAAAATATAAGAATGAGTTTAAAAATCTAAAAAATCAGAGTTTGACAACATGGACTGAACAGGAGATACATGGATCGTATGCTCTAACAGTCATCTCTGCAAGTAATTTAAGCTTTTCAGGATCATCTTGCCAGTGTTTTTCTGCCATTAATCTAACATGGCGTTCCATTATTGCAAGGTTCATTGCAGTTGGAGTTATGATATCTGCATAGTTGACTTTTCCATCTTTGACTTCAAGAGCATAAACCAGTAATCCTCTTGGAGCCTCAGTGATGCTTACTCCAAAACCGTCCTTTAACTCGACTTCGTCCCTTTCTTTTATAGGCCATTTTGCGAGAGTGTCATCAATTATGTCTATTGCTCTCTCTACAAAGTATACAAGCTCTAATGCTTGGGCAAAGTTGTTAGCAAAGCAGTTGTCGTATCTTAGGAGGTCTTTATACTGGCTGTAGAGTTCCTTCGCTTTTCCGTAGAGAAGGTCAGCATTATTGACTATTCTTGAGATCGCACCAACCATGAAGGGTTTGTCCTTGTAAAAGGAATGCTTTGCAAAGCTGTGTTCAACTACCTTTTCCACTATATACTTTTTATAGTCCTCCACAGGAAACTCAAACCCATCACTAACTTTAATGTAATCTCCGTATATCCCATAAACATCGTTTCTTGGTTTCACAGCCATGTGAACCATTTCCTCATCTTTAACTTCCTTGTATTGCTCAAGTTTTGCAAATAGTTCTACTGTGTACTCTGCCATTGGGAGAACTTCTTTTAATTCCCTCTTAAGCTCCTCGAATTGGCGTTTTGTTGGAAGTTTTCCAAAACCTCCTAAGATAGCATTTTCTTGGTGTATTGCCCTTGAACCCAAGTAATCCATTGTCTTTGAGCCTATGTTTTTGAGAGCCATCGCATATTCTATTTCTTTTTTATATTTGTCAACCATAGCGAGGGGATTTGAGTAACCGAGATAGTCAGGAAGGACTAAGAGGTAAAGATGCAAGGCATGGCTTTCTATCATATCCCCTATATATAATAGATCTCTCAAATCTTGTATCTCAGGCCTTGGTGTGAAACCCACGGCTTTCTCAGCAGCCTCTAAGGCGGTGAGCTTATGAGCTGCAGAACAAAAAGAACATACCCTTGGATAAATTGCTAATGCCTCGTCCAGTTTCTTCCCTATGGTTATGGCCTCAAAAAACCTAGGACCTTCTATTATGTTGAGCTTTACTTCTTTAACACCCTCGTCACTTGTTACTATCTCGATTCCACCCTTTCCTTCCACACGGGCTATATGATCAACTGTAATCGGAATGTACATCATTCTCCCTCCTCAAATATCTTGTTAACCATTTCCTCAAGCTTGGGGTTGTGAGCGTTGAATATTTTCATTCTCTCCAGTATTTCCTCCTTTGTTAGGCCTTTTTTCTTGAACTCCAATGCGAGGGAGTCAAACCATGCAACATCGTATCCTACAGCACCCCTACATCCAATACATGCAACATTGAATCCTGGACACCTTGCATCACAGCCGGCTACTGTCAATGGACCTAAACATGGCTCCCCTTTTTCTATAAGGATACAGGGATTGCCCTTAATCCTGCACTCCACACAAACAGGATAGTCAATGTCCTCAGGCCATGAACCTACGAGGAAAGTTCCCAAGGCATAGAGGAAGTCTTTCTTCTCTGGTGGACATCCGTAGAGCTTATAATCAACTTTGATGTATTTTTCCACTGGTTCAGCCATTTTAGGTTCAAATTTAACATGAGATTCGCCGTAAACCTTCTTCCAAAGTTCACTAAGTCCCTTATCCTTACCCCAGCTTTGCACACCACCATGAATTGCACATGAACCCACTGCAATTACTATCTTTGCTTTTTCTCTGATCTTTTTCACGAGCTCCACTTCTTCCTCTGTGGAGACGCTCCCCTCTATGAAGGCTATATCAACTTCTCTATCTTCATCACTGTCTCTCTCTACCATAAACCAGCATTCTATATTTGCTTTATCTAAAAGTTGGAGCACTTCATCCATCATGGCAAATTGAAGCTGACAGCCATAGCATGAAGTTAAAGCGTAAAATCCAATTTTAACTTTCTCGCTCATTCTTCTCACCTCAGTCAAGCAATCCAGGTGTTGAGATTATATCAAAGTACCCAAATACAGGGCCATCTTTACATATGTATTTCCAAGAGGTGCTTGTTCCCACATTACAGTGTCCACACTTCCCTATTCCACATTTCATTTTCCTCTCAAGTGTGACATAGATGTTCTCTGGGCGGTAGCCATAGTTTATAAGGGACTCAAAAACTGCCTTGTACATTCTTGGAGGTCCACACACAGCTACTGCAGTGTTCTTTGGATTTGTATTGGCCTCGACAATAAATTGCTGGGGTCTTCCTTTTAGTCCTGGCCAATCTGGATCTCTAGTAACACTCTGGATTATCTTGACATTTTCTGCCTCAGCAAGATCTTTCATTGCCTCTAACTCTTTGTAAAATAGCAAATCTTTTCCATATCTTGCAGTATTTATGAATGTAATATTTCCGTACTTCCATCTGTTGTCCATTGCATAGAGAAAGACGCTTCTAAGAGGTGCAGTTCCAAGGCCTGCTGCTATAAGGAGTAAATCCATCCCTTCCCACTCATCAACAGGGAACCCATTTCCATAAGGACCTCTAACTAGAACCGTGTCTCCAGGCTTAAGCTTGTGAATTACTGCAGTTACCCTACCTGCCTTTCTGATACATAACTCAAAGAATCCTTTTCTCATAGCTGATGAACATATACTAATTGGAACTTCTCCGACTCCTGGAATGGTAAGCTGAACAAATTGACCAGGTTTGAAAGTCCACTTTTCAGCTAATTCTGGGTCTTCAAAACGGAATAGGAAGAGTTTCTCTGTCTCGGTTAATGTGTAAAGCTTAAGTACTTTTGCCTTATGAAGGACGTAAGGGTTCTCTTTAGGCATCATAATTTCCTTAGGGATGAGTTCTCCCGGCGTGCTCATCATTCTTCACCTCCCATAGAACTGCCATAGGCGAATCCTCTCTTCGGCATCTCCTCCGCCACCTCAGGTGGACATGAATTGTCTTTTACTCCCAAAATAGTTCTCAAGTTTTCTACAAAGCTTATCTCTGCTGGACAGAAGTAAGTACACCTTCCACATCCAACACAATAACTTATGCCAAGCTTCTCGTTGTATGAGTTCTTACATAGATACCTGTTCATAAAACGAGATTTTTTCGTTGGTCTAAAGTTGTGATTTCCAGCTACAAGGCCGTGACTTCTTAACTGACAAGAATCCCATCTCCTAATCCTAACACCTGTATCCCCATCAAGATTTGGAATGTCTTGAACCTCATAGCATCTACAGGTTGGACAGGTTAAGTTACAATTACCACAGGCCAAACAAAGTTCACTTTGTTCATCCCACATTGGGTGCTCCATCTCCATCTCAAGCAAATAGCGGAGGTTACCCCAATCCTCATGGTACTTAAACTGCTGGTGCTTCTTGTTTTCAAAGTCTCTAAAGTTGCATACATCCTGACTTGTTACTTCCTCAAAGAGCTTGATATTTTTATCCACTATTCTGTGTCCCTTTGGACTTCCTACCCTTACAAGCCAGCCATCTGGAAGCTCATGGAAGAACAAATCAAACCCATCGTCTGCAAAGTCTGTTTCCCTTAAGTTACAAAAACAATATTCGTCTGGAATACAGCTTATTCCTATTATTATGCCTTTTTCTCTTCTAACCTTGTAGTACTTGTCCGGAAGATCATCAAGGTATATTGTATCCATTATCTTGAGTCCAAAGATATCACATGCATGCACTCCAAAAATAATAAACGGCTCCACATTTTCAATAACCTCATTGTACTCTGCCTTTGAGATGCTGAACTCAAATATTTTCTCCCTAGGTAGGAAGAAGAACTTCTTCGGTGGCATTATTGTTCTATTGTACTTGAACTCTATCTTCTTAACATCATCAACTTCTCTGAAGTCATAGAACTTTTCTGATATCTTTATGGGAGCATAAAGTGTTCCCCAATCCTTCAAACGTTCTAGGAACTCATAAGTATTCTCCTTTGGTAGCTTAACGTACCTCAACTTTATCACCCCACCAATGTACACAAATACTATTAATGAACATTTTTATTCATCCTCAATGAAGCCTTGTTTTGTGTATAAAAAAGGATTTCTAAACCCTTAGCTTTTTAACCAAAGGTTAAATACACCAAGCTTGCCTTTGTAAAGTTATGTCATCAAGTATTTAACCAACAGAAGACTACAACATGGTTTAATCCATTCCATCAATGTAGACTTTTGTCCCCAAATGTATTAGTTAAACACCGAAGAACATGAAATGAAATCCTAATAGTGGATCTTTTCAAAGGCCAGGATTAACATACTCACTAAATACATCCCTGAAATCGAGTAAAAAGCCCCTTCATAACCTATTTTGTCGATTAGGAAGCCTACAAAATACGGACCAGTCGTCGCTCCAAAGAATCCCATCATATTAACAAACCCCATAACAGTTCCAAGGTTCTCGGGTGTTGCATGCTCACTGGTGTAAGCTGTTACTGCAGGACCCACTGAATAAAAAAACAAACCTAAAGGCAGGACTAGTGGCGGGTAAGACGTTTTTACCAGAATGAATGACAAAACAGCGTTAAAGGACAGAATGCATATCAAACTAGCTTCCCTAATTTTATCGTATACTGTTCCACCTGCGATGGATCCAAAAATTCCAACAATGGAAAGGATGGAAAAATAGAATGAGGCTTCCTCTAAACTTCTACCCTTGTTAACAAAGAAGTCAGGAAGAAAAGTCAATATTCCAAAGAACGCAGCCAATAATAGAAAATTCATTACACTTAAGCCAAGAATATTTTTGGGAATCTGGAACCTTGGTCTTTCAACCTGTTTTACTTCCCCTTTAATAGCGAACATTAAAGCAACTCCTATTGTGGCACTCATTAGAGAAAGGACTAAAAATGAATATCTCCACTCCAAAGTTAAGGCTATTGGAACTGCAATAGCTGGAGCAATCGCACTTCCCACGGGAGGTCCAATCATGAAAATCCCCAATGCTGAGCCTTTTCTTTCTTTGTAAATTTCACTTATTAATGCAGTAGAGGGAGCATAATAGAGCCCTGCAAAAAGACCATAAAGTGCTCTGACAGCCAATAGATGCCAGTAATCTCTTGCAAATAGCATAAAAGCACTTGCCAGTGAGTATCCTAATATACTCATTACAACAAGCCTTTTTCTGCCGAGTTTATCCCCAAAATATCCCGCAGGAACTTGAATTAATGCATAAGGAAGCAAAAGAGATGTCATCAACAACCCTGCCTGAGCATTTGTTATGCTAAACTCTCCTTTAATAATAGGAATAAGAGGAGGAATAGACATTCTGTGGGCATAGTTGAATATCCATCCAAGAGATAGCAGTATGAGAAGCTTTTTACGCATGTTTTAGGTGAATAATTAAACGCTTAAAAATTTATCGAAGAGTTAAGTATAAAAAGGGGAGAAAGTAGGGAGAATGGGAGGAACATGGTAAGCAAACTTCTCGCACTTGAAGTCTATCCAAACTTGAGAGATCTCGATTTTAAGGTATTAAGAGGAGTAGAGTTAAATATGCGCCATTACGAATGGGTGCCTCTAGAGAATATTGCAAAATTTGCAAAAGTTGATATCGAAACTGCTTCTCATCGATTAGGAAAGCTTGACAACTGGGGGCTCGTGAGAAGAAGGAGTGATATAGGATATATTGGTTATCAGCTAACAATTCATGGATATGATGCTTTAGTGATAAGGGCATTTGCCCAAAAAGGAGTCATCAAAGCAATAAGCCAAACCCAGATCGGCGTTGGAAAAGAGGCCGATGTATATATCGGGATAACTCCCAGCGAAGAAAAAGTTGCGGTTAAGTTTAACCGAATTGGAAGAACAAGTTATACAAGAATAAAACTTTACAGACCCGATTTTATAGATAAAAGACATATTTCCTGGTTATATATTTCCAGACTTGTTGCCCAAAGAGAATACGAGGCACTTCAACTTCTAAACCCAATAGCAAAAGTTCCAAAACCAATTGCATGGAACAGACATGCAATTGTCATGGAGTTCATAGAAGGTGTTGAGCTTATAGAACTTACAGATACAGACCTAACAAGAGAAGAAGCCCTTGAAATACTTAATAAAGTTCTAGAAGAATACAAAAAGATAGTGGAATTCGGCATAATACACTCTGATATGAGCCTTTACAACATAGTCCTTAAAAGTAATGGAGACATATTAATAATTGATTGGCCCCAATATCTGACAACAGGATTTCCGGATGCTAAATATTATCTTGAAAGAGATCTACAAGTGCTTTTGAACTCATTTAAGAAAAAATGGGGAGTAAAATTAAATTGGGAAGAAGTCTGGGAAGAATTCGAAGCAGCCTTCAAAATGAGCCTTAGAAGGGAGTAATAAAGATGAAAAAAGAAGAGCTTGCAGTACTGGTATTTAAAGATGCTCAAAAGGCTTTAAATAATAAACAACTAGAAATAGCAAAAGAAAAATTTAGCACCGTTATGGAATTAGCAGAGGGCTCTCATCCATGGTTATATTTTGAAGCTTGTTTTGGCCTTGTGGAGACTTATATAGAAGAAGAAAACTACAAGAATGCAATAAATAATGCTTTTAAAGCTATTCTATATGCTCCAAACCAAGAAATGTATTTCCTAGGATTAGAAAGACTCAAAAGCATTTTCATAATAATAAAGAAAAATAATAAAATAAGTTCTTTAAGTAGCAATTTTGAAACTGTAACAGAGAAGAAAAATGAAGAGCTGTATGACTTCTCAAGAGCTATAAATGCTATCGCAAGAGGTAATCACAGAGAAGCCCAATCAATTATAAATAGTTTAAAAACAAATGAACTCAAAAACATAATTCGTTTACTTTTGGAATAACCCTTGAAGAACTTTATTTAAGTATTCTTTCTCTGGCCTTATAGGAAAGTTGTATGGTTCACTGCTTGGCTTTTCGTTATAATACGGCCTATTACATCCTGGACATCCATGAGTCATGAAAGCTCCTTCACTAAGCACTTTGAAAAACTCTTCTCGTGAGAGGTCAAAACTAACGAGCTTTCCATCTTTAAACTTAAAATCTTCAATCCTTTTTATTCCGTTCTTAATTAGATAGAGACCAATCTGCATCAATCTGTATCTTTCAAGAGGTGGAGGAGACCTCCTCTCAAGAGCAGTCCCCCTAACTGGAGTAAACGCAAAAATGGAAACTTCCGCCCCAATATCGTATGCCCTTTGAATTGTACCCAAAAATTCCTCCTCACTTTCGCCTAACCCAAAGATTAAATGGATAAACGCACTTCTTTCTCCAAAAATCTGTATAATGTCCTTTGCAAACTCCCACATTTCATCCCAAGTGTACATAGAGTCCTTTATCATGTTATAAATTTCTTCACTTGCGACATCTAAACCCACTCCCACGTAATCGACACCAAATTTCTTAAATTGTCTAAGATACTCCCTATTTACAGGAGTAATTGAAAGAGAAACCGGCAGCTCAACTCCAGAAAATGCCTTAAGAAGTACTAACACGTCTTTCACAAGATTTGGATAGTCTATAGTTTGAAGACATATCCTCGCAAAGTTCGAATCTCCGAGTCTAGACACTACGTCATTTAAATCAAAGGCAGGCCAAGTTATTCTGGAAAGTTTCTCTACATCTGCTCTGCTTTCTCTTGCCTGGACACAGAAAGCACAATTATTGAGGCACTTTCCTTCGTAATATGTCATAAAATAGGCTGTCGTAGGCCTTGCTAACATTCTGCCTCTTTTTAACCCTAACATTACTGCAGTTCCATAGGAAACTCTGATTTTCATTTTTTACTCCTCCTTACTACCTTAAGAATTATGAGACTTAGGAGGGATAAAAAGGTTAGGATTGGGAGGAAGAGGAATATCCTCTCATACCCTTCAAGCTCTGCAACATACCCCAAAATTAAGGGGCCCGAAAGATAACCAAGATCAAAAAACATCGTATAAACACTCGATCCCATTCCACGTATATTTTTAGGCAAATTTGCCAAAGCCAGCATCTGCAGAGAAGGAACCGTTAGACCAAACCCTGCTCCAAGGACAATAGCACTTAAATATGCCTTGGGAGGTAGTAAATACGAAAATAAGGCTAAATATGCTGAAGTTATTAAAATGATTCCTATCGAAGCCACTGGTACAGGCCCTCTCTTATCAGCTTCTTTGCCTCCAAAAACCCTAGTTAAGAGACTGAAACCACCCATAATACTAGCATAGATACCAAAAACACTTGTCCCAAGACCTGAAATTTTGTAATATGCAGGAAGGAATGTGTACATCCCACTATATGCAAAAACCATGAAAAGGAGTGAAAAAGACGCAAAAATAAATGGGGCCGTTATTAGATCTCTGTAAGATCCTTTGATTTCTTCCTGCGCTCTTGCCTCTACTTTAGTTCTAACCTCCCTATACGCCTTTAGAACAAACAGAAAACCGACTAAAGAAATGATGATGGTGAATAAAAACGCTGACTGGAACCCAAGATAATCAGCCATAAACCCTCCTAATGCAGGACCTATAAGCTGGCTTATAGAAAACATCGTTCCTCTCCATCCTAATGTCTCTCCCACCCTGCCCTTAGGTGCAAGGTCTATGGCTGTTGAGAGAGATGATGGGAAGAAAAACGCGGCGGCCATCCCATGAACTGCCCGTCCTACAGCAAAGATCACCAAGCTTTTCATGAAGAAAGAGAGTACATAAAACATACCAGCTACTGCTCCAAAGAGAGTACCAAGCATCATAACTTCAAAACTCTTTCCCCTATCTCCCAAAATTCCTCCTACTGGTTTTAAGGCAAAAGCGAAAATTGATGAGACTGAAGCCACAGTTCCTACAACAAAGGGAGTTGCCCCAAGCTGAATAGCAAGCGGAGAAATTAGAGGAGCTACTAAAATATATCCTAAGAAGAAGAAAAATGTCGAAAAGTGAAGAAGCCAAAGATCTTTTCTTTCCATGGCCCTATCTCCTAAATGTCGGCAATTGGCTTTTCCATACCCTCTTTTAGATATGCAACACTCATATGTTTTGTATTTCTCGCAAAACCTATGTTACCATTTATATCAACCATTATTATTCCCATATTATCATTTCCAAAATACCGAGTAGCTAGCTCAATGGCAGCTTCACTAGCTTTTTGAGCATTCATACCAGATTTAACAAAATCTGTCGCTGTTTTAGCCAGGGCTAATTTCATAGCGACTTCCCCAAGGCCAGTACATGAAGCTCCTGCAAATTCGTTAGCATAAGTTCCACTCCCAATTATTGGAGTATCGCCAACCCTCCCAAACATTTTTAGGAATACTCCTCCTGTTGATGTGCCAGCCACAATTTCTTCTCCGTCAAATGCTACAGCCCCCACCGTGCTTCTAAGAAGTTCAGGATATTCCCTTATCAGCTCACTTATTCTTTTCCAGTGAGGTATAGATCCCTCGTTGAGAAGCTTCTCTTTGAGTTTTTTCCATTGTTCAAGTCTTTCTTCTGTTATTGGGTCATACTCTTCAAACCCTACCAAACGAGCAAATTTAACGGCCCCCTCTCCCACAAGGAGTACATGATCTGTTTTTTCCATGACCTTTCTCGCAACACTTATTGGATTTTTAACACCCCATACACCAGCTACAGCTCCTGCTTCCAGATTAGAACTCATAATAGCTGCATCCATCTCAACTTTACCATCCAAGGTTAAAACACTGCCAGTTCCTGCATTAAAGATGGGATTATCCTCCAACACTTTAACAGCCTCTTCAACTGCATCAAGAGCTGAACCCCTTTTTAATTCTTTCCAACCTGCTAAAACAGCCTCTCTTACTCCTTCAAGAATCTTTGGAATTCTCTCTTCATTTCTTATTGTACCGGCCCCACCATGAACAATAATCGCCTTCATGAACGCCACCATCAATTAATGTCTTCGAAAGGTTAAAAGCATTATGGAAACGGAAAGAGAGTAGCCTTAATACGTCCATAGCCCTCATTAGCTTAGACTCATGTTGATTATGGTTTCTCCTATATTTTCGAGATACTCGAGTATCCTACGATAGCTATCCATGGCCAAGGATTTTCTATAATCTATTGACTTTATATGTTCTTTTAATTCGAGCATTATTGCATCAATTTTCTTTAGGTCTTTTCTAGTCATCTGACTCATCACTTTTTGGATTATTTCTTTTAAGTATGCAATATTAAGATCTGGATCAAAATTCTCAGCAATCCGCACCATATGATCTCCTATTCTTTCAATATTACGAACTATAAACAGCACTCCAAGAAGGTCGAAATTTCGTTTAATTAACCCACCATCCTTAACTATGCTTCCTCCGGAGAGAATCTTATTCACTGCCCTTAAGGTTAGAAAGTAAAAGCGGTCGAGCTCATTTTCTAGTCCATTTATATCTCTAAGTACTTCCTTTTTCTCGAACTCACTTATAAGTGTCAGATCCTCAATCATGGAGATTAAAATTGAAGTTAATCTTTCTATGATCTCCTTCAGGTTTACCTCTTCATCAGCGAGCAAGCTTTTACTTGTAATTCTAAGCGGCTCTTCTAAGATTATCTCTAGTCCTGGAAGGTTTTGAATCGTTTGGCGTATTTTCACTTTATATATTGGCATGTCTTCTGTAAATTTCACATCTATAATATCATAGCCTTGAATATAAGCAGAAATTAATAGCCTCACAGCCATGTCCGGGGAAATTTCTTTAGAGATTAAAAGTTCTCTACTTTCACTTATTTCTCTTGGTTCCTTAGGGAATATCAAAAGCGATCCATCAGGGTTTATAGTTATAGGAACTATATCCCCTTGTTTCAGATTATTCTCTCTAACCCATTTTTTTGGAAGTGATATTATATATGAGCTTCTTCCCGTAAATTGTATCTTTCTAAACTCCATATATATCACCCGATCTATATAGAGAATTGTGTAGAATATAAATATTATGATACTCTATTCTTCATCTATAATCCTCTTCATCCATGTTCCCCTTAAAAACCATGCAAAACCAAAAAGCCCTGCTATAACATTACTAAGTCCCATACCTAGGAAAACTCCCATAGATGATCCAATGATAATATAGCCAAGAAAATAACTCAAAGGTATTCTTAGGCCCCAAAGTCTTAGGATTCCAAGCATCATGCTCTTCTTTGTATGCCCTGAAGCTCTAAAGACGTTATTAACTACAACAAAGAGACCATTAAAAAATGGAACAGAAGTTAAGAAGTATCTCCAAACAATTGCACTCTCCTCAACAACCGCTCTATCATCGAGGAAAATTCTAAAAATCGGCACTCTTAAGGCTCCAATGACAATGACGGCTGTAGTTGCTATAGCAACGTTTACTATCATCGTCCTCTCGGCAATCTTCCTTGCCCTCTCATAGTTCTCAGCGCCAACGTTTTGGGCTATCATAGTTCCCATCGCCATGCTTATCCCCCTAGAGATGCTCGTGAGAAAATTCACAAGGCGAGTTGTAATTGTATAAGCAGCGTATGTAACATCACCAAAGCCAAATATTATACGAGTTAAGATAACAAATCCAAAACTGTTCGCAGATTGGCCAATTCCGGAGGGAAGGCCTACTCTAAAAATTTTCTTATAAAAGACAAAATCCGGTCTCAAAGAAGTAAAAGTAAGATGCAAACCAGCTTTTCCTGTGAAAAGAAGGTATGTACCGATTATTGATCCCAAAGTATTTGAAAAGACCGTAGCTATTGCAGCTCCAGCCACTCCAAGTCTCGGAACCCCAAAGAACCCAAATATCAAAATTGGATCAAGAATAACATTAAGCAACACTGTGAAGATATTTATCTTAACTGGTGTTTTTGTATCCCCCGTGGCCCTCATAAGGGCACTAAACGCAAATCCCATGAATGAAAACGGCAAACCCAAAAAGATTATCCTAACATAAGTTAAGGCATAAGGATAGACATTGGGAGTAACCTTCATGAATTCCAAAGCCTTGGGTGTGATAAGAAACCCTACAATAGCAGTTAAAGAAGCAAAAAATAGAACCAGAGAATACAATGCCCCAGCAGCCTTATTGGCTTTTTGGTATTCTTTCGCCCCTATATACTGACCCACAAAAGCAAATCCTGCAATAGCAAATCCTTGTCCTAAATTCATAAGAGTTCCAATAAGAGGCCAAGATACTCCTGGAGCTGATAATGCCTCTCTCCCAATTTTTCCAAGCCAAAAAGTATCAGTTATGTTATAGAGCACATGAATAAGGTTGTTGATTATTAATGGATAAGCTAGTCTGAAAAGTGTCTTTTCTATGTTCCCTTCTAGAATTTCGATCCGCATCTGGTCTATCTTTGCCATATTAAATACTTATCGAAGCGTTAATATATAAACTTAATGGTCTATTATCCTTTTCATCCATGAACCTCTCAAGAACCACAAAAACCCAATTACAGCAGCTAGCACATTGCTTAACCCCATTCCAAGCCATACTCCCATTGTATCTGCAGTGAACTTCCCAAGAGAGTAGGCTAGAGGTATTCTAAGCATCCACAGTCTTAACATACCTAAAACCATGCTCTTCTTTGTATGCCCCGAACTCTGGAAAACATTACTTACGGCAGCAAAAATTCCAAAAAATGGCAAAGAGAATGCAAAGTATCTCACAAATTTAACACTCTCATTCAACACTCTCTCATCTTTAATAAAGAAGCCAAATATCTGGGCTCTAAATACAACTACTATTATCGTCCCAATCCCTAGCACGAGTAAATTGGTAAGCATGGCCCTCTCAGCGATCTTTTTTGCCCTTTCATATTTCTCAGCACCAACATTCTGTCCTACCATGGTTCCCATTGCTTGGCTTATTCCATTCGCTATAGCAAACATAAAATTCGTAAGTCTGTTTCCTATTGTATATGTAGCAAAGGCAACAGTCCCATAGATGTAGATTATCCTCGTAAGGACTACAAATCCAAAAGCGTCTGTAGAGAACCCTACACTTGAAGGCAAACCGACTCTAAAAATGCGTTCATAAAAGCTCCATTCGGGTTTAAGATTCTCAAGGGTCAAATGTATCCCTACCTTTCCCCTGAAGAGTAAATACCCTCCAATTAATGAACCAACACTATTTGAGAACATTGTGGCAACAGCAGCACCTATAACCCCCAATTTCGGAAATCCCAGCCATCCAAAGATAAGGAGAGGATCAAGAATAATATTAAGGAAAACTGTAAACATGTTAATTTTTACTGGTGTTTTTGTATCCCCAACTGCTCTTAAGAGGAAGTTGAAGGCGAATAATGTAAACGAGAAAGGTATTCCAATAAAAATTATCCTAATATAACTAAGAGCATAGGGGTAAACTTCTGGTGTAACCTTCATAAACTTGAGTGCAAAAGGCGCTATAACTAAACCAAATATGGCTACAAACGCTGAGAAGATCATCATAAGTGAGTATAAAGCACCAGCAGCGCGATTAGCTTTTTCATAATCCTTTGCTCCAACATACTGACTTACAAAGGCAAACCCAGCAGTGGTAAATCCCATTCCAATGCTCATGAAGAACCACACAAGAGGCCAAGAAGTTCCTGGAGCAGAAAGTTCCTCTGTACCAAGTCTGCCAAGCCAAAACGTATCAGTTAAGTTGTAAAGAACTTGGACCATATTATTAATAATCAATGGATAAGCTAACTTAAGCATAGTTCTCTCTATGTTTCCCTCTACAATTTCTTGTCGCATTGCTTGGAGTTTTTCCCCATCCAAGTTCTCCACCAACTGCGGATTTGATGATCATCTACTATATTTGTTCCTCCAAAATTGGACATCGAGGTTAATTAAATGAAAATCGAAACGTTATTATAAAAAGCTTATTATGGATAAATTATCCGCAAAAAAGCATTAAAAACCCAAAACAAACAATTAAGAGAAAAGAAATTAAAGAGTTCAGAATTCGAGCTCTTCTTCCTTGTATATCTGCTTTCTGGCAGCTTCAAGCATCATTCTCTGCTCTTCTCTTGCAACTACTTTCCTTATGAGCTCAACTGCATCTGGGTTAGCCGAGAGGCTGTCAATACCAAGTCTAACAAGGATCTTTGCCATCTTTGGATCGCTAGCTGCTTGTCCACAAATGCTTGTCTCAACACCATACTTCTTACATACCTTGATAACATGTTTAATAAGCTTGACAACTGCTGGGTGTGTCTCATCGTAAAGTTTGAAGACTCTCTCGTTGTCTCTGTCTATTGCAAGTGTGTACTGAGTAAGGTCATTTGTACCAAAGCTGATAAAGTCAATGCCTTCTTTACAGAGGTCTTCAATAATGAGAGCTGATGCTGGTGTTTCAACCATGACACCGAACTCAACATCCTTGTGTGGCTCAAGACCGACTTCTCTTGCGATTCTCTTTGCTTCTCTTACTTGTTCAACATGGCTGACAAGTGGAAGCATTACTCCTATGTTATCATAACCCTCATCAACGAGTCTCTTGATAGCCTTAAACTCAGCCTTGAGAAGCTCTGGTTGGTCAAGTCCTCTTCTAATTCCTCTCCATCCAAGCATTGGGTTTCTTTCTTCTGGTTCGTCTTCTCCACCAGGAAGTTCTCTGAACTCATTGGTTGGGGCATCAAGAGTTCTGTACCAGACCCTCCTTGGATAGAATGCCTCAACTACTGTTCTAATACCTTCAACAAGCTTCTCAACGAGTTCTTCTTCCTTACCCTCGTTGATAAACTTGATTGGGTGTGCTCCAATACCTAAAATCATGTGCTCTGCTCTGAGTAATCCTACGCCATCAGCACCAGTAGCAGCTGCTCTCTCAGCAACTTCAGGCATTGAAACGTTTACCTTCACCTCCGTGGCTGTGACAAGTGGAGCTCCAGCCACCACAACTTGGCCAGCTGCTTTTTCCTCTTCCTTCTCTTTAACAAGGCTCTTAACGATACCCTCGTAAACAACACCTCTTGTACCGTCAACAGTTATGAGCATCCCATCCTTGAGAACCTTTGTAGCTTCCTTAGTACCAACGACAGCTGGAATACCAAGTTCTCTTGAAACAATGGCAGCGTGGCATGTTCTTCCACCCTCGTCAGTAACAATAGCTGCAGCCCTCTTCATTGCTGGGACCATGTCTGGGTTGGTCATTGTAGTAACAAGGATGTCTCCTTCCTTAACCTTGTCAATTTCATCAGCTTCAAATATGATGACAACCTTACCTGCACCAATTCCTGGTGAGGCACCAAGACCCTTAAGAAGAACCTTCATTTCTTCAGTCATTTCAGCTTCCTCCGTTTTAACTTCCTCTTTTAATGTTGTAACAGGCCTTGACTGGACGATATAAAGCTTGCCATCATCCTTATCATAGGCCCACTCAATGTCTTGTGGCCATCCGTAGTGTTCCTCAATCTTGGCACCTATTTGGGCAACTTCAATTATTTGTTCATCTGTAAGTACTTGCTTCTCAACATACTCTGGGCCAAGGTACTCAGCAGTTGAAACTTTAACAGTTCCCTTACCTGTCTCGGGGTTCCTGACAATCATTATTTCCTTCTTAGCAATGAATTTCTCCTTAATCTTCCATGTGCCCTTCTCGACAATATACTCATCAGGGCTTACAGCACCACTAACTACTGCTTCACCAAGTCCCCATGCAGCATTTATCATTATCTCGCTTCTATCACTTGTGACAGGGTTTGCAGTGAACATAACACCACTTGTCTCACTGTTAACCATCTTTTGAACAACGGCACTCAAGTAAACCTTTGAGTGGTCAAATCCTTGTTTTGCTCTATAGAAGGTAGCTCTTGCAGTCCAAAGTGAAGCCCAGCATCTTTTAACTTTCTCCTTAACGTCATCAACACCAACAACATCAAGATATGTCTCCTGTTGACCTGCAAAAGAGGCCTCTGGAAGATCTTCAGCTGTAGCTGAGCTTCTAACAGCAACATAGACCTCTTCCTTACCAAATCTTTGTGAAAGCTCTTTATAGGCCTGCTCTATTTCTTTAGCTATCTCCTCAGGCATTTCCATTGAGATTATTTTCTCCCTAATCTTGGCAGTGTTCTCTTGGAGTTGTTTGCTGTCGTCAACATTAGTTTTACTTACAACATCCATAATCCACTCTTGAAGAGTTCTTCCATCTTCAACCTTGACATTTTCAACAAAATACTTGTATGCCTCAGCTGTAACACAGAATCCCGGTGGGACTGGTATTCCTGCGCTTGTCATTTCTCCAAGGTTTGCACCCTTCCCACCTACAAGTGGGACGTCTTCTTTTCTCAGTTCCTCAAACCACTTTATGAATCTATATTCCATCTCGATCCCTCCTTTTAGAATAACCGTGGGTGATATAGAGAGAGCCTATTTAAAATTAACTGTCCAAAAATGGCTTTTGAGTCCATAAAATACTCTTCAAAACGACCAAAAGAAAAAGAATATCAAAAAGATTGGGAAGAGATCATCCCTTCAACTAAATCGATAGCACCCCTAATGCCATATATGTACTCTAAAGCCCGAAAGATATCCAATGTGCTCTGCAATGGTCTCGGTTCTTTATTAAGATCATAAGTGGTTTTGATGATCTCAAGCATTTGCTCTTTTTCACGTTCCATCCCTGCAATGTGATAAACAAAAAGAACATTTGCATAGGTGGCTCTTGAATAACCATAACCTTTTTCGCCTTTAAATCTACCATTATCCTCCTGCTGCTCTCTAATCCATTCTGCTGCCTTTTTAATTGCTGGCAAAACTCTCTCATCTCCACTAAGTTGGTAATATCTAGCCAAGCCAAATGCCGTAACTATTGTACCTCCCAAGCTCTTTTTCCAGCTCCCATCGCTTCTTTGTTCATCCAAGATCTTTGTTATTATATTATCCAAAACAGTCTTGTTGAATAATCCATACTCATAGAGAATAGGCAACATCTGAGCTTCGGCAAATAAATCTCCCTTCTTATCTTTTGATGTTGTCATAATATAATCCTCTTGAATCCTCGTTCTCAGATAGGACATGGTTTTTTCCTGTCCTTCAAAGGATAATCCTTTAAGAGGCTCTATCGTGAACGCAGTATAGAGAGTAAAATCGTTCGGCGGGACCCCTTCTGGGAACCCCCCGTTTTCAAGTTGTTTATACGCGAGCCATCTGAGTAACCATTCATACCTCTCTTTAAACCATTCGTTTCCGGTTTCTTGATAGAGGTATGAATAAATCCTAGCTATTCTGGCATTAAGGAAGTAATCACCTTTATATCCATCATCAAAGTCGGCATAGTTATAACCCGTCCAAAAACGCTCTAAGAACTCCACAAACTTCTCATGCTCTCCAGAATATAATATTTTATCCTGAGTAGGGGGTAGCAAGGGAGGGTTTGGAACAAACTCGTAAAGCTCTGAGTTTCCATTGACAAAAAGCGTCTTAAAGTGTGTATCATAAGGTGCATACTCCATAAGCCCATACTTTATAAGACCGTAAGCTCTTCTGTATTTATCCACATACACATAGCTCACATTGTATGCTTTCATTAGAGTGTAAACTCTATCTTTCTGAGTAGAACTAAACATCACCACATGATCTGCGTATGCCTTCTTTGCCTCCTGAGGGTCAGGAGCTTTCTCAAAAAACCCCTGATAAACTTTCTTCCACATCACCACGTCTTTTCTATGAGTGTTACCAATTAATAAATATCCTAAGTCCCACCATACTAAGAATACTGCGTCTTCCGGTGTGTTCTCTTTTATCCACTCAAAAGCCTCTTTGTCTTTCACTGTCGGAGGGGTTATATAAGCATAAGCTGAATATGCACCTTGAAAAACGGGGCCAAGGAAGAGTAAAGCTATCGCAAGAGATACAATTTTTTTGTTTAATAGTAGTTTTCTAAATACTCCTGCTCCCCACCCACTTATGTCGGCGGTTATTTTCTCCAAGGCCCATTGAACTCGTGGAAATACTTCATCAACCAAAAATTCTGCTGCCATTATTGATAGAGGTAACGAAGCATAGGGATCTCTAAACCTAAAGGCAATACTCCCAAAAATCATGAAAGACCAAGCCCATAAAGCTAGCCCTTGCCTGATTGGCCCCCCTTCAAAGTATCTTTTAGTGGCTAGAACTCCAAAGATTAGTTGGATAATACCAATCCACTTGAGGTATCCTAAAGCTGTAACCTCTTCCCTTGGCATTCTTGAGATGAGACCTCTTATAAACTCACCACTAACAGGAGCATAGTAAAGTAACACACCAATAAAGGCCAACCCTACTAAATAATGAAGATGTTTCTTAACCCAAGGAATGAAATATATAAATGCCATTAGAATTCCCACACCAACAAAAAATACCCATCCCCTGTGTGTAACCATGTAAATAGGTAGTAAAACTATTAAGGATGCTATATACTTTGGTTCTCCAGTTTTAAAAAACCGCACTAAGAGCCATAAGCCAATTACAAATAACAATATTCCCAGATTTTCTGGAATGTAGAGGCTTGTCCTGTAAACAAAATTTGGAGCAAAACCCACTAAAAGAGTTGCTAGAAAAGCCTTTTTCTCATCTTCTAAAATCTCCTTGGATAGATAATAAAATGCAACTAGAGATAAAATCCCATAGATAGCTGGCAGGATGAAAAAGACATAATCAGTCTCGAAAATGGAATATATGAACGCACCTATTACATGGAATAATGGAGGATAACTATAGGCTTTAAGCCCTAAAAGAGAACCCACATCCTTTGAAAGTACACCTATTCCGTTGTTTACTATTCTCAAAGTAAGATCTCTGTGAAGATATTCATCATAAACAGCAAGTAACAAAGTTCTATGAGGAATCAGTCTCACAATGAAAGATGTTATAAGTAACAATGCAAATTTGGACCTTTTCATCTTTTTCACCCCTAACTCTTTTAATATCCTTTTCACTTTATTAAAGTTGGTGGTTCAATGAAGGCCCTAAAGCTTTTCAGTCTTGCGTTCTTTACCCATCTACTTTTAATGGTTTATGCTAACACTTTTCTAAGTGAAAAACTTTATGCAGCCGAGTTTCCTTTTCACAAGATTCTCATTGCCATATTTATCTCACTGGCCTTCTTTGGAGTTCTCGTTTTTGGATATTTAAAACCAATAAAGCTACCAAAATCAGTATACTGGCTCATGCTATTTATTCTCTCTTTTGCACTTCCCGGTTATGGACAACTTGCTGTTTTAATCATGTTCTTCCTTTCTAAAGAACACAATGTTTTTGAGAAATATGCGAAATTTGTGCTCTTAGGCTCGATTCTCTCCATAATTTCCCTCTATGCCATTGAAGGGATACCCCTTTTCCATTGGGAACTAAGATTCAAACTTGTCAAACCACTTGTCCTTTTTGCATTTTTGGGAGGGATCTCTCTGACATACTGCACATTAAACTGGAAACTCAAAACATTAGTCTTTGTACTCTTTGAAATCTTATTCTTTGTTGGGACTTTTAGGTCTCTGATGCTTCTGGCATTTCTATTCTATTTTCTGCCTTACTATTACGATAACAAGCTGAGTTTTGAGAGAATTCTTATTGCCCTTCCTGTATTCTTGTTTGTGATATATTTAAGCGGAAACCTTGAGGGTCTTTTAACAAGAATGGGCTTTACCTTCTTAGTATTCCACAACATAGTCTCAGTTTCACTTCCATTTGGATTTTTCCATGGAAAACTTTTGCTTCACAGCGATCCAAGATGGAGAATTGCATTTATGTTCACTCTTAATGGGAGATACACATACTCTCTCTTTGGCCAGCCAATAGCAGACTTTGGGATCTTCGGGGCATTAGAAGCTTATCTTCTTGGGACCCTGTTAAGGTTCTCAGAAAAGAATAAAACAACTGCAAGTGTTGTTTTAGCAACTTTAATCTATGCCCTTGAAAGTGGAATTGATGCGTTTTTGCTCTCTGTGTTGTTGCTTTTTGGTGGTGTTTACTACAAATACTCATCGAAAGGCTAAAATAGGCCTTTAATTTACTTAATTCTGGTGCTTACTATGAACCCCCTTGAAGAAGCCCTTAAAATTAAAGAGCAGATAATTGCCTGGCGTAGAGATTTTCACATGCACCCCGAGCTTGGTTATGAAGAGGAACGAACCTCTCAAATAGTTGAAGAGCATTTGAAAGAATGGGGATACAAAATTAAGCGTGTTGGAACAGGAATAATAGCAGAAATTGGGAATGGAACAAAAACAATAGCATTAAGAGCTGATATGGATGCGTTGCCGATTCAGGAGGAGAATGATGTCCCTTACAAGTCCAGAATTCCAGGAAAAATGCACGCTTGCGGTCATGATGCACATACGGCAATGCTCCTCGGAACAGCAAAAATAATAGCTCAACATGTGGACGAACTCCCTAATAAAGTCAGATTAGTATTCCAACCGGCAGAAGAAGGAGGTAATGGAGCACTCAAAATGATTGAAGGCGGTGCTCTAGAAAATGTAAATGCTATTTTCGGCATTCATGTATGGAGGAATCTTCCAAGTGGTGTTATAGGAATTAGAGATGGACCACTCATGGCCGGGGTTGGAAAATTTGACGTGAAGATTATTGGAAAAGGCGGACATGGTGCTTTACCCCACGAAACTATTGATCCCATGCCAATAGCTGCCCAAGCAATTTTAGCCTTTCAAACAATAATAAGTAGAAACCTAAACCCATTAGAAAGTGGTGTTATAAGTGTAGGAGTTATAAAAGGTGGAAACGCATTTAACATAATCTCCGGAGAAGTTGAGATGAGTGGAACCTATCGATTTTTCAATACAGAAACCAAAGATCTCATTGAAAAAAGAATTAACGAAGTTCTAAAGGGACTAACCTCTGCATATGGGGCCTCTTATGAATTGAAAGTTGAAGAAATAGGACCACCGACAATAAATGACCCTAAGATGGCAGAATTAGTAAAAACAATTGCCAAGAGAATGGGGTTAAATGTTGTCGAGGCCAAAAAAACAATGGGAGCTGAAGATTTTGCATTCTATTTACAAAAAGTACCAGGAGCCTTTATTTTCCTTGGAACAAAGAACGAAGCAAAGGGAATAATCCATCCCCATCATCATCCAAAATTTGATGTAGATGAGGAGATATTGCACCTAGGAACAGCTTTAGAGGTTGGACTGGCTTTTGAGACACTTTAGTCCGATTTTTTAATTTTGAAATTTTTCCATTTATTTAGATTATTTATTGAAAAATTTCTAATCCATTTCTTTTTCTATTGTTAACATCTCAACAACCATTGTTGGTTATTAAAGAATAATCATGGTGTTCATAAGACATATTTATACCGTAATGCCGAAATGCTTATATCGATGTACATCATAATGAGATGGTGAAGTACTTTACTGGAGGGACGAAAATGGATAGACGGACATTGAGTGTTCTTATTGTAATATTGATCGTACTTTCAGCAATTCCTACTGCCTTAGGCTCTACAAAGACCCCTCAAATTTCATATAAAGTAACAAAAATCGCCTCCCCAAATAATAACCAAGAGACATTCATAGACCCATCAGAAAAAATCGATCCTAAATTACTTGAAATCCTAGATGGAAAAGAAACACAAGGAGTTCTTGAACTCAATAATCAAAAGATAATCCTACTTCATATTATAACAACAGAAGAAATTAGTTCTAAAATACTCGGTGCAGAAATTCTAGGAAAGACAAAAGTTCTAAATAATTACATTTACATCGTAAAAATTCCAGTAAAAAGAGATAGCAAAACCACATTAAGAAAGATCGCATCTCTTCCAGAAGTAGAAGCAATCACACGTATAAACCCAGTAGAACCTATTGAAATCAATAAAAATGAAGAAAATTCTTTAACATTCATGAAACTACCTCGCTCAAAATTCGCTGAAAGAGCTAAAACATTGAGACCAAAAGAAAGCTTAGATAAGGGGAAAGTGCTTTCTTTCAAAGATATTCTCTCAGGAGAGCTCAGAAAGCTTAGAGAAAACAGTCCTGCAAATCGGGGAGAAGCCAAATTAGCTATCTCAAGTGCCAAAGTCAAACCTCCATCACAACCTACTGATTATTTCGCTATATACCATCATGGTTCTTGGAATACCTGGTTTGATCTAGGGATCACTGGAGAAGGAGTAAATGTAGCAGTAATAGATAGTGGTGTCGATTTTGGAAACCCTGATCTTCAGGATGCTTATGCAGTTGATACAAATCCGAACTCTACATACTATGGGTGGCCAATAGCTTTTGACGGAAACTCCATGATCAATTATCTGCTTTTTGGATATACATTTGCAGACTTTGCCACATTCTCAGGATATCTATCCTCATGGTATGCCAACACAAGCTACCCAATTGAACCATATCCTGTATATGGATACTTTGGAATTGGATACAAAGGAAACTACACTACGGTCTTCACTAGCTTTGATTTAGCAAATGTTCCAGATGATAGTGAAAGAGCCCAACTTATCAACAACACTCTCACGTGGATTGGAAACGTGAGTAATATTCTTCTTGTGGATGATGATGGAGGAGATCTTCTAGAATTGTTCTATGTCAGTGCCCTAGATTCTCTAGGTGCTAATTACACCTACTATGAAATTCCAAATGAGACTGCTAACGGACCAAATGTTACAATATTAAGTAATTACAGCCTTATCATATGGTTTACAGGAGCTGCTTACAACAACACTCTCACAAATGCCGACATTGGGAACCTTACTCAGTATCTCGAAAATGGAGGAAAACTTTGGCTAATAAGTGGTGACTACTTATCTGATGGAGGTTTAGATAACACAACCATCAAGTATAATTTCACTGTAAATTACCTCCACATTCTGGATGCCATAGAGGACTACCCAGTACCCACTGTCATATATGACCACACAGGAGATGCCTATTATGGAGGAGAAATCTATCAAGGCCTATGGGAAAGCCCAACTGATATAAATGCAGATTACCTTTATCCAGATGCTAATGCAACAGTTCTCCTTACTGGGTATACAGTCTATGCATATGATCCTCAACTTGGAGGTTTCTACTATGATATTAAACTACCTCTTGACAAAACCTTGAACATTCCAACACAAAGCGGAAATATGAAACTTGGGCTTCACCCAGATATGGCGCTCTGGAATGACTGGTATGGAGGATTCGTCCTCGTAACAGATCCAAATGCAAATCAAACATACGATACCGTATATGTTGACCTAGCTCCCTCAGTAGTTATTGACTTTAACAAAGATAGTGGGCACACTAAGGATAATCCCGTGATCCAATTAGACTTCTGGGACACCTTCGATAATTGGTTTGGTCAAGACGGATATGCAGACCTGTCAGGAGGATTAATCTACTTCATAGCAGATGGAGTAACTCCAATACCATATTCTGACAAAGTTGCTGAGAGATGGGGACTTTCACTCAGAATACCTGGAAATGGTGATCTTGTAGCATTCATGATAGGTAACGTTTACATTGCAGGAGGAGACCACGGAACACTTTGTGCTGCTGCTGTGGGTGCGAGAGGTAGAACTTTCCTAGGATTAACATTTGGTAACGCAATTGGAGCAAAGATAATTGCAGAAGGTTCATTGTACCAAGGGGGTAGTTGGTTAGATTACCTTTACTTCGCAGTTGAGGGGTATGATGGAATAGTTGGTACAGGAGATGAGGCCCTTGTAGCAAGCAACAGCTATTCCGTATCCTCTGATACCCAAAAAGGATTCAGCTGGTATGAGAGATTCCTCTATTACATGACCGAAATGTATGCTCCAAACACAGTGTTCTTGTTTGCTATGGGTAATGGAGGACCAGGATATGGTACCAACCATAGGTATGCCTCATCCCCCGGAGTAATAGGTGTAGGTGGAGCGGTGGAGTTTGGTTATAGAGCATTATTTGGTTATGACGATGGTCCATGGGGCTTTGAATTAGCCAACTATGGAGATGTTGTATGGTTCTCAGACAGAGGACCCAGTGCATTAGGTAGAGTAAAACCAGATGTGCTGGCTGTAGGCGCATATGCTCTTGGAAGCCTACCTGTTAATTACGTAGGAGATGGATACTGGTCTAGTGACTTATGGAGCGGAACAAGCTTAGCTACGCCAATGGCTGCTGGTATCGCAGCTTTAGTTTACGAAGCTTTCTATGAAAGCCATGGAAGGTGGCCAACCGCTCAAGAGGTAAAAGAAATACTAATGAGTACAGCAAAGAATGTCAATCATGATGTATTCAGTCAAGGAGCTGGATTCTTGAACGCATACAAAGCAGTTCAAGCCGCCATGGAATTAGATGGAATCTTAGTTTCTCCAACTAAATGGCAGGCCGGCCACACAGACTATCCAGCATTTGCAAATGTTATCTATCCCGGAGAAAGCGTTTCAAAGACATTTGAAGTTAGAAATATGAATTCCACCGAACCTAAAACCATTGAAATTTCAGCTGAGAGATTTGAAAAGATCGGAGAGGTAGAGTTGGATGTTATAGGAAACTCATGGGCATATTATAGAGTGGATCAGTACATACCAAATGGAACTGATCTAATGAAAATTACTCTATACACAGAATACAAATACTTTGACAGTAATGGAGATTATTCCTCTGATGCATATCCATGGTTCAGGGTATGGGATGTTACATACGTCGGCAATACCTCTACTCTAAACTTACTCACACAAGGGTTAAATGAAGGTAATTCGGTATCAGCCTCCCTAGGAGATCCCCTCACGAAGTTCCATGATGAAATGTGGATCCAAGTTAGAGACCTATGGTATTATTATGGAAAAACCGATACATACCCGGCAAAACTCAAACTAGAATTCTATAAACGAGTGCCTTGGGACTGGATAAGCTTAGAAACCAATTCCTTAACAGTACCCGCTAATGGAAGTGTAACGTTTGAAGCAACAGTAACAGTTCCAGAGAACACATCATATGGAGTCTATGGAGGAGCCATTTATCTCAAATATAACGGAGAAGAGACCACTATCCCCATAAGCGTAGCTGTAGCTTCACCCACTGCTAACTTTGAATTTGGAGGCAATACTACTGCCAGTGGCCTCTATGATAACAGCAATGTATACGGATTCTTCGATTGGGGATGGAGATACGAAAGCGGAGATTGGAGAGTCTTCCACTTCAATATTCCAGAAAGTGAAGAAGGAAGCTATGTACTAGTTGATTTGGACTGGGAAAATGAAATGACAGACATAAACCTACATCTACTCGGGCCTGTTGTAGATGAGTGGAGCACAACATATCCAGACACCTTTGGCCCATATACGCTAAAAGAAATAGGCAGAAGTGATGATGGCTATGTCAGTGCTGGATTATTCCTATACCAAACTACCAGTGGAGATACGGAAGAGCTAATAGGAGCAAAAGCCATCAATGGACTAAATGCCATATTGTTACACAATGTACTCCTCAACGGCACTAAGAACTATGAGACATTCTTCGGAAAGGTAGGTCTTGCTAAAATATATCCCGAGAGATGGGTAGAGACTCTCGACTCACAAACTGGACAAAATACATTCATGGTTGAACTCCCAGCATGGGCCGGAAATATTACAGCGACAGCTTTTGGATTTAGTACTCCAATGGCTTACAGTAACGTAATAGCACCATCTACTGGAGACTCCCACTATTATACTGTAAATGTAACTACCTCACCAATTCTTGATGTAGAACTCAATAGTATCTGGGACGATCTCGTAGGCCTTGACTTGGATCTTTATGTATACTACAACGCCAGTGGTACTCTCATCGAAGTAGGAAGCTCAACAACCGCGACTTCAGATGAAACGGTCACACTTAACTTCCCCAATCCTGGTCAATACGTTATCGAAGTTTACTCATGGTCTAATCCCGCTCCGGGAAGTGCTACTTACGACTTGAAGATTACAACAATAGATGGAACAGAGCTTCAGATCAAGAATATCACAGAATCTAATGGAACCTATACCATAACTGCTGCTTATAATCTAACAGATGACCATATGAATGCTACATTGCCACTTAACGGTATAATACTCATCGGAACAAACAAGAATCCACTTCTCTTCCAAGTACCAGTTGTGTTAACACCTTCGCCCTATGATGTCAAAATCGCAGGAATTGAAACTAGTGGTGTACCATACGTAGATGGGATTTACAATGTAACTATCTACGTGACAAATGAAGGACTCAGCAATGCTACAGATGTCGAGGTAATGCTCATAAGAGACAATATTCCAACTGACATTCAAGTATCAATAGCAACCATTGCCCCAGGAGAAATATACAATGTAACCTTTACTATCCCCGTGGGAGATGCTCTGCTACATGAGTACAAGTTCACTGTAAATGCTCCTCAAGACATAAACATGGAGAATAACGAAAAACTAGTTTATGCTCAAGCTTATGAAGAGGATACATTTGGACAAGAACTCACGAGCAGAAAGGCACTATTCAGTGAGAGTATAGGAGTCGCAGAGATAACCCAGATAAATACTGCTGGTGGAAAGAAAGTAAGAACAACTGTAGAAGGCGAAAACGGTGCTATAGTAACAGTATTCATTGACATTCCTAAAGACAGACCAGGATACTACATAAGAATCACTGGAGGAAAGGAACTATCAAGAACCCTCATAGAACTACCAGAAACAAGGGCCCTTAAGGTACAAGTCCAGATAACCTCCCCTGCCAATAGAACACAAATCCTAGTGTTATATCCACTCACAGGACAAGAACGTATACTCCAATTAAACTACTTCTATTACCTCTCCTATCGGGTACAAATATTCAAGTTTAACAAGCTCTATAAGGAGGCCCTAGAACTGGGAGTTAGCAATGAAACACTACAACAAGCATTAGCACTTAACCAAACCGCTGCTGAATACTACAACTCCGCAATAGAAATGAGTGACTATCGCATACCTCCATACCTAGGAGACATGAGATTAATAATACCTTTAAGGAACGCATACTTAAACATAAGAAACGCCATAAAACTCCTTGAAGAAGCCATACGTGAGATAGAAAGCTCTTAAAATCTTTTAATCTTTTATTATCTTTTAATTATTCACCTATTCTATTTGGCCACTTTAGATCTTAGAGGGAATTAGTCCGCCCAGTGATTAACTTTTTAAACTTCCTTTTCCCTTTATGCTCGTGATACTATGAAAATCTACGTTAAAGTATACCGTGTCCAAGGAGAAATTCTTGTTGCAGCTTGCGATGAAGAGCTCTTAGGAAAAACCTTCACAGAGGGAGAGCTAAAATTAGAGGTAAAGGAGAGGTTCTACAAAGGAGAACTCAAGGATCCAGAAGAACTTGCTAGATTTCTGGAAGAAGCCACCATTGCCAACTTGACTGGAGAAAGATGTGTCAAAAAAGCAATTGAGCTTGGCTATATTGACGAAAAGAGAGTTCTCCATATTCAAGGTGTTCCTCACGCCCAGATGGCAAAGTTGTTATGAGGAAATGCAATAGGGAGAATACTCAGCGACAAGAGTATCATTTTCAATATCTGCAACATCCAGAACATAAACCACTTCTCTTCCCTTAAATTCTCCGATAATAGATGAATTAACAGGGATTGCGAACCGCAAAATTTTGTTAATTGTAGGATAGTAAAATGCCATTTCCCAGGTTCTCCTCTCTTTTCTAGCTGGATCACAGTAGTACAAAGCACTAACTCCAATTACGTATTCTGTCCCATTAATCTCAATTGGCGGAGGTGTCCGTACAATTACCAAAGGAGAATAATAAACTGTAGAATTCTGTGGAAGATTCCAAAGCTCTTCAATAGGAACATCCACAATTCTCCCAAATATACCACTAAGACAAACAAATTCTGATTCTGTGTTATTTTTAAACTGGACTTCAATAAATTCTCCCTCAGCGCATGAAATACCCTGGTTAGCCTCTAATGTTTCTATCGTATAACTCATTATCCGTTTATAGTTTAGAGGAGGCAGTCTCAAGAGAGAGACACTTTTTCTCGGAGGAATTTCATCAATATAATACTTGTACTCCTCCCATGAGGTAGAACTATTATGTGAAGGACTCAAAGACAGATAATAGTGATAGAAAAGAAGTGTAGAACCTAGAACAATTATAGCAAATACCACAAGTAATTTTCTGTTCATGGTACCCTTTCATGAGTTACGCCAAAAACTCTTTAAAAGTTTTTTATCTTTTAGTGAAGACTCCTTCCGAGAGGGAGGGGATGAAAACACTCTAAAAGCAAGCACCGAAAAGTTTTAATACTCTTGCTGATAGTAATAAGTGCTTCAACAATTTGAAAAGTAGCCGGCGATTCCTCCGTTGGGAGGATAGTCGGTAGTGGCCGCGTGAACCGGCCGGTGAGAGTGAGACTACCGGCAACGGAACGCCGAATGAACTCTCACAAAGCCCCGGCTCTCAGGGCGGGGTAGTTCACTATAGAGCAAAGGTTAAGTTTTTATTAAGCGGTAAGCAGAGTGTAGTGGTGAGAAAAATGAGTGAGAGATTCTGCTACAGATGTGGAATAAGCGAGAGTGAAGGAGGTCCTCTAATAGATGGACTTTGTCAGGTTTGCTTTAGGAAAGAGAACCCTGTTCTCCTTGTAGAGGATGAAATAAACACAGAACTCTGCCAAAACTGTGGGAGCTATAAGGTTAGGGGAACATGGGTTGATCCAAAAACCTATAAGCTGGAGGATCTCATCTTCGAAGTTTCAGATAATGCGCTTGTGGAAAATCTTTCAGTTGATGAAAGAATAAAAGAGATAAAAATAGTCCCAAAAGAGGAACTTGAAGAGATTGGAGATTTATTTACAGGAGAAGCGTATGTGAGCTTTGAACCAATCGATTGGCACATAGAGTATTTTCCAGCTATAATAACATATGAGGTAGAGATCAAGGCCAGAATTCACGAGCTCCAGCGAGAACTCCACCACGAGAAAAAGAA
Organism: Thermococcus argininiproducens; assembly: GCF_023746595.1. Lineage (NCBI taxonomy): Archaea > Methanobacteriati > Methanobacteriota > Thermococci > Thermococcales > Thermococcaceae > Thermococcus > Thermococcus argininiproducens. The sequence continues at coordinate 859,117 of NZ_CP080572.1, read as the reverse complement.
AGTAATAGTCTATGTGAGGCAAACTGTATGCCCAAGATGTCAAAAGTTCTTGGGAGGCTACTTTGAGGCGATTTTACAAGTTAGAGCAGAAGATAGGAAGCTTACAAAAGAAGAGCGAGACAAAATCTCAAAGCTCGTTGAAGAGAAAGTTGATGAGATTATGAAACGCGACAGAATGGGCTTTATCCAAGATACTGTGGAAAAAGAAGAGGGTATAGATTTCTATATGGGATCCACTTCAGCTGCAAGGAAGCTTGCCCAGTTTATACGGGATAAATACGGTGGAAATATAAGTGAGGCATATCAACTAATAGGACAAGATAGAGTGACAAGTAAAGAAGTTTATAGGACAAGTGTCAGTATAAGGCTTCCAAAATTCAGAAGGGGAGATATCGTCGGAGATAAAAAGGGAAATGTGTACAAAGTTGAAGAGGTCACTGGAAAGGGCCTCTCCCTGAAAAACCTCTATACTCATGAGAATGAACATAAAGATTGGAAAAGCGCAAAAAGAGATGAAATTGACACAATAGACCATGAGGAAATTGAAGCAATGGTGACAAGTCTAACACCAAGAGAAGTGCACCTTATGGATATGCAGAGCTATGAAACTTTTGAAATCGAAAAACCCAAAGTCAAAATAGAAGAAGGCAAAGTTTATAAGCTTATTAAGGTCAAAGGAAGGTATTATGTAGAAGAGAAAAAGAAAACAGACTAATCTCCCTATTTTTCTTACCGCTCAATAAGACGTAGTCCCCAGACTTATTAAGAGTTTTCCAGTGATACATTTCTTCACTAATCTTTTTAACCTCAGGTTTACAACCTTTCTTTGGTGATGAAAATGAAGCGCATAGTTATCATAGGTGCCGGCGCAGCAGGGATGAGTACCGCCTCACGAGTGAAGAGATTAAAACCCGATTGGGATGTAAAAGTTTTTGAAGCCACAGAATGGGTAAGCCATGCACCATGTGGCATTCCTTACGTGGTAGAGGGCATTTCACCCAAAGAAAAATTGATGCACTATCCACCAGAGTTTTTCATTAAGAAGAGAGGGATTGACCTCCATTTGAATGCAGAGGTTGTTGAAGTGGAACAAGGCAAGATCAGGGTTCGTGAAAAAGATAAAGAAAAAAGCTACGAATGGGACTACTTAGTCTTTGCAAATGGTGCCTCCCCTCAGAAGCTAAATATAGAAGGGATTAGTCTCAAAGGAGTTTTCACAGCAGATCTACCTCCCGATGCTGTAGCGATAAGGAACTACATGGAAAAAACTGATGTTAGAAATGTTGTCGTTATTGGGACTGGGTATATCGCTCTGGAGATGGCAGAAGCCTTTGTTGTTCAAGGAAAGAATGTAACTCTAATTGGAAGGAGTGAACGAGTACTGAGAAAGACCTTTGACAAAGAGGTTACTGACATCGTTGAGCAAAAGCTTAGGGAACACATTAACCTACGTCTTGGAGAGCAAACACTTAGAATCGAAGGAAAAGAGAGAGTAGAGAAAGTTATTACAGATGCTAGTGAGTATAAAGCAGACTTAGTTATCATTGCTACGGGTATAAAGCCTAACATCGAGCTAGCTCAACAGTTAGGAGTCAAAATAGGAGAGACCGGAGCAATATGGACTAATGAAAGGATGCAAACGAGTGTAGAAAATGTTTACGCAGCCGGAGATGTTGCTGAGACAAAGCATCTGATCACAGGAAAAAGGGTTTGGGTTCCATTAGCTCCACCGGGCAACAAGATGGGCTATATAGCTGGAAGCAACATAGCTGGTGTTGATATAACATTCCCCGGAGTTTTAGGCACGGCGATAACAAAGTTCATGGATTTAGAGATTGGAAAGACCGGGCTTACAGAGCAGGAGGCCTTAAAAGAGGGTTATGATGTAAAAACTGCCTTCATAGAAGCAAGAACAAAGCCCCATTACTATCCTGGAGGAAAGAAAATCTGGCTTAAGGCAATAGCAGACAAAGAGAGCGGAAAGCTTTTAGGACTTCAAGCAGTTGGTGCAGAGATCCTTCCAAGAGTAGATGCCTTTGCTGTTGCATTACAGGCAGGATTTACCACCAAGGACTTGTTCTTTGCTGATTTGGCCTACGCACCACCATTTGCTCCAGTATGGGATCCATTGGTGATTCTGGCGAGAGTTTTGAAGTTCTGATTTTTTACTTTTAAATTCGTATAAAAAAGGTTTATGTAGTTAGAGTCTCATTCTTAATTGGAGATATATATGGAAAAAATTTGCTCAAAAGAGGAAAAACTTTGTCTGTATATTGCGTATCTCTCTGTGGCTGTCCCTCTACTTTCAATAGCAATAGCAATAATGCTCTCTGGATGGTTTAGCATAACAAACAATGCACTAAGCGACCTTGGACATGCCATAATGAGCCCTGTAGCTCCATATTCAATTTTGGACTAGGCCTCGGAGGAGCCCTTATCATATACGTTTCAGCACTGTGCATTTATCAGTTTAGCAAACTTCTCTCCGCTGTTGGATTTCTAACCGGCTTTACGTTAATACTAGTAGCCGTCTTTGACGAGATCTATGGAAAGCTCCACATAGAAGTTTCTATAGCGTTTTTCCTTTCATTAGCAATATTCCTAATCGCTTACATTTTTCTTCCGAAAGCCTCGCCCTTCAGGGCGTGGATGCAGTAATTTTAAAACAAGCTTTTGAGCTGGAAAGCGTTACTTTTTTAAAGCCTAAAAATCATACTATAATTTGATATGAAAAGGACAGTAACACTAAAACTTCAACCCTCAAAAGCCCAAGAAAAAGTACTCCTCAAATTAGCCAGCATTAGTGCGAAAGTTTGGAATGAAGTAAATTACCTCAGGAGACAACTCTTTTTTAATCACGAGCTAGTGGATTTTAACAAGACTGAGAAAATCGTTTACGAAAAGTACAAGCGTGAAATCGGCTCTGCAACAGTCCAACAAATAGCAAGAAAAAATGCTGAAGCCTGGAGGGATTTCTTCTCGCAAATTAGGATGAAGAAGAGTAAGGAATTGCCAAAGTGGCTCAAGCCAAAACCGCCAGGCTATAAAAGGAAGGAAAAACCACTCATAATCCTCAGGAACACTCAATATAAAATTGAAGACAACAAACTGATTTTGAAAGGCCTTGGAAAATTTAAACGGTTGGAAGTTCAATTCAAGGGTAGGATTCACTTGAAGGGCAAGCAAGGGAGGTTAGAATTAATTTACAATCCTGTTAAGGGGAAGTGGTATGCTCACGTCACCATTTCAAAAGTTGAGGAAAGATTGGATGGAAATGGTTGGGTTAAACTCCCAAGAAAACCGTTAAGCAATTTAACAGCCGGAATTGACTTGGGAGTGAATAACTTAATGGCCGTTTACCTTGAAAATGGCGAATCATTCTTAGTTAATGGCAAACCACTAAAAAGTATTGCTTTCTACTGGCAGAAAAAAATAGCGGAGTACCAGTCAAAACTCAACAAGAGCGGGGGCAAAAGAAGCAGAAAATTAAAGAGAATGCATGAAAAAGCAAAACTCCAAGCGAGACACTACATTAACACTTTAATAAGGCAAACTGTCGAGAAACTTTACCAATTAGGCGTTAGTAGAATTGTGGTTGGTTATCCTAAAGGCATTGCAAGGAATTCTGAGAAGGGCAAAAAGCAGAATTTCATGCTTTCTCACGTTTGGCGTTTTAATTACGTCATTAAACGACTTAAGGAAGTTGCTGAAGAGTACGATATTAGTGTTGTGGTTGTTGATGAGGCTTTTACTTCTCAAACTTGCCCCTTCTGTGGGAAGCCCCATGAAGGGGCCCGTTTTGTTCGCGGTTTGTTTAAGTGTCCCGCGGAGGGGCTTGTTATGAACGCTGACTTGGTCGGAGCGTTTAACATTTTAAAGAAGGTTGCTGAAAAGATAACCCCGAGTCTGAGCGCTCTTTATGCTCAGAGGAGGGGTAACGGGGGCAAGACCGTCCCCGAGGGGCTGAAAAGCCCCATTAAGGTGGGCTTTAGTGAAGCCCCTCAAACCTTCCCGTCATTGGCGAGGAGTTAACTCGTCGGAATCCTCGCTACTCACGGCGGGAGGAGGTCAGGCAGCCTATTTCAAGAGCTATCTTCCCCTGCCAGCTTTAGGAATATCTATCATCGCATGGATTCTCCATCTCAGGTATGATATGCCCAAGGGAGCGGCCATTCCAGAGCTTGTGTCGATATTTGCAACATTTCCCTTCTATATTGATGCAATAAACCGTTTTCAAAAGGAATAGAAGGCCAGATTATTCTTTTTCCACAAGGACCCATCCTACGGGAGGATGTTCTGCTCCTCTCTTCCACTTTTCATACGCTCTGTCCCATCTCTCCAAGAGATTGGCACGCCTTTTCTCATTTTTTATCCGCTCCACGTATTTCCTGGGAATATAGGCGAGGTAGTGTGGAAGTTTAGGTTCAAAGACTCCGCTTTCGATTATTCTTCCTCCTGCCTCTTCAATGAGCTCCTTCAGGCTCTCCAAAGGAAGGTAGTGAAGGTCATCCTTCTCGCCAAAGAGTGCCTCGAAAATTTCTTCTCTCAAATTGTACATCTCCAAATGAGCTTCCTGTGCTTGGTTTTTAGCTATTGGTAAAGTTTCTGCTATGAAAATCCTCTCTGCCACACGGAGCATCTCGGCAAAGACTTTAATCATCGTTTCCTCGCTCTTCAGACTTCTCACGCCGTGAACAAGCACAGCTAGGTCAAAGCTCTTAAAAGGAAACGGAAGTTCTCTAGCATCCACTCTTAAAGGAATTATTCGATGCCTTAGCCCTGCTGAAGACGTGATTTCCTCAAAAAAGTGCCATCTTGAGATGTCCACCGCTACAACACGGCCGGTTTCTCCAACTAAATAAGCCAAAGGTACGGTAGTTAGGGCGTGAGCCCCACAGCCGATTTCGAGGACATTCATTCCGGGCTTTATCGGTGCAAATTGGAGGATGCGGAAGCGTTCGAGCATCTCTATGTGAAGCCAGTCGTCAGGTAAGGGAAGTTCGTTTCGGAGCGGGATTTTAGAAAGAACTTCTTCTTTAAATTTTTCTTCGCTATAAGTCATGGAAAGCACCAAACTAAACTAAAATGCTCCTCTTTAAGGCCTTTTCGGAGAAAAAGATTTATAAGATGGTGTTGAATTAATAGCAGGTCAAAAATCTTTAAGATCGAAGAGTTTGGAAGCTTTAATTGTTTTAATTGGCAGAGTAGAAAACTTCTCTACAATATAAATACGAAACTTATAAATACACTAGTGAACATATTTTTACTTTGGTGGTGGTCATTGCAGAGCAATGTAAACCTCGATGCTCTTCTTGAGAAGATGAGGGCGGAGCTGGAGCGGGTAAAGAACCCTGTGAACGCGGAGAAAATCCTGAAGTGCGCGGAAGCCATCAAACCGCTGATTAAGGAGAGAGAGACTAAGAGATTACTATCGTGAATATGGACACAGAGAGTATTGTCAAAAAGGTATTTTAGAGGGGATATGGGGAGCACTACAGGAAGCAGGTCAAGAGAAATACGGAGGGGCAGGAGGAGCAATAATCATACTCATCTTTGGCGGCATAATATTGGGCTCCATCTCTGCATTGGGATTTAGTTTTATAGGAGTTAATGACAAACTGTCCGGCCTAGTTTTTGTTTTAGTATTCCTAGGGTTTGTGATTCCATTTATATGGGGCAATTACAAGGTGAGATGTAAAGAGGCAAGGGAACATCAAGATTCAGTAAACAGATATTTAGAACTAAGGGATAATTTCAAGGAGTACGCTAGCGAGATCTTAAAACAACATGGATTAAGTTATGAGGATTGTGTAAGCGAGTACAAAAGATTGGAGAAATCTACGATAACAGAATACCTTTACCATCCTCTAATTCAGGGGCTAAACCACTTATCAGAGGGCAACTTCTCAGAAGCTTCAGAGAAATTCAAATTTGCAAAATTTGCACTAGAAGCAGTTTCTCACTCAAAAATTGAACATCGAACCTTTGATTCGCACTCCCCAGGATGGGATTGGTACATTCCGCCAAAGAATGTTATAAATCCTCTCTCCTTCGCCGCCCGGGCCTGCGACGCCCTCTACCTCGGTGATGTGGAGAAGATGCACGAACTCCTCAATGAAGCCCATGAAATGCTCGATGAGCGCGACAAATTCGTCATCGGCGACGTCAAGTTCTTCAAGTACCTCTTCGAGTTTCACTACTTCCTGCTCAAGGCTGTCGTTGAGGCCTACGAGGCCGAGATGGGGGCGGTTGCTAAGGCAACCGAGGAGCAGGCGGAGCGCCTCGCCAAGGCTAAGCCCGTTGAGGTCCCAGCTCAGGTCGAGAAGGGTCCCGTTTCAGCGGAAGAGCCCGAGAGGGAGCTCTACCGCGGTGAGATACGCTTTAAGATGGGTGCAATGAGCCAAGAAAGGGTTGGAACCCTCGTAATAACCAACAAACGCCTCAGGCTCCAAGGCAAGTACAGACTAAGGGGCATGGTAGCAACGGTTGCTGTCAAGGCCGCACTTAGAGCAGCTGGTGTTGGTGAAATTGATGAAGAGATCTCCCTCAAAGAAATAAGTTGGCTCGAGCTGAAAAAGGGAATACTCGGTGGCCATTACCTTGAATTCAAAGCAAAGGGTAAGAAATACACGATCTATACTGATGCTGCACAGCACATCTATGACATCCTTAGGCAATACCAGTGAAAGCTTCCTTTTTAATTTTAACTTTTGGATAGGATTTCCAAAGGCAGGATCCTCTTTTCTTCCTATCGGTGAATTTTAGTATCATGATATTAAATATCGCGTTATTAAACTAAGAGTTTTGTCAAAGTTGAGAACAGTTGGAAACAAAAACAAGAAGAAAAGCCGTGGAGAGGAGAATCACTCAACAGATACGACAGAGAGTGCGACTAAGGTGGGCCTTACAAAGCCTTATCACATCCTTCCAGTCAAGAACTTCGGCGTTTTTGGAGCTCTCGGCATCAAACCCTTCAAATTTCCTCTCAATCTTTCTGATGTCCATCTCTTTAACATTCTCCCTCCATAAACCAGCACCCATTTTGCATCCAGAACATCTCTAACCTCATGACGTTCAATAATTCTCATTATGCTAACCACGATTATGCTAATTCCAGTTAGTGTTATACAAGTGTTGCAATGAGGGGGCTACATATGTTGAAGTTAAAAAATAAAAACAAGGGCAATACTCACTCAATATAAACAGCCGGCTTCATGGGCATCGCTTGTTTCTTCTTTCCACCTTTGTCTTCCTCTGCGTTTATGATAATCTCGAGGCCAAGTTCCTTTTCAATGAAGTCTTTGGATTGTGTTAGGGCCTTTTCCTCATCAATGCGCTTAAAGTCAAAAACTCTGTCCTTAATTAACCTCTGGATCAGCTTTGAGACCTCTTTACCGCGCTTTCTCATGTCAGGATCTTTCATGACTTCGCTCATTGAGGCTTTGAAATCCCTCTTCTCTGCAACTATTTCTGCTACTTTCCACTTCCACTCCTCTGCGGTATAGATGTACGCCCTCTTTGCATTCTCTAGCTTTGCAACCTTTATGATTTCCTTTATGTCGTCGATTAGATTCTTAATGTAATCTTCCTCAAGTTCTATTGTTTCGTTCCACCATTCTTCCACTGGCTCGGGCCATTTGGCTAAGCTTATGAAGCCTTCTCCTCCGAGCTTCTTCCATAACTCCTCAGCAATGTGAGGTGTAAACGGAGCCATTAGCCTAACCCATACATCAGCCAGCTTTCTTAGTGTTGAGCGCTTTGCCTCATCGTCCCTTCCTTCGGTCCTCCTCATGTACCATCTTAGGTCATTCAAAACGTTGTAGAAGGCCCATTGGACAGCGGTTCTTGTTCTAAACTCCTCCAATGCCTTGGTTGCACCTTCAATGGCTTTATTTAACCTGTGAAGCAGCCATTTGTCAATGTCCATTAGCTCAGCTTCGCTCTCTTCATAACCTGCAAATTCACTTATTAGGTCGTAGAATCTCTCTATCTGCTTTCTCAGCTTTCCAACCTCTGCTCTCTTCCAGTCAAAGTCGCTATCGTGTTCCGCCAGACTCATGATGTAAAGTCTCACCACATCAGCTCCGTTCTCCTCTATTGCATCTATGAAGTTGAGCACGTTGCCCTTGCTCTTACTCATCTTGGTTCCTTCAAGGGTTCCAAAGCCGTTCACCGCTATGCCCTTTGGCCAGTGTTCCTTCCTAAAGATGGCCACGTGGTTGAATATGAAGAACGTCAGGTGGTTTGGAATCAGGTCTTTGGCGGAGCATCTCCAGTCGAGTGGATACCAGTACTCAAACTCCTCCTTCATTTCATGAATTACCTCTGTTGGGATGCCAGTTTTCTCTGCAAGGGCTTTCTCTTTTTCCTCGCTGAATTCTTCGAGGAAGATGTAATCAAAGAACTCCCTGTTTAGTTTCTCTGGATCGAGCTTGCCTTCTTCCCTTAGCTTGTTGATGTGTCTGCTTATGGTGTAGTATGCCATGTAAATCGTCGAATCGCTTAAGCTCTCTATGACCCACTCGGGATCCCATGGTAGAGGAGTACCCAAACCAACTTTTCTCGCACAGGCCTTCTTATCAAGCCACTCTAAAATGGCCTCAAATTGTGTTCTTCTTGATTCTGGGAAGATTTTCATATTTGCCAAGGCCTCTCTTGCCTTCTCTTTCCATTCTGGATTACCATAATCAATGAACCACTGATCATGGATTATTTTCACTACTGCTCGATTTCCAAATCTTGAGATAACGTTCTTATCAGAAAACTCGTACATTCTGTCAGCTATTCCTCTTTCGGCCATAGCCTTAGCTACTAAGTCTTTTACTTCACTAACCGGCTTTCCTTTATAAGGCTCAATTTTAAAGACTCCTCTGTGATATTCGGCCTTATAAACATTCTTTGTGGCTTGTTCAAGCTTTTCTACATCTTTTTGACCTTTAACACCAAGTTTCTGGGCCTCTTCAACTGCAGGGAATTCCCCATAGCCCTCTAACTCTATCAGGGAGATGTAGCTTATGTTTTCAACAATCCTTGGGTCTATCTCATATCTTACTAGCAGATCTGTGTTCTTCTTTATGTCCTCCAAGGCTGCATGATCAAAGGGGGCATGTGCCGGAACACTCATAACAACTCCAGTAGCATTATCTGGATCAACAAAGTCTGCCGGCAGGATAATTACCTCATCCTCAGTAATTGGATTTTTAACCCATTTTCCAATTAGCTTCTCACCCTTGAATTCCTCTAAGATCTCAATTTCTTTATCTTGGAAACTCAGCTTGTAAGCAGCTTCTTTGCTTACTACCCAAACTTCCTCCTTATCCTTGTTTCTAATTTTCACTTTCACATATATTGCCTCTGGATTTAACCACATGTTCGTTACTCCATAGACCGTTTCGGGCCTCAATGTTGCCGCCGGTAAGTAAACAACTTCACCATTCTCCTCGAGGATGAACTTTATCAGGACATAATCCAATATTTGAACGTCTTCACCCTCAATTAAGTCGTGGTCCCCTAGTGGTGTCCCAACAACCGGATCCCACCTAACATAGTGAGTTCCCTTAACCACCAAACCCTTCTCCTTTAATCTCAAGAATTGCCATTCAATGAATTTGCTAAAGGGCGGGAAAAGAGATGTAGTGTGGAACTCTCTGCTCCAGTCGACACTGAAACCTGCCCTAATAAACGTCTCTCTTGCGGCTTTCATAAAGTACTTAACTATATTTATTGGGTCTTCAAAGGTCCACAGAATCTCCTCCGGAACTTTATAAACATCCCTGTATACGTAGATTGTTTGGGGATCTCTGTGCTTTATCCTCTCGGCTATTCCGACTATTGGAGATCCAGTTATGTGCCATGCCATTGGAAATAAGACGTTGTATCCTTGCATCCTCTTGAACCTTGCGATTACATCTGGAATTGTGTAGGTTCTTGCGTGTCCAACATGCAGATGGCCAGATAAGTAGGGAAATGCAACTGTTATGTAGAACTTTGGCTTCTTTTCATCTATTTGTGGCTCAAATGCCTTATCTTCTAGCCATTTACTTTGCCATTTTTCCTCAATAGCTTTGAAATCCACCATACCCTAACCTCCTTGGGTTGTTAAAAATACCTCTTAAAAGAGTTTGCCCGCACCAAAAAGACTTGGATTTAAAGCTAGGGGGTAAGCTAATAGAGTCAGCATAAAAGGAATGCCAGGTTATGGAGAACTCGATCCCCCCTCATAAGCATCGGGCTTTATCTTGACATTAGGATATTTAAATCTTTTGGAGAAAGATTATACTGGAGGGCAAGCGATAAATATCCCCACCTCTTCATCCTTCTGAATTTCCCATAATCTTGCAAAGGTACTCTGCAAAAGTCACTGTATCAGCTAATAAACTCAGGGCGTTTTCATGTGACGGTCGAGAATTTATGTTGTGAGTAAAAGTATTTCTCGCAAGAACACTTGCTTTAACAATTTTTTCCACCATATTTCTGGGTAACCCTAACCTTTCGCCAAGCATTTTTGGTAATTTAGCTCTTTCTTCGTGTTTGTTTTTATTTAATCCAAAAGAAGAACAAAGCTGCTCTTCTATATAAATAAAGCACTTTCCTGCTATAAGTGCCGAAGCAAGGTCATGCCCCATTTCAAACTCTTTGATCGCTTCTTTTAGGTGTTCGACAAGAGCAGGATTGCACTCATACAAGGTTTCAATTTTTTCTCTAGTTCTTTCCAATCTATCCCGCTCTTGAGGGGTTATTTGTTCAGAAAGAAGATATCCTTCCAAGATCCCTAAAGCAAGCTCACAGTAGGTAACCACTTCTTGTAGGTAATTGCTTGGAGCTATTACTAAATGTGGTACAGTATAGCTTATGTATCTCAGAGGAGGCCCATCTTGAATCGAAGATTGGAAAAAACTAACAGCTCTGTTGTAACTGTCCAAGATCCCCTTGATTTTCTGTATCTTATTAATAATCTCTGGGAAATCAATGTCTTTCGGGAGAGAGTTTGTAGCATTTACAAACTCAAAGAAAATTTTAAAATCAGCTCTTCGTAAATTATCAGCGGTCAATTTATCTAACAATTCTGCATATTCTTTTTCCACTTCTAATGCTCGTTGCTTAATGGAAAGAAACATAGCCCTTAGACCCATAATAAGAGGCCTCTTAGCAGATGTTTCCATTCAACATCCCCTAATGTATCAAAGCGGTTTTCTAATTAAATTTTTTGATTTTATATCTGTACCAAACAATTTTGTAAATTATTTATAGATCAAAGAAAAGCACCTTAGGGGGAAATCTCCACTTCAGGTTCTTTTTTCCTGTTCTCAAAGTCTTCAAAGACAGTTTTTGAATACTTTGTTACGAAAAGCACAACGGAAACGAAAGTTAAAAACGTCAAGGCCAAAGCTATTTCATGAGCTGGTGCATTATCAAGTAGTATACCCACCAAACCATAACCTATAGGAACTATCCCCTGTCCCATAACCTCAATAACAGAAAATACCCTTGCTCTATATTCTGTTGGAACTAACTGCTGAAACTCCACATTTATTGGAGTGTTTACAAAGGCATTTGAAGCTCCCATAAAGACAGAAACAAGGGCAATAGCAACAAACATTTCCCAGCTTGGGCCTGAGAAAAAGGCTATACTCTGGGGAGATATCAGCAAAGCGAACACAAAGAGGAGAATAGTTCCAAAAACTAGGCCCTTAATCAAAAGGTTCTCTGCCTTTTTATTAGCAAAGAAAGCCCCAAGAATAATATTCCCAAGAAGTATACCTCCCATAAACGATGTCTCTAAAAGCCCATATTGCTCTGCGGTGAATTTAATAACCACTCTCATCACGTATGGGTAAAGGACAGCAAATATAGGAGCCGCGAGAAAATTTACTACCAATGCAAAGCTCATCAGGGTTAAGATCCCCTTTTGTGTCTTTATATATGCCAAGCCTTCTTTTAAGCCTTCAACGATCTCCCCAACGTTCGTTATATTCTTCACTTTTTGCTCATATTTTATGAATAACTCACTTATCCCTGAAGCTATAAATGATACTCCATTTATTAGAAATGCCGCCATTATCCCTCCAGTTCCATAGATTATTCCCCCAAGAGCAGGCCCAACTATATAAGCTGTGCTATTAAGACTCATTAAGATGGAATTCGCCCTCATCAATTCATCTTTTTCTACTATATCTGGGAGCATTGCACTTGTTGCTGGCCCAAAGAGGGCATTCATAATTGAAATAACAAACTGGGCCCCAAAAAGAAGAGGTATAGTAATCAAGTTTCTCAAAGCTAGAAGTGCCAAGACTAATATGACTGCACCTCTTCCAAAATCCATCCAAACCATTATCCACTTCCTATTGAGCCTATCTCCCAAAACGCCAGCTATTGGATAGAGAAGTAAGCGAGGAAGCATTGAAACTATCATAAAAGTCCCCATGATTATACCAGACCCTGTTAAATCCAGTATAAATAATGGCAATGCCACATCCTGCACACCACTTCCTACTAGAGAAACAAAACGTCCCATTGCGTAGAGCCAGAAGTTTCTGTTATCCCTCATTTAACCTCACCAAGATTAATTTATCTGGTCACTCCAATAATGCATTTTGCTCAAAAGTGATCACAATTAGGAAAAGATTTAAATGTTTTTCAGCTATAAAACGCTATGGTGATTGCTATGATTGAGGTCGGTGAATACAAGGTTAAAGAAGGGCTTTACTACACCAAGGACCACGAATGGGCTCAGGTAATGGAGGATGGAACTGTTTTGATAGGAATAAGTGATTATGCACAAAAAGAGCTTGGCGATTTGGCCTATGTAGAACTCCCCGAAATTGGAAAAGAGGTTTCAAAGGGCGATGTTCTCTGTGAAGTAGAGAGCGTCAAAGCAGTAAGCGAAGTTTATGCACCTGTTAGTGGAGAAATCGTTGAAGTTAATGAAGAACTCGAAGAGGCCCCAGAAAAAATCAACGAAGATCCCTATGAAGCATGGATTGCTAAGATAAAACCAAGCAACTTAGAAGAGGAACTAAAAGAACTCATGCCAGCTGAAAAGTATGCTGAATATTTAGAATCTCTCTGATTTTCTTCTCTTTAAATTAATTCTCCCGAAAAAAGAACATCTTCCAATGGTTTAGCATCGTATTCCAAACCTCTCAGGATTCTAGCGAATTCTCTAGCATATCCATAACGAGTATAGATCTTCTCAGGTTTAACTGTCTCAATTATTCTTATAAGCTCCCAAAAGTCCGCATGATTGCTTAATTTCAAATCTCCAAACCCAGAAACAAAAAGTCCTGATGAATGGACTCCATTAAACGATATTTGATTCTTAAAGCCACTAATTAAAACCTCTCCCTCTTTTGAGATATTGCGGAACTTTATCCCAAATTTCTCATAGACTTTGGCAACTTTCAGTATTTCTCGTGAAACTCTAACAGAGTACCCATGGAGGTCCAAGATTTTAAGAAGCTCCTGGGCCTTTCCCATCTGATTTGCGTATAACATAGGAGTCTTTCCTTTATCTAATGACTGCTCCACAAATGCTATAAGTTTTTTCTCAGCTTCTCTTGGAGTTGGGAAATTATACATGGGTAATCCATATGTTGACTCGATAACAAGCACATCCGCTCGTCTAAATTTAGCCTTTTCTGCAGTTCTAAGTTTGAACCATTTAACGTCACCAGTGTAAAGAAGTGAAAATTCATCAAGCTTAATATAGATTTGAGCAGAGCCAAGCATATGTCCTGCAGGATAAAGCTTGGCCTTATAATCCCCTATGTAGAAGGCTTTACCAAAGTCGTAAGTTTTGTAAAACCCTCCTTTTTTGAGATGGCTGAGAAATTTCGTGGCCTTTGTTGAAACTATGACTTTCCCACTAACGAAATGATCTGTATGAGCATGGCTCTGAAATGCTATTTCAGCGGATGAGTCTAAACCAATTCCTCTAATGATCATCATTCAAGAATTATTAAAGAGCCTTTTGAGGTTTGCCCTCGGAATGTTTATTAATTTTGGGAGCATAATAACACTGGAGGTGATAAGCCATGAAAGAAAGCCTTAAAGAGAGAATACGGTTATGGAAAAGACTATATGTGCAAGCTTTTGAGAATGCTACTAATGCACTTCCAAATATTAGCGGAGTTCTTTTAGCATATAATACAAATATCGATGCTATAAAATATCTTGATAAAGAGGATTTAGAACAAAAAATCAATGAAATAGGAAAAGAGAATGTTTTTAAGATCATAGAAAATCCTCCCGAAAAAATAGCATCGCTTGAACATCTTTTTGGAGGAATATTGAGAAGTATAAAACTCGGAAAAGCAATGGAATGGTTTGTAGAGAACGAAGAAGTTAGAAAATATCTACGAGAGTGGGGATGGGATGAACTGAGAATCGGTGGACAAGCCGGAATCATGGCAAATCTCTTAGGCGGAGTGTACAGAATCCCCACCATAGTACACGTTCCACAGAATCCCAGACTTCAAGCAGAATTATTCGTTGATGGCCCCATTTATGTTCCAGTTTTTGAAGGAAATGAACTTAAACTCATTCATCCTAAAGAAGCACAATCTGATGAAGATGAGCTTATCCACTATATATATGAATTCCCAAGAGGATTTCAAGTCTTCAACATCAGAGCTCCAAGGGAAAATCGGTTTATAGCTAATGCTGATGATTACAACGCTAGAGTATATATGAGAAAAGAATTCAGGGAGGGTTTTGGAGAAATAGTCAAAAAAGTAGAACTGGCCTTAATAAGCGGACTTCAAGTTCTAAACGAGTACTATCCCGATGGAACAACATATAGAGACATCCTTGATAGGGTTGAAAGTCATCTTAACATCTTGAACAAACATGGGGTGAAAACTCACTTTGAATTTGCATACACACCAAGCAAAAGAGTGAGAGAAGAGCTTATAGAAATGTTGCCAAAGTTCACAAGCGTCGGGTTAAATGAGGTAGAATTATCTTCAATAATAGAGATAATTGGAGACGAAGAACTCACAAAGGAAATCCTTGAAGGACACCTCTTTTCTGTTATAGACGGAATGAACCTTTTAATGGATGAGACTGGAATAGAAAGAATTCATTTCCACACCTATGGTTATTACCTAGCTTTAACCCAGTACCGAGGAGAACATGTTAGAGATGCCTTGCTCTTCGCTTCATTGGCAGCCGCCGCAAAAGCTATGCGGGGCAACTTAGAAAGAGTTGAACAGATAAGAGATGCCTTAAGTGTTCCAACAAATGAAAGAGCAATAATCCTCGAAGAAGAACTTGAGAAGGAATTTACCGAATTTGAAAACGGCATAATAGATATGACCGACAGACAGCTAACATTTATCCCAACAAAGATCGTGACTTCTCCAAAGAGCACCGTCGGAATAGGAGATACGATTTCAAGCTCTGCATTTGTTAGTGAATTCGGAATGAGAAAGAGCTGAGCTTTTCCTATTTTTCTAACTTGTACTGACCCCTCCCCGCCGTGAACAGCGAGGCTTTCAAAAGAAATAAAGTAAAAATTTATATATAGGAGAAAACAAAGAGTATTTGGCAGAGTGTTTTTGATTATTCTGCTTGCTATAATCACTTAGGAGGTGAGAACATGCTTTTAGAGGCCCCAGTTTATAAGGAAATCTTTGGAGCGGTGAAAATTTACGAGTTACAAAAAGTCATCAAGATGGATACTGAAACCGAGGATGTTCCAATGTTTACGGTGCAGAATATTCCTAGAGGGGATATTTACAAAGTAATTGGGGAAATGGCAATAGTTGTGCCTATGAAAAATGAGAAGCTTCACCTTGTTGATGGTGTATTAAAGGCAATACCCCACAAATCCCCTATTATCATCGTTTCTAATAGCAAAAGGAAAGGTCCCAACAGATTCAAGCAAGAAGTAGACTTAGTTAAGCACTTTTGCAATCTAACACACTCAAGGGTCTTGATGATTCACCAAAAAGACCCTGGACTAGGAGAAGCTTTTAAAGAGGTCGGATATGAGGATATTCTTGATGAAAAAGGACTTGTAAGAAGTGGAAAGGGCGAAGGGATGCTCCTAGGAATATTACTTGCAAAAGCCATAGGTGCCAAGTACGTTGGCTTTGTTGATGCTGATAATTATATTCCTGGAGCCGTTAATGAGTATGTTAAAGACTATGCTGCTGGTTTTCTGATGAGTGAAAGCGACTATGCGATGGTAAGACTCCACTGGCGACACAAACCAAAAGTAAGTAAAGGAACACTCTACTTCAAAAAATGGGGAAGGGTAAGTGAGATAACAAATCGATATCTAAATCAACTCATAAGTGAGAAAACCACATTTGAGACCACTATCATGGTGACTGGAAATGCTGGAGAGCACGCTATGACAATGAAGCTTGCAGAAATCTTACCATTTTCCACAGGTTATTCAATCGAACCCTACGAGATAGTTTATCTCCTTGAACGCTTTGGCACTTGGGAGAATGCAAAAGAACTCCAAGAGGTATTTGATCAAGGAATAGAAATTTTCCAGATAGAAACCTTAAACCCACATTTTCATGAGGATAAAGGCCAAGAACACGTAAAGGAGATGGTTCTGCTTTCATTGACCACTATATACCACTCAAAACTCTCATCAGAGAGTCTAAAACGACAAATCCTAAATGATCTTAGAATGCACAATATAATAAAAGAAAATGAAGAGCCTCCAAAACCAAGAGTCATGAAGCCGATAAAAGAGATAGACATTAAAAAATGGATGGACGCATTGGACGCCAATCAAGAGACATTATTGAGGTTCGATCTATGAAGATAATATTCCTCGATCTTGACAAAACCCTCATAGGAGAGGACTATTCCCCAGAACCAGCCAAAAAAATAGTGGAATTTCTAAAGGAGAGAGGATTTAAAATAATATTTAACTCATCAAAAACTAAGGCTGAACAGGAGTACTACCGGAGGGCCCTTGATATTAATGATCCATTTATTGTGGAAACTGGAAGTGCAGTGTACATTCCAAAAGATGATCTGCCTTTTAACTTCCCTTTTACACGGAAAGAGAGAAATTATTTAGTAATTGAGCTTGGAGTTAACTATACTATAATAAAAAAGGCTCTGGATGAGATAAAAGACAAATTTGGATTAAAATACTATGGTAACTCAAGCCTAGAAGAAGTAATTAGATATACCAATCTTCCAGGGGATCTAGCAAAATTAGCCATGCAAAGGGAGTATTCAGAAACCATATTCACTTGGAGTACACCAGGTTTCGAAAAAGAACTGACAAAAAGAGAATTAAAAATCTCAAAGGGGAGCAGGTTCTACAACGTAACCGGAAACACCGACAAAGGAAAAGCTGCTAAACTTATTTTAAATTTGTATTCACAGGTTGAAAAAATTGAGAGCTACGCCGTCGGGGACGGCCAAAACGACATTCCTATGCTCAAAGTCGTTGATTATCCGTTCACAATCGGTTTATCCTATTCGGGGGCTAAGGATATAAGGGAAATAACTAAATTAATGGAGGTGATAAAATGAAAACCTTAATCCTAGCTGGGGGAAAAGGTACTCGGCTCTGGCCCCTGAGTAGAGAACTTATGCCAAAGCAGTTTATAAGAATATTTAACGACACTTCATTATTCCAAAAAACCATAGAAAGAGCACTAAAATTCTCAAAACCAAAGGAAATTTTTGTCGTGACAAATAAAGAATACAAGTTCAGGGTTCTTGATGACCTTAAAGAACTTGGCCTTGAAATTCCAGAAGAAAATATCCTCCTAGAGCCTATAGGAAAGAACACTCTTCCAGCTATTTACTGGGGGATGAAGACTATAGAGGAAAATTATGGTAGATCGAAAGTTGCCGTGTTACCCTCAGATCACTTGATAAAAGTTGATGAAAACTATATTACGGCATTTGAAAAAGCTGAACAGCTTGCTGATAATTATTTCATAACATTTGGAATTAGACCTACAAAACCTCACACAGGCTATGGATACATAAAACCTGGCGAAAAGCTTGAAGGGGGATACAAGGTAGATGAATTTAAAGAGAAGCCAGACTACGAGACTGCGAAACAATATGTAGAAAATGGGTATTACTGGAACAGTGGAATGTTCCTATTCGACAGTACTCTTTTCATCGAAGAAGTAAAAAGAGTCGCTCCTAAAGTTTACACTGCTTTCGAAGAAGCAAAGAATATAGAGGAAGCATATGAAAAAGTACCAGATATCTCAGTCGATTATGGCGTTATGGAGAAAACAGACAAGGCCGCTGTAGTACCCCTAAATACATACTGGAATGATTTGGGGAGTTTTGATGCCATATATGAAGCCTTTGAAAAAGATAAAACGGGGAATGCTGTCAAGATCAGTGGATTTAAAGGAGAGTACATAAACATAGACTCCAAAAACAATCTTGTAATAACTGAAAGATTAACAGCAACCGTTGGTATTGAAGATCTGATAATAATCGATACTGGAGACGCATTACTCGTTGCGAAAAAAGGAGAAAGTCAGAAAGTTAAGGAAGTTTACAGAAAGCTTGTAGAGAGCAATGACGAGAGGGCTATAGTGCACAAGACGGCATACAGACCATGGGGCTCTTATACCGTACTAGAAGAAGGAGAGAGATACAAAATAAAGCGCCTAACGGTTTTACCTGGAAACAGACTCTCCCTCCAACGACACTATCATCGCTCAGAACATTGGGTTGTAGTCAGGGGGACTGCAAAAGTGAAGATAGAAGATAAAGAACTCCTATTAAGGCCTGGAGAAAGTACTTTCATACCTGCAGGGGCAGTACACAGACTTGAAAACCCCGGGAAAGTTGTGCTTGAGGTCATAGAAACACAAATAGGAGAATACCTAGGTGAAGATGACATTGAACGTTTCCAAGACGATTTTGGGAGAGGTTGAAACAAAAAGCCTAATAATAGAGCACAGGTGATGAGGATGAGCAAGATATTTGGGACATTCGGCGTTAGGGGCATAGCAAATGAGAAAATAACCCCGGAATTTGCTTTAAAAATGGGCCTAGCCTTTGGAACACTTTTAAAAAGAGAAGAACCAACCAAAGAGCTTTGGGTAGTTGTGGGAAGAGACACTAGAGTAAGTGGAGAAATGTTGAAGAATGCCTTAATAAGTGGCCTACTAAGCACTGGCATTAATGTTATAGATGTAGGTATAGCTCCAACACCAGCGATTCAGTTCGCATGTAAATATTTCAAAGTGGACGGAGGAGCTGTTATCACGGCATCTCACAATCCTCCAGAATACAATGGAATAAAACTTCTTGAACCAAATGGATTAGGACTTAAAAAAGAGAGAGAAAGTATAGTTGAGGAACTTTTCTTTAATGAGGAATTTCATAAGGCAAAATGGCATGAAATTGGCCAACTTCTAGAAAGAGATATAATAAGACCGTATATAGACGCAATAAAGTCTAAAGTGGACATTGAAGTCATAAAAAAGAGAAGACCATTTGTAGTCGTTGACACATCAAACGGTGCTGGCTCCCTTGTGCTCCCATATCTCCTAAGAGAACTCGGGTGTAAAGTTGTGAGCGTAAATGCCCAGCCAGATGGTCACTTTCCAGCAAGAAATCCAGAACCAAATGAGGAAAACCTTCAAGGATTCATGAAAATCGTTAAAGCGCTTGGTGCTGACTTTGGAGTTGCTCAAGATGGAGATGCAGATCGTTCAGTATTCATAGACGAAAACGGAAACTTTGTCCAAGGAGATAAGACCTTTGCCCTTGTAGTCAAAGACATGCTCGAAGAAAACAAAGGTGGTCTGGTGGTGACAACCATTGCCACTTCTCATATAATCGATGAACTCGCCAAGATGTATAATGGAAAGGTCATCAAAACCAAGGTAGGGGACCTAATAGTATCGAGGACCCTTCTGGAGCATAATGGCCTAGTCGGAGGAGAAGAAAATGGTGGAGTTATCTTTCCAGATCATGTCCTTGGTAGAGATGGTGCAATGACCGTAGCAAAGATAGTTGAGATCTTTGCAAAGAGCGGCAAGAAATTCAGTGAGTTAATAGGCACACTTCCAAAATTCTACCAACTTAAAACTAAAAAACATGTCGAAGGAGATAGAAAAATAATTGTCGCAAAAGTAGCAGAATTCGCAAAGAAAGAAGGGCTAACTATTGATACAACCGACGGAACAAAGATACTCTTCAAAGATGGTTGGGTTCTTGTGAGAGCGAGTGGAACTGAACCCATAATAAGAATCTTTGCCGAAGCAAAAAGCGAAGAAAAAGTAAGAGAATACCTCAACTTAGGACTGGACCTATTAGAAAAAGTATTAAACGATTAAATTCTTCTTCCCTCACTTTTAACTTTTCTATAGGAACCTTTGGTTTCTTCAATCTTTAAATACCATTGCACATACTCCAACGTGATGAGAACCGAGAAGTATATCAAGAAATGGTCCACAATATTACTTCTATCTATCATTACCGGAGTAATTGGGGGGCTCGGGGCCGTTGTTTTTAGAAAGATGGTTGCAATCGTAAGAATGCTCTTCTTCGGTTCTCTCCTTCCACGTATATCTTTTTATTACCATGGATACAATTTCGGATACATTTTTCTTCCTGCAATTGGCAGCCTACTGATAGTAGCAATAATTAGAAATTATCCCGAATTAAAGGGAAATGGCATACCTGAGGTTATAGAAGCAGTAATATTCAAAAAAGGAGAGATAAAAGGAAAATTAGCATTTCTAAAAGCCTTGGCAACCTCAATAACCATAGGAAGTGGAGGAAGTGTGGGAAGAGAAGGGCCAATTGGATTTATTGGAGCTTCTCTGGCCTCAGCATTAACACAGGCTTTTAAGCTCTCTCCAGAAACGAAAAAGTTGCTAACCACATGTGGACTTGCTGCTGGAATAGCTGGGACTTTTAACACCCCATTTGCCGGAGCGATGTTTGCCCTCGAAGTAGTCTATATGGGAGTATTTTCTATAAACCTCGTCCCCATTTTTCTTTCTGCGGTTGTTGGGAATGCTGTGACATTAATATTATTAGGGGAGGGTTTTGAAGTCACTCTCTCTTCTCAAATAACATATAACCATGTAGAACTTCCTCTTCTATTCCTCATGGGGCTTATATTTGGTCTCTTAGCTGCATATTGGGCAAAATTTATCTTCTGGCTTACTGATAAATTTGAAAAGTCAAGAGCACCGCTTCCCTTTAAATTGTTCATCGGTGGGTTAGGGGTTGGAGTTATTGGAATGTTCTTCCCAAAATATGGAATCTTGGGTGTAGGTTATGAAGGAATAGAACTTGCCATTGCTGGATTGCTCCCACTTACTGTTTTAATCTTCTTAGGAATAGGAAAAATGCTTGCTACATCCCTTATGATATCTACTGGACATAGTGGAGGTATCTTCGCACCTAGCCTCTACACGGGAGCTCTACTTGGAGCAGCCTATGGGAAAATGTTAAGTATCTTATTCCCCACGCTTGGGATCAATACTGCTGTTTATGCTCTTGCTGGAATGGCAGCGTTTTTCAGTGGACTAACCCAAGCCCCCATAAATCAGATACTAATGGTAGCAGAACTCACAAGAGGGTATGCACTTCTTCCTTGCGTTATAACGTCCACTACCACAAGTTTTCTGACAGCGAGATTCATTCTTAGAGGCTCCTCGGTATATACATTAAAACTCGAACGCAGAGGTTTCCGTATAAAGACTGGTCGTCCCGTAGTTTTAGAGACAATCCCCGTAAAAGATATCATGACAACTAACCCCATCTTTGTGAACCCCCAAGATAGACTAATAGATATAGAACACCTTGTGGCACACACAGGACATGATTGCTTCCCAGTGGTTAACGAGAAACTAGAAGTACTCGGAATTGTAGGAATAAAGGATTTTCTGAACAAACCTCAAAAAGTAAAAAGTCTTCCTATTGAAAGATTTCTTAGAAAGAACTATGCAGTTGGATACCTTAATGAAACCGCTCATGATGCCTTTGAAAAATTAATAAAATATGATCAAAATCTACTTCCTATAGTAGAGTCTCCTGAATGCAAAAAGCTGATCGGAGTCGTGACAAAAAGAGATATCTACAAAGCATATTACAGAGCATTACAAGAAATGTATATAGAAGAAGAGTGAATTATCTCATTGAAATCATTCCCATTAGGTAAAAAAGAAGCTTTGCTGCTGTTAAAGCTGTGACATCCCCAAGCTCCATCCCAGCCACTTCCATTATATCAAAACCAACTACTTCTTTATTACGTACAAGCCACTCTAATGCCTCTACTACTTCCCAAAATCCTAAGCCGCCTGCTTCGGGGGTCCCCGTAGAAGGCACCATTGAAAGATCAAAGACATCTATATCTATTGATATATATATCGGATCTGGCAACTCTCTTACAATTTCCTTGAACCTCTCAAAGCTATAATGTCTCGCATGAACCCAATGAATACCTCTTTCTTTTGTGTATTTTACTTCCTCTTTAGTTCCACTTCTTATCCCAAATTCGGCTATTTCTATACCCAACTCGGATATGCGTCTAGCTACACAAGCATGATTCCACGGGTTTTCTTCATATTGCTCCCTTAAATCCAAATGAGCATCGAAAACAATGTAGCTCTTTGGCATTAAAGCTTTAACAGGTGCATAAGTCATTGAATGCTCTCCACCGAGAACTATTGGGATTGCTTTTGGATTCAGTTTTCTTATCTCCTCAATTGTTTTAATACCACGTTTTATTGTCTCAACTGGATTACCTGCCACTATTGCTAAATCTCCAACATCTGCTATTCTAACCTCAGCCAAGTCAATATCATAATCGAGAATATAACTCTCTAAGTTAAGAGTAGCTTGCCTTATTAATGTGGGACCAAACCTTGTTCCAGGCTTATAAGAAGTTGTTCCATCAAAGGGAATCCCTAAAATTACAAAATCTGCTTTTTCTATCTCAGTCATAGGAAATTCAAGTTTCAAGGTTTCATAAGTGTAAAGCAATTCCATTGACCCCCACCGAGAGAAAATTTAGAAAATAAGTTAAAAAGGTTTGCAAAAAGAGAACTACTTCTCCAAAGTTACCTCCTCTCCTGGGCCTAGGACAACCTCTTTTCCGAAAGCATAAACTCTTACACTCTTCAATTCATTGAGGAGTTTCACCTTTATCTCGTTATTTTTGATAACAAGATCAATCCAAGCACCTCTAAAAAAGAACCTAAGTTTCACTGATTTCCACTTTTGAGGCAACTTTGGTGAGATTTCTATCATGTCTTCCTTTATATCAATCCCACAGAATCCTCTGAAGAGTGCTTGCCATACCCCGCCTGCGGTTGCAAGATGGAAGCCATCATGAGTATTTCCATAAATGTTTTTAAGATCTATATAAGCACATTTCATGAAATAGTCATATGCCAAGTCTCCATAATCTAACCAAGAAGCTACTATACTGTAGGCCGGCATTGAAAGCGAAGAGGCATGGGTTGTTCGGACAATATAGTAATCAAAGTTCTTTTTAATTGTCTCAAGATCAAACTGTTCCTTTAACAGATATTGAGCTGCTATAACATCTGCTTGCTTTATGAGTCTTGTTTTTCCTATCCTTTTTCTTATCTCTTCAGGCAATCTTGCTTCTCCAATGCCATATGGATCAAGGTTGTAGTCTTCTAACTCAAAATACCCATCAAATTCCTCAAATACCCCTTCCACTTGTCTTGGAATATATATTCTCTCTGCTACCTGGAACCATCCACGAACTTCTTCCTCATCGACTCCTGCTCTTTTAATAGTCTCCATCCACTCACCGCCAAGCTCCAGAGCTTTTTTAAAATAAGCAACTCCTAAAAGAAGGTTATGCTTTGCCATTAAATTTGTGAAAAAGCTATTATCTACGTGCTCATGGTACTCATCTGGACCTATGACCCTTCGTATTACGTACCCTCTCTTCTCATCAAGTTCTACCCTACTGGCCCAAAAACGAGCCGTTTCAAGAATTATCTCAAGCCCATATTTTGACATGAACTCTTCATCTCTAGTAAACTTATAGTACAAGTCCACAGTATAAGCTATATCTGCGGTTATATGGTGCTCTTCCTCTCCTGTGTAAATTCTCACAACTTCCTTACCAGCCATGTCAAGAGGAACAAGAGAAGGAGTAGCCTCGTATCCATCGTCAGCAGACTCCCAAGGGAATTGAGCACCATCATAACCATTGAGCTTAGCATTTTCTTTAGCAGATTCTAGATTCCTGTACCTATACATCAGCATCCTCCTGGCATCCTCTGGAAAAACTGCTATAAAAAACGGGAGCGCATAGATCTCAGTATCCCAGAACACATGTCCCCTATAACCAAAACCGTGTATTCCCCTGGCTGTTAGAGAAATATTGCTATCTCTTGGAAGTGACTGAATCAAATGGAAGAGACTAAAGTTAAGCCCCTTTTCTGCCTCATCATCACCTTCAATCTCAATCTTGGCCTTTTTCCAAATATCATTCCAGTACTCTCTGTGCTCTTCATAAAGCTTCCCAAAACCCAATCCTACAGCTTCTTTGAGTTCTCCTAAAACTTCTTCCTTTAAATTCTCATCGTTTTTAGAGGATATAACCACGTATTTAACAAATTCATAAACCTTGTTAGGCCGAACTTGTAGACTTAGAACCTCTGCTATACCTCTACTACTCTTTATAACACTTCTCTCCACCTTTTCCTCCGTGATAAGGGAACTTCCAATCCCAATGTTATATCTCTCATCCAGTGTTCTAACCTCAGCATATATTGATTTTTCATCAAAATAAAGTTCCTTAAGTGAGCAATGTTTTACCATAATTTCTGGGCGGTAAGAAGGGTTTGCAACATCTGTTTCAATTGGATTTACCAAAGTTAATAAACCACCTTTACTCGCTTGAAATTTAAACTTTAATATAATAAGGTTCTTTCGTTTTCCATGAACAATCCTTAAACTCTCATATTGAATTTTCACTCCTTTGTGAGTCTCCATGTGAACCCAGGTCTTTAATGTTCCTTCCTCAATATTAAGTTCTCTTTCATATCTTGAAAGCTTGTGTGTGCTCAAATTAAGGGGTTCTCCACTAAACATCATCTGTAGCCCAATTACCCGAGGAGCATTCACTATTTCTCTATAAAAGTATGGAGCATAGTCATAAATCCCTGCAACAGTTGTACCATATATTGTGGGTTCAAGTTCAATTTCTCCCCTTAATCCAATATGGCCATTTCCCAATGTTAATATCGTACCATAAAGCTCCTCTTCTCTTGGCGAGTATCGGTTAAACTCGAAATTGAACTTCATACCTTACCCTCCTTTATTTCTATAAGCTGCTGAAGGTTCTTAGTAGTCAATTTGGCAAAATCATCAAAAGTCAAATCAGCACTATTCAACTTCGCTTCCCTTTCATAACCCAAAGTAAAGGCCCCAAGTTCTTTTCCAGCCTGAATACCTGCTGGAGCATCTTCAATTACGAAGAAAAATTTGATATCTGAAAAATTTCTTCTCAACTCTTCCATTGCCAATTTGAAAACCTCTTTTTTAGTTGGAGCCATTCCACTAACATTCACATCAAACAAATCAGCAAGTGTTTTCTCCCCAATCTTGACTTTTTTCGCTAGTTTTGTAGCATTTTTAGATGCGGATGCAAGAGCATTCTTTATTCCAGCTTTTTTTGCATTCTGTAAAAAGAGTATTGCATTCCAATTAACCTTGTATTCCTCCCTTTCAAACATCTCGTTGACTATCCTGTTCTTAAACTCCGCAAATTCATGTAGAAGTTCCTTTCTCTCTTCTTCACTTCTTGCGTTATATTTTTCATAAATCCCTTTAAGTTCTAATATCTTATGAGCTCCCTCATATCGTGGTTTCCCTGAAACATAGGCCACATAAAACTCATGATCAATGTCCGCTCCGTAGTGCCTTGCAGCTCTTTTCCAAGCTTCTTCGTGGGGAGTAAAGACTAACACGCCATCAAAGTCCCATATTAGTGCTATCTCCTTCATTTGGTACCCTCCAGTTCATCTTTCTATTTTCTCTATTATAATACGCTGAGCCTCGATATCTTCCACTTCTGCATCAAATCCTCCTATAGTTAATGTTCCTTCCTCACTTTCAAGAACAAAATTACTTACGATTCCAAAACGGTTTACAGAACGAACTCTTCCTTTGGTTTTTATGGGGTAACTACTTTTAATGTCTCTTCCTTCTACTGTAACTATGGGAGTGTAACCAAGCTTTAAGAGAGTTTCTAGTTCATTAAGCGCCATAGAAAATTCTATAAAGGTCTTTGGATACAATTCAGGCCTTGAAACCCAACAAAGAGCTTCCTTAGCCTTTATCCATAGATTATTATGAATGTTTAGTAACCTAAGTAATAAATCCTTTTCTTGAATGACATACCCATAAATCTCCGTATTTGAAACGGGAAGCTTGTGAACACTAAAGAACCTTCTTTTTGCATAAACTGCACTTGAAAGATCTGCAATAACAAGCAAAAAGTTCCCAAGCTCAGAGGTTTTTATTTTCACTTGATCTTTGAATCTCTCAAATTCCTCAAATCCCCCGGTTCCAGGGTATACCAAAAGATATAAGTTCACTCCTCTCTGAGCAGCCCCTAAAAGATAATGTTTGAGCTCTTTAAAAATAGGAGATGGCAGTTCTGCTCTAATTTCTACTTCTGCAGAGTTAACTATCTCTATAATGCTAGCTAATACACCTTCTAAACTCCTAACCATAGAGATATACGGTCCCTCTTCTTCCGATCTGCTTTTTATTTTCGTAAGTTCTTCTTGAAGCGTGGTTTTTAGAAGATCAAATTTCATTTTTTGAATATCTATGAGAGCACTTATATCACTTGCAGTATATATTCTAGGCCTCCCCGCAGAAGCTCTAATAAACCCCTTCCTGATGAGGCTTTGGATTATGTTATATAATTGAGGTTGATGTATATCCAATGACTCAAGAAGATCCTTCACGGTGGCCCCATTCCTCACAAGAATAGCAAGATACACTTCAGCTTCTCTTTTTGTGAGTCCTAGTTCCTGTAGCTTCTCAATCAAAAACGCATAGTTTTCCATTGCTACACCCCCACTGCCCCGTGCTACTATACTTTTTCTGCATTAATACTATTTAAATATATTGTATACTATATCAGTAAGGTTTATATAATATCATTGTAGTATAAAAATTGAAAGACCATATTACTTAACCCTAGGTGGGAGGGAGAAAAATGAAGAAAGTTCTCTTTGGAGGTCTTTTGATTTTTGCCCTGCTTTTTGCAGTAGTAGCCTCAGGATGTATTGGAGGCCAAACTCCAAGCCCAACAACAGAAACAAAGACCGAAACCGAGACCCAGATCCAAGAAAAAGTCTTCATAAGATTTGCAGGTTGGAGCGCTGGAGAAACTGAGATGAAAAACTATCAAAAAATGATCGCTGAATTTGAGCAAGCAAACCCGAACATTGGTGTTAAATATGAGGTCATTACTCAAATGTTCCACGAAAACATCCTAGCTTCATTTGGAGCTGGTGTTGCTCCAGACATATTCTACGTCGATAGCGCATGGTCACCAATATTCATTGACAAAGGAGCTCTATATCCAATATCCGAACTTGCAGACCAAAGCTTTGTTGATCAATTCTATCCATTCCTCTTAGAACCCTTTAAGAAGGATGGAAAGCTTTATGGTCTTCCAAAAGACTGGAGTATGTTAGCTCTCTTCTATAACAAGAAACTCTTTGAGCAAGCAGGATTAACAAAACCACCTGAAACTTGGGAGGAGCTTGAACAATACGCAAAGATAATAGCTGATAAAACCGGAAAACCTGGCTTGGCAATTTATCTTGGTGGATTCAACAGATACGTACCTGTTGCTGTGAGTAACGGTGCTCCAAAGCCTTGGTTTGAAAAACCTGAAGATGCAGCTTGGTTTGACAATCCAGTGGTTAAAGAAACCCTTACTTGGTACATAAACCTCTACAAGAAAGGAAAGATTGAGAGAGAAGAACAAGGATTAACTCCTTATGTTGTACAACCCGGAGATGTAGGAGCAGGATGGCTTGGAGATGCCTTTGGTCAACAAGAAGTTGCTATGGTAATAAGTGGAAACTGGATGATACCATTCCTAGCGGATCAGTTCCCTGACTTCAAGTATGGAGAAGACTGGGACATTGCTCCAGTTCCAGCTGGAAAAGAAGGCAGAGTTACAATGGCATATACAGTAATCTTAGGAATAAACGCAAAGAGTGAGCACCCACAAGAGGCTTGGAAATTTGTAGAATTCTTATTAGGTCCAGATGGACAAAAAGAACTTGTTGTCAAAGGAGGACACACACTACCAAGCATAAAGGGCTTTGAGAACGACCCAGACATGTGGCCACAACACAAGAAAACACTCTCCTTTGAGTACGACGAAATGATAGTGTTCCTTTGGGGTCCAAAATCAGGACCACTTGAAGGTAAGTTCAGTGACGCAATGGCTGCTGCAATGAGAGGAGAAATGACAATTGACGAAGCAATAGACGTTATGAAGCAGGTTGTTCAAGAAGAATTAAGTGGCTGAGGTGACTGATATGTTTTCTTTTTCTTCTTTTTATGAGAAGGCTAGAAATAAGGAGATTGTTGCTGGTTTATCTCTCATCTCGATCGCTGTCATCCTAAATCTCGTTTTTGGATATTTTGCAATGGGATTTGCCTTTTATTTGAGCTTTTTCAAGTGGGATTATATAGGCACAATGCAATTTGTGGGGTTAAAAAATTTTGAGATAGTGTTAAGAGACCTAATGAGAGGTCTCAACGGAGCCTCATATTTACTTTCTCCGTTTTATACAGGATTAAAAAACATCCTTATTTACACTGCAATAGTTGTCCCCGTACAAACGTTTCTTGCTATAGTTTTAGCCTCTTTCGCAAATCAAAAGATTAAGGGACAACAATTCTTTAAAGTGTCCTACTTTCTTCCTGCAACTACATCTTCCGTTATAGTCGCCTTGATTTTCATTTGGCTCTTCATGAAAAACGGTTTTATTAATTTTGCACTTTCCCATGTAATTCCAGGATTTCAACCAATAGACTGGATAAACGATAGAAATTACCTCCTCTTAGCAATAGCCACTGTTGCTATATGGGGAACCAGTGGGCACTTTATGGTGTCTTTCCTAGCAGCAATGCAAGCGATTCCCAAAGAAATATACGAAGCAGCTATGCTAGATGGCGCAGGCCCCATAAGAAGATTCTTCTTCATAACAATCCCAATGTTAAGGCCCATGATAGTGTATGTAGTGGTTATGGGTCTTATTGGGGCCCTCCAGATGTTTGACCTAGCCTGGGTAATGGCTGGGGCGAATGGCGGGCCAGGAGGGGCAGGATACACAGTGGCACTGGACATCTATAACGAGGCATTTACAAGAATTAACCCCGGGGTTGCAGCAGCTAAAAGTTGGTTCCTCTTTGCTATAATCTTTACAACCACATATATCTTCCAGAAAAAATACGGGAGGGCTATGAGATGACACCCAAAGAAAAGGAACTATTAATACGTCGCATATGGGTTGTAATAACCTATGCAGTCTTATTAACCTTTGCACTCGTTTATCTAATGCCATTCATCCGATCTCTTGTAGCTTCTTTTATGACATGGGCTCAAGCTTCAAGATACCCTCCAGAGTGGATGCCTAGTCCATTCACCCTAGAGAATTATCAGAAACTCTTTAGATTGGAATTATTCCCAAGATGGATTAGAAACACGGCTCTTTATGCGGGTTTAATAGTTGCAGGTAATATAATGTTTACCAGCATGGCCGGTTATGCATTTGCTAGATTGAAATTCCCAGGGAGAGACGTTCTCTTTTCAGCTCTACTTTCACTCTTGATGATTCCCATGTTCGTAACCTTAGTGCCAAATTACATTATAATATATAAGCTTGGACTAATAGACAACATCTTTGGACTTGCCCTTCTGGGCCTCACTAATGTCTCGAGTATATTCCTAATGAGACAGTACTTCATGTCCCTTTCCACCGAAATATTTGAAGCTGCTCGTTTGGATGGATGCGGACCGATAAAATCATTTTTCTACATTGCTCTACCTCTAGCAAGACCTGCCCTTGGAGCAGTGGCAGTATATCAATTCTTAGGCTCTTGGAATGCATTTATAGGCCCACTGATCTTCTTAAGATCTCCTGAGAACTTCACACTCCCAGTAGGACTTAGTTTTGCTTTCCAACGAAGCATGTGGACTGAATACACTCCAATAATCGCAGGTTCACTCGTGGCATCCGCACCCACGATAATCCTCTTCCTTGTGCTGAATAAGTATCTGATTAGAGGCATAGTAGTTACGGGAGGGAAAGGCTAATGGCGAGGGTTTTGCTGAAGAATGTCACAAAGAAATTTGGAAATGTAATAGCTGTTAGTAGGCTAAACCTTGAAATTAAAGATGGAGAGTTCATGGTGCTACTTGGTCCAAGTGGATGTGGGAAATCAACAACTCTTAGAATGATTGCTGGATTGGAAACACCTACAGAAGGTGAGATATGGATTGGCGATCAATTAGTTAATGAAATAGACCCTACTAAGAGAAATACAGCAATGGTATTCCAGAGCTATGCTTTATACCCCCATATGACTGTCTTTGGGAATATTGAATTTCCTCTAAGAATGGCTGGTGTTCCAAAACAGGAACGAGCCAAAAAGGTAAAAGAAGTTGCAGAGTTCCTGGGAATAAGTGAGTTGTTAAATAGAAAACCAAGCGAGTTAAGTGGTGGGCAACAACAAAGAGTGGCACTTGCAAGAGCCCTTGTAAGAGAGCCCGAGGTGTTTTTACTAGATGAACCTTTAAGCAACTTGGATGCAAAAATAAGAACCCAAATGCGTTTTGAGCTTAAAAAACTCCTAAGCTATGACTTAGGAATAACAACAATTTACGTAACTCACGATCAGGTCGAGGCTATGACAATGGCCGATAGAATAGCCGTTATGAATAAAGGAGTTCTCCAACAAGTTGGAACTCCAAATGAAATCTTTTACAAACCCGCGAACACTTTCGTCGGTACGTTTGTAGGGAGCCCCCCTATGAATCTAATTGAAGGAGAAATAATTGTAAAAGACAACAAGACACTCTTTAATGCTGGTGAATTTTTGTTAGAGCTTCCAATGGAAATGGAAGCCAGAGAGAAAGTGATTCTAGGCTTCAGACCCCAACATGTAGAAGTAAGCAAAGACGCAAAGGAAGGGTTTGTTAAAGGAAAGCTCCTAGGTATCGAAAAACTAGGGGTAGAAAGTTATGGCCATATTCCCTATGGCAACTTAGAGATAGTTGTTCAACTTCCAGAAAGTATGGGAACCAGTGTGAAAGAGGTTTACTGGAAACCAAGGGCAGACAGGATATACATATTCGATGCTAAAACAAGAGAACTCATTTATGGATAAGGAGGGAACTTTTTGAAAAAGAAATATGCGGCTATTATTTTTTTATTCATATTTACAATTCTGTTTCTAACTTATGGATTCAGGTACGAT
Organism: Thermococcus argininiproducens; assembly: GCF_023746595.1. Lineage (NCBI taxonomy): Archaea > Methanobacteriati > Methanobacteriota > Thermococci > Thermococcales > Thermococcaceae > Thermococcus > Thermococcus argininiproducens. Next base: position 827,632 of record NZ_CP080572.1, on the reverse strand, counting down.
TGTACTCCTCCAATAAATGGATACACACGAGTTTCAGACAAACCAATTTTATCTCCAGGAGAGTATCCTTTCGAAAGCAAAGCAACGTTTAATCCCGCAGCAATTGTTGTTAACGATACAATTTATCTATTCTACAGGGCCCAAGACAATAAATTTAGATCTTATATAGCTTTAGCAACTAGTAAAGATGGGATAAACTTCAAAAAGTATCCTCAACCCGTAATATATCCCACTCTCCCAGAAGAAAGAATGGGGTGTGAAGATCCAAGAATTGTAAAAATCAACGATACCTACTACATGACATATACAGCTTTTGATGGTTCCACTGCAAGACTTGCAATAGCTTCAAGTAAAGATCTAATACACTGGGAAAAACATGGAATAGTGTTCCCTGAATGGCCATGGACAAAAAGTGGTGCAATACTCCCAGTTGAAATAAATGGAACTTATATAATGTTTTTTGGAGATTGGAAAATCTGGATTGCATACAGCAAAGATTTAATTCATTGGAAAGCAGACTGGAAAAATCCAATACTAGAGGCAAGGTTAAAAATGTTTGACGAACGTCTCGTAGAACCAGGACCACCCCCAATACTCACAGACAGAGGTATTTTGCTATTTTATAACGGAGCAAGCTGGGAAAAAGGCTATAGTATTGGGTGGGTTCTACTCGATCCCTCTAATCCCTATAGGGTTATCGCAAGGTCTGATGAGCCTATATTTGAACCACAATTACTTTGGGAAAAAGTGGGGAATGTTCCAAATGTGGTTTTTGCTGAAGCTCTAGTAAGTTACAAGGGGAAGTGGATCATGTACTATGGAGCAGCGGATAAGTACATTGGAGCTATCACAGCACCAGCATGTAGATTTAGCTTCTATGGAAAAGAAATCAAAATCGCATGGTTTAATGAGTGGCTTAACAAGGTCTTCTGGAGATTATATGGAGAAAATTACCCATAAATCAAGGCAAAATCTAGATCTTTGTTACTCAATCCTGAGAATATTGCCACAAGAGTGTTAGAGGGGTGATAAAATGAGAATAGCAATGATAACTCCTCATGGAGATCCATTGGGGAAATTGGGTGAACCAGACACCGGAGGTCAGTGTGTCTACATTAAAGAACTAAGTAAGCATCTAGGAGAGTTGGGAGTAGAAGTAGATATGTTCACCAGGCAGAGGGGTGGAAAACCCCCTATAGAACACATTAACGAAAATGTTAGGGTAATTAGGATAGAATGTGGCCCTGAAGGCTTCATTCCGAAGGAGAAGCTAATACCATATTTACCAGAATTCACTGAAAAGATTGCCATATACATGAAAGAAAGAAATTATGAAATTCTCCATACTCACTACTGGGATGGTGGTTTTGTAGGATTAAAACTCAAGGAAATATTTGAAGTTAAAATGGTACATACTTCCCATTCTCTTGGAATTCTGAAAGCAAAAGCTCTAGGGGACTTTGAACCATACAAAGATAGGATTGCTCTCGAAAAAGAGATTTACGATAAGAGTGATGCTGTAATAGCAACTACAAACATTGAAAAGAAAGACATAGCTACCCTTTATGAAATTGACGAGAATAAAATCCACGTGATCCCCATAGGGGTTGATACGAGCTTTTATAAACCAATAGGAGAGAAAGAGAAGTTAAAAAAGGAGCTTAAACTTCCAAAAGTACCATTGGTCTTCACTCTAGCAAGACTTGACCCAAGAAAGGGTTTAGACTTGCTCATAAAGAGTGTTCCCTATATTAAAGAGCATTACGAGGGAGATTTTCTAGTTCTAATAAGTACCGGAACTGGAGCAAAGGAAGAAGAACCAGAAAAACAGAAGCTTTTACGTTTAATTAAAGAATTGAAAGTTGAGGATCGTGTAAAGATAATTCCCGCAATAGAGCCGAGAGAACTAGTTCCAAAATACTATTCAGCAGCAGATGTCTTTGTTCTTCCCTCTCCATACGAGCCATTTGGAATAGTCATGCTTGAAGCAATGGCATGTAAAACTGCTATGGTGGGAACAAAGTTTGGAGGTCCCGCAGAAGTTCTAGAAGATGGTTACGATGGATTCTTAGTAGACCCGAAAAATTCTGAAGAAATGGGAACCAAGATTGCAGAGCTGTTAAAGAATAAGGAGAAGAGAGATACCTTTGCGGAGAGAGCATATCAGAAAGTTCTCGAAAGATACTCCTGGCATAGTGTGGCCGAACAAGTACTCCAACTCTTTAAAGGATTATGAGGTGACAACATGACTGATATTTTGGCATTAGGAGAAGCATTAGTTGACTTAAAACTCATAAATAATCAAATAAGTATGCACGCTGGTGGCTCTGTCCTTAACTTTTCTTATTATGCTGAACAAGCTGGGACAAAAGTGAAATTTATTGGCACTATAGGAAATGACTTTTTAGCAGACCACATAGAAAGTGAACTCAGATACTTGAATTCAAACATAAAGCCACTTCGTATAGGCCAAAACACAACCCTAGTTTTAATAAAAGAAGCTGGAAAAGATTTTATAATCTATAGAGGAGCTGACAGGTTCTTAACCTATGATACAATTGAGAGAAATTGGAAAAAAGCAGATATTGTACATACCTCTGCATTTGCACTCTCTCTGAAGCCTGCTAGTGAGGCCATTCTTAAAGCATTAAAAAAAGCAAAGGAAGAAGGAGTATTGATCTCAATAGACCCCAATTATCGTAAAGAAATATGGAAGAAATGGAATGCTAAAAAAGAAAATCTACTACAGGCCCTCGCAATGGCAGATTATGTTAAACCCTCATTTGAAGATGCTAAAGAACTCTTTGGAGTAAAAACTCCAGAAGAAGCATTAAAGGCCTTTAAAAACGCAGGAGCGAAGAATATTATATTAAGTATGGGAGAAAGAGGAGTTATTGCACTTACTGAAGACAACGAGGTTATTAAAGTACCCGCAAAGAAAACTAACATTGTGGAGCTCACAGGAGCTGGAGATTCACTTTTTGGAACAGTGATGGCAAATATAGCAAAGGGATATTCTCTCAATGAAGCTATACAAGAAGGAATCAACGTAGCAACTCAAGTTATAAAAAACCCGAAGAATCTTGTAAGAATAACACAGAATTTTAAACAAAAATAAGAAAAAAGTTCACTCGCTTTCTCCCTTAAGCTTCATGATCTTTATTCTTCCAAGAGTTTCCCAGTACTCAACGTTGATTCCCTCTTTAAGTTTATCTTTGATGTCCTCGTTAACCCCTGTAGCTATTGGAACATCAAAGAGATCGTAAGTTTCCATGTCCATAAGTTGGATTGTATCAGGGGTGATGGCTATGATTTGCCCGGTTCTCTTGTCGATAATTGGAACATCAACCTCTGCGCTTGTTGGCTTTACAATGCTCCTAACTTTGCCATCGAAGATTCCAACTGCCTCGATTCTTGCCTTTGCTGAACCGTGTTTTCCAGGGGATGAAACTGTAATGTTGCCTATTCTGCACGGTTCATTATCAATAAGGATATATCTCCCAGGTTTGAGCTTACTAACCTGAACTCTGGTTTTGTCTCCCATTTTCTTTACCTCCCACAAATGTTCTTGATGTGGTTTATTTTACTCATTTAAAAAATTTTTGAAGAAGATTTACTTTTTCTTTTGAAAGCCTTGCCCTTAAGAGCGGAGAGAAGGTCAGCAGAGTAAACTGGTTTCATAACTAACTATAACTTCATTCACAACAGTCCATGCCATAAGCGGTTCTCTGTAAATGCTGACTTTTTCTCCCTTTATATCGCTTAGAAAGTCTCCATGAGGAAAGCCGCCCACGATGACTACGGGTGAAGTGTACTTAGTCAGTTTCTTTCCAAACTCCTTAGGCATCATAAATTTTCCTTCCTCATGCATGATAAACACTGCATCTGGGACTATCTCCTGGATGAGTTTAGAAAGAGTCTTCTCCTCAATTCTCAATAGTGCTAAATCTTTAGGAACAACCTTATTCTTGAATAAACTCTCCATTAGCCCCACAAAGCGGTTGTAGTTCCTTGGTAGCCTTGTTTCAGGTTTTATGTAAATCACCTCATTATTCCTCGTGTGCACATAAACCCTAAGCTTGCCTTCCTTATTCAAGATACTCTCCAAGGCATTCATGAGGCATAGGTGAACTATATCAGGCCTACCTCTTCTTTCTCCATCCTTTAAAGATTTCAATACAGAATGATGATAGGTAGAATCAAGAAGAACCTCCTCTGGTCGTTTGTTTCTCTTTTTTGCATAGTTGATAATTATAGGATGGTTTCGAAGCTTTTTTGGGACAAGCTCAAGCTCACTGTCAGCTATTATCAGATGAAGCATTTTTACTCACCTCTATTTGAATACCTCTATTCTTAAGTCCATTCATTATTTCTAGATATGTGTCTTCTCTCATTCCTAAGATCTCCGGAGGGATAACACCATATGCACAAGCACCTCTACCTACAATGCGAGCTATTATGGCTGTCGTAAAACCGGTGACACGGGCCATCGATGTAAAGCCATCTTTTTCTTCATCATACAGAAAATATCTAAGTTCCATAGGTTTACCACTAATTCTGCCTTTTCCAATAACTTCCATTATTGAAAAATCCGGGCTTTCATACGTCATTAAGGGGGATATCACATTAAGAGTATTTTCCAAGTTTTCCGGATTGAAGAATCTAAGTTCCCTTAAGATTTTCATCTTGGCTAAATGCCCTGGCCAGCGGAGTGTCCATTCCTCTAGCCTCTTAGCATTAATATTCTCAAGAAGCGAACGCAGACCATCACTTATAAATCCCTCAAATTTCTTCCCATTAATTTCAATGATTTTAATATCCCCCAATGGATCTACTGATAATATCTCTCCATCCTTTACAATTCTCGCAGGCCTAGTATATTCTTCAATTAAATCATAAGGAGACCATGTTATTCTATAATATAATGGGGGCTTAGGCTCTTTTGGAAGGCCTCCGACATAAATATAGGCCTCTTTGAGTTCATCCATTTTCTGATAAATTCTTCCTAAAAATATATGGCTGAGACCCGGGGCAAAGCCAGCGTCAAATACCACCGTCACCTGATTTTTTTCTGCCTCTTTTTGGAGCTCAAGAGGATTTTCAGGCATAAAAGAAACATCAACTATATCAACACCTGCTTTAATTGCGGCTTTAACAGTAGAATAACCGAACCTACCTGGCAGTGCTCCAATAACTAATTCAGATTGCCGCATGATTCTAACTAGCTCATTAAAGTCCGAGGCATCTATTTTTATGGTTTTTACAAATTTTGAGAGTTCTTTTAATCTCCTTTCACTTACATCGCCAACAGAAACATCAAACTCATCTTTTAAATCCCAAGCTATAGCCTTTCCAACGTTACCTGCACCTAATACCAACACCCGCACTATAAACCACCTCTTCTTTCTTAAGCCAAAATTATATAAAATGCTATCGAAAAAATATTTAAGATGAGATTTAGCCTTCCAAGTTTTCTAAGAAGAAGAGGTCTTCCAGAGGAATTACTTGAGACTTCAGAATCAAAGATCATGCACATAAGTGATACACCAGATAACATATACTCATTCATTCTCAACTTAATAGAAAAGAGTAGGCCAAAGTACATAATTCATACCGGAGATCTCGTAGACAATATAAAACTCGAAAGACGGCCCGAACTTAAGGATAGATATAAAAAGAGAGTTCAAGAACTTTTAGATATTCTCGAAAACTCTAACGCCACAGTATATATAGTGCCTGGAAATGAAGATGATCCAGAAATACTCAAAAAATTTTCTAGAAAGGCAAAAATAGTAAAGCCTGGTGGCATCATAGAAATAGAAGGAATTAGACTGGCTTTGGCCCACGAACCTTGTGAGTTAAAAAACAATGAACCCATTGATTTTGCATTGTATGGGCATAACTTTAAAGTTATCGAGAAAGGCTTAAATGGAATCCTAAACATTAATTTCATTCTCCCACAAAGCAAACGTGTTATTAAGGTCAAATACCCAGATGGAACAAATTTTGAAAGAGGTTATAGAGTGATGAGGGGATTATAATGAGATTAATGCGTTTTGGACCTTCAATGTTATTTTTAAGAACCTCTAACGTTGAAGTTGGAGAGAATTTCATCACCAACCTTTTTGGAGTTCCAAAGACATCCGTTGAGGAAGCATGGAACCAAAGTGGTGAACTTGATACTATTGTTTTTGTAACACCGGCCGAAGAATGGAAAACTATACTTGACCTAACGAGAGGAGCCTTTTTGATAAAAATGAGAAGCGATAGCGTATTAAAAGAACTTTTAAATGCAAAAGCCCCTTTTGACAGAGCAAATCTCGGACCACAAATAATATTGTTGAGAGTTCCTAAAGAAGCAGAAAAAATCTCGGAAATAATCCCTCAAAGATACAATGCAATTGAGACTAGCTTTGCCCGAGGAGTAAACGAAGGAGAGGAGAAAGATACTCTTCTTTTAGTAACGGACAAAAAGCTTGTCGAACATCTCAGTGTAGGAGATTTAAAAGGAGCCTTTTTAATCAAGAAAAACTTCATAGATGTATATAGAGCCCTCAGAATAGACTTACCAATCCTGCTTTTTAAGTTACTTCCAGAGGGATGGCGAGAAATAACCATAAGAATATATGACACAAAAAAGAGATACGAAGAAAATATTGAGCGTGTGCTTTTAGTTCTTGAAGATCTCGATCTAGGATACGTTGTAAGCGAAGGATGGGACTGGGACTATCCAAGGCCTTTTATGAGAATTAGAGTTTACAAGATAAAACTCATAACTTGGGAAGATCCCCTCAGGATAAAATTCCTTCTCAAGGGACTAGAATATAGAGGATATCAACGATTTGCAGATATCGATGTGTTTGTGGAAAAGAAGAAAATTCCTTGGATAGAAGTTTCCAGAGAATATTCCTCAAAATTTGATGTTGCTAAGGCAGCACGAGATGAGCTTGAAAGTTTGTTAAGTGAAGAAACTAGAAAAATACTTCACGAAATTGAAACTAAAATTTTAAATGACGAAGATCTTCAAGGGGAATCTTGAATTCCTTTCCATAATCATCCAAACGTGGAGACTTTCTAATTTTAATTTTTAATGTTCCTTCTTCGTGGATAACTTCTACCACTCTAGAAGCTGCCTCTTCTACTTGTAAAAGCAGTGCCCTTGTTGCTATATCCCTGTTTATGAAATAAATTCCCACCCTCTCTTCATCGCCAAAAACATACCGTGTGTAATTTGTAGCGTATAATTCAAATGCCTCTTTCCTTTCCTGCAGATGCACAAGCTTTTCCATTCCGAAGATGAAATACACTATATTTTTATGGGTTTCATAATATTCCCGAAGAATTTTGGAATACTTAGATGCGTATACTGTAATATCTTGGTGGGGATCAACATAGCCTATTATTTTACCAAGCTTTATGTTCCCTCCTATTTTTATTACATCAAGCTCATGTATGAAAGATGTATCCTCTCCGGCCACATCAAGATTTAATTTTAACATTGATAAAATATCCAGAACATCCAAGACAAGCATATTGTCAGCATTTTTCTTAGAGATTTCTACCAGCCATTTAAAAATTAAATGAATGGGCTCACTAGAAGAATATTCTATGACAATTCCTTCTCTCCACATCACCGATTTTGTATATTCCAGGATTTCATCCACTGTGGAAGTCATAATTCTATCACCCCACCCAAATGATCAAGTTTAGGTGCTTTTTTAATAAAAAATCTGTCTCCTCTACCATTAATCTCAAGAACTCTTGTGGAGCTCTCATACCATAGGGCCTTGACCTGAGCACTCATGAGACCCTTCAGAGCAAAAACAAAGATCATGTTTCCCTTAAACAATGGCCTTCTTACAACTTTATCAAAATACTCCTCGACCCTATAGGAAGATTCCTGGAAGGAGTACATGAACTTTTCCGTGCCCAAAAACACAATAACGGCCTTATCAGATTTGACCTTTTCGAAGAATAACCTTACTGCATCATTATACTCTTTAAGTTGCACGTAGAACTCTTCCATTATTCTAACCCTTCCAATTACCTCTCCAAGTTCAACCTTGCCTCCTCCTTTAATAACACAGAGATTTTCCAAATGATGAGTGCCATATCCCAAAAATCTAAGCTGCTGGACAAAGAGATGAAATGTATCCAGCATGTCAACTATTAAGAGTGGTATCCCCTCTTCATTGCTCCATTTCACCAATCCATCAAGAAAAAGTTCTGGATGCGACGTGGATTCATACTCAATGAATATTCTCTCTCCCTCACAGATATCATTTAAAAAGTCCCCCAATTGCAACCTCATTGGAATTCACCTAAAATTATTGTTATTAGCATGTTATTAAATGTTTTTCTTTCTATTTTAGAATTTTTTCTGTACCTTCGCCACAAAAAAACCACTAGTATTATGTTCATCCGGATAGAATCGTCTTGCTTTAGAGAGTTCAGAACTAAGCTCTATGTCAAATGGAGAGGTCAAGGCCGGTTCGCCAAATCGAAGAGGTAAAAGTGTAACATCAAAGTTATCGAGCACCCACTGAATCACAAATTCATTCTCCTCTGGTTCCAATGAACATGTAGAATATACCAACACTCCCCCAACCTTTAGATTCTCTAATGCAACCTTAATCATTTGTATTTGCAGGTTTTGACAGAATTTAATATCTTTAATTGTTCTATTTGCTTTTCTTTCTGGATTTTTATGAATTGTACCACTACCAGTACAGGGAGCGTCCAAAAGAATTTTATCAAACTCCATGCCAAGTTCTCCCATATACAGAGAACTTTTATGAACGAGGATGGTATTTGTCACTCCAAGTCTTGAAAGATTAAGTCTGGTCTCTTTTAGTCGGTCTCCCCCTACATCAAAAGCATATATTACTCCCTTGTTTTCCATCAGTTGGGCCATATAAGATGTCTTTCCTCCTGGAGCTGCAGCCATGTCTGCTACAATTTCTCCAGGCTTTGGCTCAAGGGCCACTGGTGGATACATTGAAGAGGCTTCTTGGATATAAATTAACCCTCCCAGATATTCTGGAGTCGAGGTGATAGAAAAAGGCTCTCTAGTTAAACAAAAGCCTTCTCTAGCCCAGGGGACGCGCTTAAATTGAAACCCTTTTTTGTTTAACATCTTAGTAAGCTTTGATACACCAACACGAAGGGTATTGACTCGAAAGCATCTTGGAAGAGATTTTTCCATTGCTTCAGCTATTCTTAAAGCCCTCTCGCCCCAAAGTTGATAATAACGCTCTGCAAACTCTTTTGAATAGCCAAGGGCAAAAAGTCTTTCTATCATGAGTAAAAATTTAAAAAGAAATTTATTAGGTTTTTGTCTTCATCTCTCGAAGGGGCTCTCTTTTAAACTTTCATTAACAAAACGGATTATATGTCTCACGTCCTGCTCTATGGTTTCAACCTCTGGCTTCATGAAGACATATAGTACGTTGGTTTTTGGAGTAAGTGATACATGCTTAACATTTTCAGCTTTAGAAAATCCTTGAATGAAGTCTCTAAGTAGCTCTACATCGCGTCTTTTCTCAAAGAGCACCTCGTACTGTTTTCCATTCACTTCAATCACTTCCCTCTGAAGAAGTTCTTCATCCTCAATCTTCGGTTTAAACCTATAATAGCCCCTCTGAATCAAGTGTACTTCACGTCTAATTGTGGTGTAAGGTTTTATAACAAAATATATCTTGTCATGCCTATTAACTATCTTTGAAATTGGGAAATAGAGAATGCTTTGTCTTGGTAGAAGTGTCAAAGTATATTCAAACTTATCCAAATTGCCCTCATTGACCTTATAAAATGCCCTAAATCCTACATATCCACCTATCCACACGTATTCTTTGTCTTTCGGTTTTACTATACTTTCTATTGTCCGTAAGTAGTATTCCATTATGCTTAAGTTCAATCTTCTGCCTTTATAGAACTGTAAAGCTGCCACTGCACCCAAAACCATTATCAAAAGCAACATCTCAGGAGTAACCTTCATTATTAAACCTCCTTTATTGGATAATATCTCTGAAATGTCATATCATCAATTATCTCAAAGTTAACTTTGCCCTCTAAAACCTTTACTATATCCTTAACAATCCGTGCATGCACTGCCCAGTTAAGAGCCATTTCAAAAGGATGTCTAGGAGTCCTACGAGCAAGACCCAAAAAGATAACTACTTTATCATCCTCCTTTCTTATTAAACTCACAATGCCAAGGCTCACTATATCCTCCCCACTTATTGGCTCTCTAACTTTTTTGAGTTCTTCATAGATTTCCTCAATCTCCAACTATTAACCCTCCAATTTTTTCCAGCCATTCTATACCTCTGGGCTCCTCTTCAAACATAGGTACCATTACAATGTCAATTCCCCTGAATATTCCTTCTATTTCCCTTAATACTTTTTTCTGAGCCTCTATTTTTACTCTTATCCTTGGAATATCCTCCTCAAGTTCAATAATCTTGTTTATGACTACCAAATTAAAAGGAATCTTAAACTTTCTTAATGCTTCATGAGCCCTTTCTGTCTCGTATAAAGGAAGCATTTCTGGATTCATCACTGCAATTACACTGGTTCTTTTAGAATTAGTGATAGTTTCACGAACGAGTTTTATTTCTCCCTCATAACTTCTCAGTTCCCTCATAACAGGATCTTCTTCCTCCCTACTCGGAAGTTTATACTTTTCACCTTCAATTACAAACTTTCGTTCTCCTTGGATATTTTCTATAGCTCTTCTCTTTTCTAAAATCTTTTTCCTAATTTCTATGAGCTTTTTTGTCCATATAAGTGCAATTTCTGGAAGAGCTAACACTCTAAGGGTTAATCCCGTAGGTGGTGTGTCAAAGATTATAATGTCCCACCTATTCCCTTCTTGCAATATTTCTCTAATCGCCTCAAGTGTAGCATACTCCTCTATACCCGGGGAAAAGCTGAGGACTTCAAAGTATTTCTCTAGATTTATTACTGTAAGGTAACGGTACATATGCTTTAGATTTTCCTCTAAATGTTTCAAATAATTCTTGATTAACTTCTCCATATCAAGTTCCATTGCATAAAGGTTTTCAGTTATCTGTTTAGGCTTATCCTCTAGTTTAACTTCAAATACATCACCAAGGTTGTGAGCAGGATCTATTGACACTATCAGAGTTTTATAACCCTTCCTAGCTAAAGCAACTGAAACGGCTGCCGAAGTAGTTGTTTTACCAACTCCTCCCTTCCCTATGAAAAATAAAACTCTAAAACCTTCTTGTGGAAATAAATACTCTTTCATTTTATCACCTCATGTAATTTCAAACATTGCGGCAATTTCTCCAAATATATCATCCATCTCACCAGCTCTTCTTTGCATGACATAAATTTCCCTAATCATATGAGGCATTAACCTCATAACAAGTGTCGTTGGAGGGGATGGGACCCCTACGAATGACCCCATAAGTACCAAGGCAAAGACATTTTCAAGTTCTCTCTCTTCAAATTCAATATACTCTGTTGAGCGTGCTTTGAATGACCTGAAAAAACCTTTAAAAAATGCTTTTATATTCTCAAACATTTAACCACCCCGTCTTTATGGTTAATGAATTAACAGATTTCTTTTGCATAATATAGATTTCCCTAACCATATGGGGAAGAAGCCGGTAGCTAATATCTACAGGAGGATTTGGGATCCCCACATAACTACCCAACAAAAGAAGAGCAAAAACATTCTCTAACTCTTCAAGTTCCCACTGGATCCCCCTAAGATAATAAAGCTTGAACCCCTTATTAAACTCCCAAAGAACACGAACAGGCATTAAAACCCAATATAAGATCTTTCTTAAAAGTTTTTTCGCCATGTCATCACCTCAAAAATTATTTAAAATACGGAAAATTTAAAAATTAAAGAAAGAAGGCTCACGCTGGAGCAACCTCATACTCTTCTGTCGGCCTCTTCCATGCAAGATAGAAGTCGTATCCAAGTAGGAAGTTGAGTAATAGACCTACTGAGAGAGCACCTTTTACTGCTATAGTTGTACTCATGTTGGGCAATGGAATCACTATGAGATACCAGACAATAGCTACCGTAACTGTAATCCATAAGAAGAGTGCAGGAATTAGTACTGCATAACTCCATTTTCCAGCGTTTTGTACCTTGTATGCCCACAAAGCTGCTGTCATCATAGCAATTGAAGCCAACAACTGGTTCATACCTGCAAATGCTGGCCATAGTACCTTATATCCAGCGCCCCATGCCATCCAAGTTCCGAGACCTGCAATTATTATAGAAGCAATCCACTTGTTTGTGAGAGTATTCCAGATTCCCTGGCTGGTATCAGTTACCATTCCAAATAACTCCTGCCATGCAAATCTTCCAAGCCTTGTAGCAGTGTCAAGTGAAGTCAATGTGAATGCTGCAATCCAAAGAGTTGCAAATGTCTTACCTAGTGTAATGTCTATTCCATAGAAATCGGCCAATCCTTGTGCATAACCACCGATAAATGTTCCAAGTCCACCCTTGGTAATATACTGGGTTCCCCATTCAGCAACATTAAGTCCAGTTAATTTGACACCATAAACTGCTATAGCAGTGATAACGATTGTAGAAAGGAATCCTTCAGTGAACATTCCACCATAGCCAACAAGTAATCCGTGAATTTCTTTGTCAAGTTGCTTTGATGATGTTCCAGAACCAACTATGGAGTGGAAACCACTTAAGGCACCACATGCAATTACCAACGGTACTGTTGGCCAGAAGGGCGAGGGTTGTCCTCCAACAACATTTGCTGACCACATCGTAAACCCTGGAGCCTCAAATGGCTTCGCAAGGGCTATAAATGCAATACCTCCAATGAGGAGACCAAACCATAGAATGTAAGCGTTTAAGTAATCTCTGGGTTGGAGAAGTACCCATACTGGTAATGACGATGCAATGATGATATAAACCATCAATATAATATTCCAGTAGTGGTATGCTTGAGTATAAGCAGCACTGGTAGCATCTGTTTGCCCTGGAACAAATATCAAGGGGTTCTTAAATCCAATCCACACTGCTATCACAAGGAGTATCAATCCTATTGCTGTTGCAACGTAGAAGTTAACGTTCATCTTGTACATCATCCATCCTAGGAGTATTGCCACTAAAAGGAACAGTAACGTTGCTGTTGCTGCTTGTGGAGTTAAAACGAGCAGTCTTGCAGTAACAGCTACGAATGCTGCAACAACCAATAGCAAAGTAAACCATATATACACCTCAAATGAAATACCTGTTCTTCTGCTCATTATCTTTCCAGCGATCCACTGTACAGATTTTCCATCGTATCTAACTGAAGCCATTAATGCCAAATAGTCATGTACTGCCCCAATAAAGACGTTACCAAACCATACCCAAAGCAATGAGGGTATCCATCCCCATGCCATTGCCACTGCTGGACCTACTATTGGCCCAGCTCCTGCAATACTAGCAAAATGGTGTCCATAGAGAACAACTGGATGTGCAGGGACGTAATCTACACCATCATAAAGCTTGTGGGCTGGTGTTGGTCTGTTTGCATCTGCTTTGACTACTTTGTTTTGAAGACTCTTTCCATAAGTAAAATACATAGCCACATATATTATTGCAGCGGCCAATATAATCACTGCAGAGTTCATCTAAAACACCCCCAAAGGAAAATCCATCATAAACTTATTCTATGGTAAAATATATATGCCTTTCGGAAATCCGGGCGTTTTCACAAATAAATTTCGAGAAGTGTACCATATAGAAGTAAAAATAAAGTATTTAATCCACAGGTTGAGTCAAAAACAAAGAAGAAGACCTAACGCAAAGAAACAGTAAAACTCACCCTAGTTCTATTAGTGGTTGGCCTGTATCGACTGTGTCACCCTCCTTAACAAGGATTCTCTTAACAACACCATTTACGGGTGAAGGTATCTCATTTTCCATTTTCATTGCCTCTAACACAAGAAGCCCCTCACCAATCTTAACCTCATCGCCCTCTTTAACAAGAACCCGAAGAATCTTACCAGGCATTGGAGCAGTGACTACGCCTTCCCCACTAACAGAAGGTGCAGAAACACTAGGCACTTCAATTGGAGCTGCGGGAGTAGAAACTTGTGCCATGGACACTTGCGGTACTGCTTGCATAGGAATTTCTGAGGGAGTATAGGATGGTATGACTAAAGCTTCAAGACTAACTCCTTCTATTCCAACTTCATATTCCCTACCCGCCACATAGACCTTTATTATTCTGCCTTTGGGTTTTTCCTCAACGGGTTTGAGCTTTCCTTGTTTTCTTAATTCAAAGAATTCTAACGCTACTTGTGGGAATAATGCATATGTTAGTATGTCTTCCTCTTTTTCTAAATAACCCTTTTCTTCAAGTTCTCTTCTTGCTTTCTCAAGCAGAGGTTCAAGCAGATCCGCAGGTCTAACGGCTATAGGTTCCTCATCTCCAAGAATAAGCTGCTTAATTTCTTCTTTTATCTGAGCTGGCGGTATGCCATAAAGTCCCTTAACATAGTTTTTAGTTTCTTCTGTGATCATTTTATACCTTCCAAAGAGAACATTAAAAACAGCCTGAGTTCCTACTATCTGAGAAGTCGGAGTTACCAAAGGAGGATAGCCAAGTTCTTCTCTAACCTTTGGAACTTCTTCAAGAACCGTTTCTAACTTATCAAGGGCCTTCATTTCTCTGAGCTGTGAAATTAAGTTTGAATACATTCCCCCTGGGATTTGATGAATCAAAACATTTGGATCGCCATGAAGTGCTCTTTTGTTCATTAGATGTTCATACTTTTCCTCAAGAATTCTCCTTAAATAGCGAGAAATTTGGAAAATAAGCTTCATATCAAGTTTGGGTTTGTCCCCATTTCTTAATGAGTAATAGATACTTTGAATTGCTGGTTGAGCAGTTCCATTTGCCAATGGATAAATAGCAGTATCTATGAAATCAGCCCCAGCTTCCACTGCTTTTAAATAGGTAGCCGAAGCTAAGCCGCTGGTTGCGTGAGTATGAACATTAACTTTTATCCCATAACGTTCTTTAATCTCCCTCACAAGATCATAAGCTGTTTGAGGATCTAAAAGAGCAGCCATGTCTTTGATTGTGATATAATCCACATCCAACTCTATTAACTCATCAACTTTCTTCATGTAGTACTCCAGAGTAAAAACTTTTCCGGTAGTATAGCTTATTGCCCCCTGAACTTCGGCTCCAACTTCTTTGGCTTTTTTAATTGCAGTTTTCATGTTTCTAACATCATTGAGAGCATCAAAGACTCTAAAAATATCAATCCCATTTTTGTGTGCAAGCTCAACAAACTTTTCCACAACATCATCGGGATAGTGCTTATACCCTACAACATTCTGCCCTCTAAGCAACATCTGGAGCTTTGTTTTCCTTACATACTCTCTTAAGACTCTTAATCTTTCCCAAGGATCTTCTCTCAAAAAGCGTAGGGCAGCATCAAAAGTTGCCCCTCCCCAGACTTCCATTGAATAGAACCCTATCTTATCCATTTTCTCGGCTATTGGGAGCATATCAGTTGTTGAGAGCCTTGTTGCAATAAGTGACTGATGAGCGTCTCTAAGAGTAGTATCTATTATCCTAACCATCCTCCTCACCTCAAGCCCCATTTAAAATTGGCCTTTATAATCCTTGTCTTTAGCAAATTAAGATTTTATTGGCCATCAAAGCTCAAAAAAGAAAAATTATGAACGTGATTATACATTGCAACCAGAAAAAGGAAATATGTGTATCAAACCAAGCCTTCAGCTTTAGCTGCCTCTTCAGGACCTTCATTCCTATGTATCACCCTCAAAAGGGCCCTTATAAGAGTTTCTGGGTTCTTTCTTTGGAAAATATTTCTACCTACAACAGCTCCACTTCCCCCAGCTTCAATTACTTCCCACACAAGGTTTAAGAAATCAAGTGGATTACTTGTCTTCGCGCCTCCGCTTAGAAGAACTGGAACTCCTGAAGCTGCTTCCACAACCTTAGCAAATGTTTCTCTTGAACCTGT
Organism: Thermococcus argininiproducens; assembly: GCF_023746595.1. Taxonomy (NCBI): domain Archaea; kingdom Methanobacteriati; phylum Methanobacteriota; class Thermococci; order Thermococcales; family Thermococcaceae; genus Thermococcus; species Thermococcus argininiproducens. The sequence continues at coordinate 811,633 of NZ_CP080572.1, read as the reverse complement.
CCAGTAAGTTTTAATCATGTCTGCTCCCATCTCTGCAGCAGCCCTTGCTCCATACATTACCACTCGATAATCTTCCTTTTTTCCGTACTTTTCATTAATGTAGGGACCTCTTGGATATGCAAATTGAACAACAGGATACCCTAAATCATGAGCATAACTAGCTATCTCTGCAAACTGTCTCATCATAGCTCCTTCATACGGACTTCCCCAATAAACTGTTGCAGCCACAGCATCAGCACCAAGCTTAATTGCGTCCTCTACAAAACCAAGTTGGTCTTGCATGAGCCACTCCTCTTTTGGTCTAAGTTCGGTCTTGCTAGTAAGCTTCACCATTAAACCTACCTCTTTCCCAATGAGCTCGTCTCCAGCAATCCTAGCTATTCCTGGAAGCATCATAACACCATCGATCCCCGCCCTTACGACCTTTCTAATAATGACCCTTGGATTAATGTGCTCCCAAGTTTCTTCAAAATCTGTCGGACCATGTTCAAATCCATGATCCATCGCAAAAATCAAGGCCCTTCCATCTTTTCTAAAGAATCTCCTCAGTCTCCTCTTTATGCCAATATTGTTGTAAGATTCCATGCTAATCACCTCTAGTGATACATTGCCTTTTTAGAATTTAAACCTTTTTAGAATTTAAACCTTATCGTTAACTTAAATAACCCTTTAACCCCAAAGATTTCTGGTGAAAACCATGTTGGGACTTAACACAAAGAAGATCGGCAGAAAGATTGTTTACTTTAAGAAAATAGACTCAACTAACGAATACGCAAAGAGAATTGCTGCTCATGAGGAAGAAGGCACAATAATAGTGGCGGATGTCCAAGAGACAGGATATGGAAGAAAATTTAGAACGTGGGCATCCCCTCAAGGGGGACTTTGGATGAGTGTTATTCTAAAGCCAAATACAACCCCAGAACATATGACAAAACTCGTTTTTCTTGGAGCCCTAGCAGTGGTTGAAACCCTTGAACAGCTTGGAATTGAAGGAAAAATAAAATGGCCTAATGATGTACTTGTTAATGAAAAGAAAATATGTGGAATCCTAGTAGAAGGAAGCTTCTCCGAGAAGGAGGTTTACTACATTATTCTAGGCATAGGTATGAATGTTAACAATTCCTTACCCCAAGAGCTTGTGAGTACTTCCACCTCGTTAAGAGAGGTATTGGGAGTGGAAATACCCATTATAGAAGTTTTTAAGATTCTTGTAGAACGCCTAGAACACTGGTATAGAGAATTTTTGGCAGAGAAAGATGCCCTCATACTTCAAAAATGGAGAGAAAAGGCCATTTTAAGAAGAGAGGTAAAAATAATAACGGAAGACAAAACCTTAACTGGAAAGGCCTTAGATATTGACGAATTTGGTGCTTTGATCCTTGAACTTGAGGATGGAAAAAGGGAAAAAATTCTCTATGGAGATGTGTCATTAAGGTTTAAGTGATTCTCTATTCTTTCCCTAATTAGAAAATATTTATATACCTTGATGACCAATTTTCTCCCGCCATATCCCATATATAACACCAATGCCCGGAGGTGGGAGCCAATGGGGCTCCTTAAGAGCTATCTTGAATACCCCGTTTTGAGAAAAATCTTGATAGGTTTGATTCTTGGTGCAATAGTTGGACTAATAATAGGGGACAAAGCAGCGACCATAAAGCCGCTTGGAGACCTATTCATCAGGCTCTTAAAAATGTTAGTAATGCCGATAATCCTAGCTTCTCTAGTTGTTGGTGCAGCTAGCATAAGCCCTGCAAGACTTGGAAGAGTTGGTGTAAAAATAGTAGTTTATTACTTAGTAACTTCAGCTTTTGCAGTGTTCCTTGGTCTTTTGATGGCCAATATTTTCAAACCAGGTCTAGGGTTAGAACTTGGAGTTGGAGAAGGGAAAGTTATTGAAGCAACCAAACCATCACTAGTAGACACTCTTCTGAATATCGTACCTAAGAACCCATTTGCAGCATTGTCAAACGGCCAAGTGTTACCCACAATATTCTTTGCCATTGTTTTAGGAATAGCCCTAAGTTACCTTATGAATAGTGAAAATGAGAGAATAAGAAACTCTGCCACGACCCTCTTTAATGCCTTCGATGGACTTGCCGAGGCAATGTATAAAATAGTGTGGGGAGTTATGCAGTATGCCCCAATAGGTGTATTTGCCTTAATAGCTTACGTTATGGGAACCCAAGGAACTAAAGTTGTTGGACCTTTAGCCAAAGTAACGTTAGCAGTTTATTTAGGCCTTATAATTCAGATTGGGCTAGTATATGGAATTCTCTTGAAGGTCTTTGGTCTGGACCTAATTAAGTTCCTCAATAAAGCCAAAGACGCTATGATTACAGCATTCGTCACAAGAAGCTCAAGTGGTACCCTACCAGTGACTATGCGTGTTGCTGACGAAAATATGGGGGTCCCAAGGAGCATTTACTCATTTACCCTTCCACTAGGTGCAACGATTAACATGGATGGAACTGCCCTATACCAAGGTGTATGTGCAATGTTCATAGCTTTCGCAATTGGACAATCCCTCCCATTCAGCCAACAGTTAGTAATAGTTCTTACAGCAGTCTTGGCTTCAATTGGAACTGCTGGTGTTCCCGGAGCTGGAGCAATAATGCTTGCAATGGTCCTTGAAAGTGTTGGATTATCTCTGGAGCCTGGAAGTGCGGTGGCATTGGCGTATGCAATGATCCTTGGAATTGACGCTATATTGGACATGGGAAGAACAATGGTAAACGTCACTGGTGATTTGGCTGGAACCACGATCGTTGCAAAAACTGAAGGGGAGCTCGACGAAAGTAAGTGGTGATCTTTTTTCTTCCTTTTTCTTTATGGAATAGATAGAGTTAAATACTCACTTACCATCTGATTCTTAGAACAAGAATATTTGGGGGATAGAGATGAAAAAGTTAGGGAGTATTTTAATAATTCTGCTTCTGAGCCTCTCTTTCGTTCATGCAGAGGCTGTGGATTATTATAAAGAAGAGTTCACTCTTAAGATCAAAATGCTGCAAAACGGAGATGCTCAAATCACTGTAATAACTTCAATATTAGGACCCCAAGACAGAATAAATGAAGAGATAGCCAGTATTCTTAATCAAACAAACATGAGCAAAGAAGAAGCAATAGCAAAATTTGAAAAAGAGCAACTTGACAATTACATCGCAAGTCTAGCCAATGCAGGAATTAGAACAAAAAACCAGACCTTCGAATTGGTGAGCATTAAAGAAGACAACTTCACCGTGGTCTTTACTGCCTATGCTGAGAATTTTGCTAAGTATTATTCATATGATGACTACTGGGAGATAATAGTTGATCCAACAAGAGGCTACGCTACAATGCCAATTCCAGATACAGGGTTACCACAAAAAATAGAGCTCCACAACATGTTCATAATAGAGCTACCTGAAGGAGCAGAACTCGTTGAATATCCTCAAGCATATACCCAAGAATTTAACCAGAGCAAGTTCTATGTGCGTTCAAAAGTTGAAGGAAATAAAATAATCGTTGCTTCTGACTTATATCTGGAAGAGAATCTTTCTCCAAGTGGATTTAGAGCACTTTTCGCCAATTACAATGCATTTTATATCCGTTATAAAACACCATACAAAGGGGAAGAAACCTACCAACCAGTGAAAACAGAACAGTACATACGGGCAGAAATTAAGGAAGATGGCACTACAAATCTTTTAGTTAGAGAGACGTACCTTGAACCAAAAGATCAGATAGAACTCATGAAACAACAAATAAACCTATTAGGAGTACAAAATGTAACAAATATGATACTTCAGAACTACCTACAAGGTATGATTATGCAAGGAATTCAAGTTGAAGATGCCAATGCAACGATTTTAGGGATGGAAAAAGAAGGGCCTCTAACAATAGAAGCCAATTATGTCTTGAAAAACTTCACAAAAATGATAAATGGAACCTACGAATACTCCTTTGATCCAACCCTCTTGAATCCATCTCAACTAGGTTATAGAGCCCAAAATGAGATTAACCAAAGCTTGAAAATAGAGTTTATATTACCCCCAACAGCCACTATCGTGGAAGTTCCCAAAAACATGAGTAAAGAGATAAACGGAAACAAATACACTCTCATAACAACCATAGAGAAAAACAAAATAGTAATTACCGCAAATGTCTTTGTAAGGTATGGGGCGCCTTTTGAGGATATTCAAGCCCTCCTCGGAAATGTAACAAGGGCTTACATTCGTTATACTATGCCAGAAAACAGCGGAGGTATTAACCTCACAACTACACAAATAGCAGGAATAGCTGGAGCATTGGTTCTAATTGGGATTGCCCTCTTTATTTTGAAGAAAAAATAGAGAGGCAAATTTTTAACCTCTTTTTTCTATTTGTTATAGGTGGTGCTTGTGACAAAGAAACTTTATTATGAAGATTCCTATCTGAAAGAAGCCACTGCAAAGATTCTCAAGGTAAAAGACAATGCACTTCTTTTAGACCAGACAATCTTTTATCCAACCGGAGGTGGACAACCCCACGATACAGGGAATATAAATGATGTGAAAGTCATAGATGTGTATAAAGATGAAGAAGGCAACATATGGCATGTAGTCGAAGAGCCAAATCTATTTAACGTAGGTGATAAAGTAGAGCTCAAACTTAATTGGGAAAGAAGGTACAAGCTAATGAGAATCCATACAGCATTGCATCTTCTGGATCATGTTTTCAATGAGGTTCTTGGGAAAGAAAACTGGCAAATACATGGTAGTGGAATGAACCCTGAAAAGGGCCGTTATGACGTAAGATATCCAGAAAACATCAACCAGTACAAAGAAAAAATAATCGAACTATTTAATCACTACGTTGATGAAGGTGGGGAAGTAAAAACTTGGTGGGAAGGGGAGAAGAGACTAACCCAAATAAGAGACTTTGAGATCCTCCCCTGTGGCGGGACTCATGTAAGAGACATTAAGGAAATCGGCCATCTAAGGAAGCTCAAACGCTCTAGCATAGGCAAAGGCGTCCAAAGAGTAGAGATTTGGCTCGAATGACTTTTCTCTTTCTATTCATGAAAAGGAGAAAGGTTTAAAAGCTCTATCAGATTCACTTAATAACGCGCGGGGGTTGCCGAGCCTGGCCAAAGGCGCGGGATTCAGGGTCCCGTCCCGTAGGGGTTCGCGGGTTCAAATCCCGTCCCCCGCACCATTTATGGAAAATGGTTCGAGAACATAGGTAAAACATTTTTTCAATAGCTTATCGGAGAAGAGAATTTGGAAGTCTAAAGAGATTTTCAATGTCTTCCTCTATTTTGTCTGCTCTGCCTTCTAAATACACTTTTCCGGCACTTAATACAACAATATAATCTGCCATGTTTATAAGAGGTTCCCAGATATGGGATATGATAACAAAATCAGTTCCAGTTATCTTTTTCTCAGCGATAATTGAAATTATCTTAGCAATACTTTCAAAATCTATGTTAGCAAACGGTTCATCGAGGAATATCACCTCCGGCTCACCTAAAAAAGCCTGAGCAAGACTTAGACGTTTGAACATTCCAGAGGAGTAGCTCTCTATTCTACGTCTTAAAAACCCTCCTATATCAAAGAGTTTAGATACTTTAAGAACTTCCTTCTGAACATTCAAGTTTTTAGTTTCAGCTAGAAATGATAACCATTCTTTACCTGTTATAAGTTTCGGAATCGCAGGTGGATCAAAAGCAACTCCTATGTTCTTTCTAATATCTGCGTTTTTCCATGGATCTTTTCCCAAAAGTTTTATCTCACCTTGAGTGGGCTTATACAGGCCTAAAGAAAGTTTCATAAAGGTTGACTTTCCTCCTCCATTAGGGCCTAATATCAAAGTTAACCCTTTGGGAATCTTAACCGATACTCCTGCCAAAGCCGTAACCGAACCAAAGCATTTTTGAAGATTCTTAGCGTGAACTATCATTTTTCTTCCCCCAATTTAAAAAGACTAATACAAAAGCAATTAGGGAAGCGTATAAAAAATGAACATTCCAAGTTTTAGTTGGAAAGCCGACCTCAACAGGACTCATTGAAACTGAATACCCCCCATTTTCTATATCCATATAGAACTCGTAATATCCAGGATGGGGAAAAATGATCGAGAACATTGAACTACCCGAGATCTTGCTAAAATATATTGTCTGATTAAGTTCTACATCACGTATAGAAACAGTAGCATGCCCACTCCCTATTAAAGAAACTTTTACCGAAGACGCTGAGGGAGAGTAGATACTCTGATAACCACTTTTATTATCAAAAATGAGAAGTGAATATTGAATATCTTCCTGACTCACCCTCGTCTGCAGGACTAATGATATTATAATTACCAAAAGCATAGAAAGTAAGAAGAATTTTAAAACCCTCACCTAACATCCCTCCCAGCGCCAACTATGATATACACACCAAAAAGAAAAGCTGAAACCAAAAGTGTTATCTTTAAAAATTCAAATGTTAGAATTCTCCCTTCGTTAAGCAGACGTACCCAAGTTTCTGGCAGAAGAGAAGTTATATGAGTGAACAAGGGAATATACAAAAGTAAAAATGAACTGAATATCGAAATATAGGAATTAGGTGAAAGTATTGCTACGAGGTAGGAGATTGAAAACATGTAAAAGATCACAAGAGCATAAAATACCAAAACTTCAAACAGAGAACTTCTGAGGGTTACAAGGATCGTTGAAGGAGTTGAAGAGAAGTGCAAAGCAAAAACTAATAGATGTGCGGAAACTACAAATACAAATGTAAGGACGTAGGTTGTGAAAAATTTTACCATTAAAATTTCTTCTTTTGAATAACCAAGAGAGTATATTGTTAAAGCTAGATTCTCGTCTCTTTCCCGTCTTACGGATAAAGTAGCTAAAAAAGGTAACATAAAAGATAAAATCAAGTAAGTATTCCTATTGAACATTGAAAGAAAATCGTGGTATGCATAATTCAAGACCGGTGCTGTAGAGACTCCGTGTTTAGGGGATAACAACAAAAAATCTTTAAATTCAATAGAAAGCAGTGAAACACCAAGTAGCAGAATTATAAGTTTTACGGGCTCATTAAGCTCCCATTTTATTAATGCCCTCATCTTAGCCCCTCCTAGATTTAAAAATTATTGAGAACACCAAACTTGATAAAGAGACTACAAAAAGCCCTAAATATAATTTTGAAATACTGACACCAGATAAGGGCATAACACCCGAAAAGTCAACATTAGTATCTTCTAAAATCATTCCAATCCCATAATAATCTTTTGAATTAAATCCTTTTTTCAGATTTTTTGACTCTATACGGTTAGAAAGCAGAATAGTATCAAATCCAAAAACATTCCTTGCAATATTTGGGGGAATACCTCCACTTATCAAAATGCCTGTACTTGAATCATACCACAAATATTCATGAGTATTAGTAGCAACAATAATAATAGGGGGTTTGAAATCCATGTAATAAGTATGAACAATAAAGTTTGCGATTGTTATGTTCGAAATAAAAATTCTATTGTTAGAGGTTTCAAGAACACCTAAACCTGTGAGTACCATACTCGGATTTATAAAAAGGAGATTTGGCCCAATTTTTGAACCATTATACTTGACAATATTGCTTTCGAGGTCAACATCTATAATAGCCGATTTGTGAAGGCCATGGAGGGTAGTATTCACATATTCATATATCCCCCTTTTTTCAGGGGATATGACAAGGTAATACGTCATGTTATCGCATGATTTAATAAACCCTAAAACAGTGTCATTGCATATGCGAACTTGACAAGGGTCAATATTGTAAATAGCACAATTTTCATGTTTTAAATTAGGCTTTAGCGATAATACTTGAATAACCAGTTTTTTAAATTTCTTTTTTGCTTCTTTTTCTGTCATATAATGAGTTGTCGTAAAAGTGATATTAGAGATATTTAGCGTTATCAAAATTCTAGCAGTCCTATTTTTGATCTCCAAAACTTCCCAATAAAATTCAGCATATTCTCCGTAATAATTAACATAAGTAGTGTTTTTAACAGATTTCTGAACAATAAACATTTTATCAGCAGTATATTTAAAATAAACACCTTCTTTGAGCCAAAAAGGTTCAGCATATCTAAACGGCGATAACGCCAGCACAAAACATAAAATAAAAAGAAAGAACAAATTTTTTCTCACTAGCTCAGCCTCCTACCCATGAAATATGTGCATCTACTTCAACGACGTAATATGGAGGCAATGCTATCTTCCCATCAGCTTTCATGTGGGCACTTAGCCAAGCTGTTGAAGGATATCCTGAGGGTTCAGACCATTTTCTAGTCATTATTACATATCCCCAGTCCCACGCTGCATAATCTAAATCATAGAGCAACGGTGGATTTATTTGGCTTGCTTTTCCTTGTATCCATGCACACAGCCCACCAGCATCAGTAGGACTCATGTAAAAACAGTCTTGATCAGATATTGTAGGATCTGCAATTCTCTCGGGAGCAATATAATCACTTTTTGCCCAAACCATTCCCGTTGCTACTATAGCAAGAATTGCTAAAAAAGACAACACAAATACAACCTTACGATGCATTTGTCCCCCCCAACAGATTTTTCGAAATATATTAATAATCTTGATTTATATAAACTTTACGTCATCAAATTGTTTCTAATTTATCCTAGGATTTCTTTGTCTATGCCAACAAGAAGGTTAGAGGCAATTCCGGTTACTTAACTAAAGAATAGAAGTTAGTTTAAAGTAGTGAGAATTTTTCAAAACCTCTTAGCAGTGCTTTCAGAGAATTCGCACTTGGAAGAGCTTCGCCTTTCAGGGGAAAACCCAGCCCTTTATGGGTTTATGAGGCTCATTATTGATACCAATAAAATAACAAAATCAAAAAAGCAATCACCTCGTAATCTTTATTTCCCTCATAAGCTCTAAGGGCTCTGGATGCTTTTCGAAATACTCTCTAACAGGTTTAAGAAGTTCTATCAGGTATTCTGCAACTGCATTCTTTAGATCAAGTGGGTGAAGCTTCCCTTCTGCAAAGTCCCTCTTAAGCTCTTCAAAGGTTGTGTAAGTCACATCTCCTCCAAATTTAGCTGGTCTATGGATTGTAAACTCAGTGGGTTCCTCTCTAAAGATTATATGTTCGGCCCAATCTAGCACTGGGTTGTAGTTAACCTCCTTAGCTGGACAGAAGGCCTTTCTAAGTTTTTGCTTTATCTCCTCTGGAGTGTCATGAATAAATACTGCTGAATATGGCTTGCTTTTACTCATTTTCATTGCCGCTTTAATCTCCTTGAACTCTTCCTCACTCTCAATCGGCCACTTTGGAGGTTCTTGAAGACCCAATAAAAGGTGATGATGAACAGCAACTGGCTTAACTTTTTTCTCATTCCACTTGAGTGGGTGGTATTTTAACTTCTCTGCCACCTCAATTGCAATAACATGGGCCTTTCTTTGATCCATTCCAGCATGAGCAATGTTAACTCCCTGGTAGAATATATCTGCTACTTGCATTGCAGGATATATCAATTTCGCAAAATCAATTGCTTCCCCCATCTGTCTACCCATTATGGTTATTGAGCGCATCATTCTCGCCAGTGTAACATTCTTTGAGATATCTATCACTGTTCTCCAGTAATCTCCCTTCTCTAAAATCTCGCTTGCTAGAATAAATTCAACTTTGTCTGGGTCCCCACCCATTACTTTAATGCTCTGTTTCATTCCTTCTTTGAAATAACTTAGCGCAACTTTTTGAATAACCTCTAAATCTCCACCAAGCTTATCATTTATCCAAGAGTGCCAGTCTGCCAAAAAAATTCTTGTTTTAATTCCTGCTTTCTGAAAGTCTGCTATCTTTGCTCCCGCCATTAATCCAGTTCCAAGATGAATGTAACCACTTATCTCAAATCCTATGTAATGTTGTAAAGGAATCCCTATTTCTAGAAGATACCTCAAATTATTCACGGTCAGAATTTCTTCGGTAGGTTTTCTTGTAATAAGCTCTATCTTTTTTTCAATATCCATCACACACCACCTTTACCCCACTATATCACGAGTCTTTTAAGTATTTTTCTCCACAACAAGAAATTTTTCCATCAATGAACAAAATTGTCGAATGGTCAAAAATTTTATAACTTTCAAGTTTTATAAAATACTCTGGTGAACACCATGAGAAAGCTTTCAATACTAATTTCGGTTTTTGTATTGTTTGGTCTTTTTGGTATGGCTTTTGCTAGTGCAACAACAGTCGCAGTCGATTTAGCCCATGGCGAAAACGAGAAATATCTTGCAGAAGATGTGTTAGAATATGGAACCAATAGGACACTTGCACACGGAATTGTCAAGACCATTATAGATGTCGAGTGGGCCTACTTTGGCGATCCCCTAGCAGCAGATACTCTTGGAATAAAGCACCTTGGGGAGAAAATAACCGCTGATGCTCTTGCAAACGTTGATATGCTCATTCTTGGTCAACCCACAAGTCCATTCCAACCAGATGAGATCCAAGCAATAGCGGAATGGTTCAAACAGGGTGGAAAAGTTTTATGGGTTGCCGCAGATAGCGACTATGGTAGCGGTCCCCAAGTTCAAGATATTGCAAATGCTGTTCTTGAACAATTGGGTATTGGACATCTAAGAATTGACTTAGCTTCAATTGAAGACCCAACAAGCAACGCTGGAGCCTCTTATAGAGTTGTAGGTCTCGTTCAACCAGATGAGGGGACTCCTGACAAAGACATGATAACCAGAAACTTCCAATATGATGGAAAAGTCCTTTACCATGGCCCAGCCGTTGTTGGATGGGTTGACGACAACGGAAACTGGCAACAGCTTATAGATGGAAACATCCCAGAAAATGTCTACAGAATTGTTAAAACTTCTTCAGATGGAACCATTGTAGAAAATAACGACCCTCCAGCTTATGCATACAGCGCTGGAGATATCGGCGTATTCACTCTCCTAGCAGCAGAGATAATCAAATTCGAGAATGGGAAGCAAAGTGTTCTCATCGTGAGCGGTGAGAGCCCATATGGTGATTACACTCCAACGTGGGAGGCAAAATATCATGGTGTCGACCTAGACGGACCAGCTTTTGTAACAAATATGGTGCACTGGGCGTTAAAACAAGCATCAAAAGAGACTATTACTGTTACAGTTACTGAAACAGTTACCAAAACAGAGACCAAAACTGAGACAGTTACAGAAACAACTACCGAAACTGTTACAGAGACTGCCCAAGGAGGAGTCTGTGGTCCAGCGGCCCTAGTAGGTTTGATTCTAATCCCATTACTACTCAAGAGAAGAAGATGACTCCAAAAACCTCTTTCTTTTTCCAATTTTGCCATTTTTGTGGTAAATTTTAAAAACGAAGTTGAGAGCATTAAACAGGTGAGGCAACGTGAAAAAGAGGATTGGTTTTGTGATGCTTTTTATTTTAATCGCAAGCGTAATAGCTGCTGGATGTATTGGTGGTGAGACTACACCCTCAACCACGACCCAACCTACTGAGACAGAATCCCCCACAGAATCTCCTACTCAAACCACCTCTCCAACTTCTTCTCCAACACCTACTGGTCCAATAACTCTAGTTGTCCTTACGAGACATGATGTTACTATTCAAGTGATGGCAAAGAAAATGTTTCTCCAAAGCGACATAGCTAAGCAATATAACATTAAAGATGTAAAGTTCATAAAAGCTCCAGAGTCCTTATGGCCCACATATATAGAAAAAGGAGCCGACGTCGGATGGGGTGGAGGCCCAACACTCTTTGATGATCTCTTCAAAAATAATTATTTAGCCCCCATCGAGGACCAAAAGATTTTAGGGCTTGTTGGAAATCAGATCCAAGAAACACTCGCTGGAATGCCAATGATCAGAAAAGGAGACGATGGAAAGATCTACTGGATAGCCGCTGCATTGTCATCCTTTGGATTCACTGTAAACCATGATGTCCTCAAGAGATGGAACCTCCCAGTTCCTCAAAAGTGGGAGGAAATTGCAAGTGAGACTTTTGCAATGGATCCACCCCAAATGGGAATAGCAGATCCAACAAGGAGCACTTCAAACACAAGAATTTATCAAATAATTCTCCAAGCATTTGGTTGGGACGAAGGATGGAAGATTCTTAGACTCATTGCTGCAAATTCAAAGATTTACGACGCAAGTGATGCTGTTAGAGAAGCTGTAATAGCGGGAGACATAGCTGTTGGAAACACCATTGATTTCTATGGATACACTGCAATGAAGCTTAATCCATCTTGTGAATATATTATTCCAAAAGGACAAAGCATAATAAATGGAGACCCAATAGCCCTTCTCGCAAACTCCCAAAACAAAGAAGCTGCTCAAGCATTTATTTATTGGGTTCTTACTGAAGGACAAAAGATATGGCTTGATGAAAAAATAAACAGGCTTCCAGTTAACCCAGATGTATTTAGCACACCTGAGGGGCAAAAGAGACCTGACCTGAAAAGAGCATATGAAAGTGCACTTAAGACCCAAGGTATCGAATTTGATGATAACGCAGCTTTAGCCACTGTAACTTCAATGCAGCTTTACTTCAAAGCAACCCTCGTAGATGCAAACCAAGAGCTTCACAGGGCCTGGGTGGCTCTTGTAAAAGCATACAAAGAAGGAAAAATAAGCGAAGAGAAATACAATGAACTCAAGGCAAGACTTTTAGAACCTATAGAGTTCAAAGATCCAGATACAGGACAAATGGTTACCCTAACTGAGGAATATGCAGAAAAGATAAATGACAGACTTGCAAAAGACTCATCCTTTAGGGACACTCTAATGCAAGAGTGGAGAGAGGCCGCAAGACAAAAATACCAAAGCGTTCTTTCGGAGGTGCAAGGATGAAAGTGAATAAATGGACTGAAAGATTTTTTGGGACTCCACTGTTTGAGCCCCTTGTTGCCTTTTCCTATATTTTTCCATTGCTTTATCTGATGATCTTTTTAATAGTCCCTGTACTTTCTATGCTGCTAATTGCATTCACTTATGATGGGAATATCTCACTTCATTGGTTTAAGAGCATATTAATGGATTCTTATTATCTCCAGGTCCCTCCACATGGAGATTTTGCCCAAAAATTAACAACTTCAACTGGTGAGAGTTTGTATTTAATCAGGGGTGTAGATTTTGGTGTTGTTCTTAACTCCCTCGTTGTTGCCGGTTTAGTGACTCTCTTTACTGCGATTTTAGGGACAGTTTTTGCCTTTGTAATGGCAAGATACAATTTTAAAGGGAAAAATCTCTTTAGAATCGCTCTCTTTATCCCGCTCCTAGTAACTCCCTTTGTAAACGCTTATGTTATAAAACAAATGTTTAGTGAATTTGGGTTGATAAATTACATCTTCCATGAAATCCTTCATGTGCTACCATTTAGAATCAAAATAGATGGGTTAGCAGGAGTTGTTTTAGCCCAATCGATGGCATATTATCCAATAGTTTATTTAAATGCATATGCAAGCTTTATTAATATTGATCCTACTCTAGAAGAACAAGCTGAGAACCTTGGAAGCAAAGGATTTCGACTTTTCAGAACTGTCACCTTTCCCTTGGCTCTTCCTGGAATTGCTGCAGGTGCTACCTTGGTATTCATCTTCAGTCTTGAGGACTTAGCAGCTCCCATCGTATTCCACGGTGATCCACTGGCTAAAAAGTTAATGTCATACCAGATATTCAGTAAATTCATATATGGCTTAGGAGAGAGAAGCCCAGAAATAGCAGCCCTATCAATAATAATGCTCATTCTAGCAGTGATAGCCTTCCTCGGAATTAGAAAATACGTAAGTTTAAGACAATATGCAATGCTAAGCAAGGGTGGAAGATGGAAACCAAGGATAAGTAAACCAAAACCATGGCAAGCTCTCTTAATCTATCTAGTTCTCCTTCCAGCATTACTGCTTACAATCTTCCCCCAAATAGGTGTTATAATGCTCGCTTTCTCTGAGAGATGGACCACAACAGTACTTCCCCAAGGATTTACTATCGATTACATAAAGGAGATGCTTCTGAACCCAGATGTGAGAAGATTTATTGTAAACAGCCTAAGCTATTCTGGAGCAGCTGTTGTCCTTATAATCCTCCTATCAATAACCTCTTCCTACGCAACAAGCAGGTTCAAAGGGATCTTGAGTCCGATATTAGAGAGCATAGTGATACTCCCAATTGCAGTTCCAGGAATAGTCGTGGCAATGGGATACTTTTACTTCTTCTCAGCAGTAACACCAGAGAACTCACCCCTAAATCCAACATCCCTCTATGGATTTAATCCTGCCCTTGTCCTGATACTAGCTTACTCTATACGAAGACTTCCTTTTGCCGCCAGATCAGTTTATGCTGGGTTACAACAAGTACATATGTCCCTCGAAGAGTCTTCAATAAACCTAGGGGCTTCAAGATGGAAGACTGTTACGGGAATATTGATGCCATTAATTTCATTAAACGTCTTTGGTGGAGCAATGCTTAGCTTTGTTTACTCTATGAGTGAAACAAGCGTGGGAATAACCCTAGGTTCAATCAACATAGATCAAGCCCCAATAACAGCATTCATGAAAGAAGTCTTAATGTCAGCTGCAGGTAGTATCAACATAGCAGCGGCATTAGGTGTGTTATTAATAGTTGTCCAAATCACGGCAATTGTTGTTGTGAATATTATTACAAAGCAAAGATACTCATTCATCGGATTAACATGAGGTGAGAAAATGGTCGAGGTTAAACTTGAGAACATAGTAAAAACATTTGGTGAAACCGTTGCACTAAAGGGTATTGATCTCCATATAAAACACGGGGAGTTATTTACTCTCCTCGGACCAAGTGGTTGTGGAAAATCAACCACTTTGAGAATAATAGCAGGTTTGGACTTTCCTGACAGTGGACACCTACATTTTGATGACGAGGATGTCACGTACAAAAGTTCGAGTGAAAGAGGTGCAGTTTTGGTCTTCCAAAACTATGCCTTATGGCCCCATATGACAGTATACGACAACGTAGCATATGGACTTAAGGTGAAGAAGCTTCCCAAACAAGAAATCGAGAAAAAGGTAAAATGGGCGCTTGAATTGGTTAAGCTCCAAGGTTACGAAGATAGATATCCAACTCAGCTGAGTGGAGGCCAGCAACAAAGGGTGGCAATAGCAAGAGCTCTCGTAGTTGAACCCAAGCTTCTACTCTTAGATGAGCCTCTCTCAAACTTAGATGCAAAGCTTAGACTTGAAATGAGATCCGAAATAAGGAGAATCCAAAGAGAACTTGGAATCACAGTTGTTTATGTTACTCATGATCAAGAAGAGGCCATGGCAATAAGTGATAGGATCGCAGTAATGAATATAGGTCAAATAGAACAGGTAGGAACTCCAAAAGAGATATATGAACAACCCAAAACAGAATTTGTTGCTTCTTTCATGGGTAAGACCAACGTAATCCCAGCGGAAGTCGTGGAAAGAGATGGGGACAAAGTAACAGTAGAGTTTGAAGGATTTAGGCTTGATGGTCTAACTTATACCGGAGAGAACGACAAAGTTGTGGTAGTGATAAGACCTGAACGTATCAGCTTACATCCCATCGAAAACGCTGTCTCAATAACTGGAAAAGTGGATCTAATAGAGTACTATGGCTTTTTCATCGAGGTTGTTGGACTATTTGGAGAAAGGAGAATAATAGCAAGGACAATAAATGATAGGGACGTTGTAGGCCTGAGACCCCAAGGAGACGTCACATTCTACATAGAGAGAGAAGACATCCTTGTACTTCCCAAGACTCTCTAGTTCCTCTCCTTTTATTGGAGGTCTTAGAATGGAAATGTTTGAAGAAGGCAAAGTGTATGAACTTCTCTTAGTCACAAAATCCAATGTAACCCCGGTGGGTGTTGTTAAAAAAGGAGACAAGTTTCATTTTAGACTATTTGAAGGAAAAAGTGCCAAAGATATAAGAAAACACCCTTATGGCGTCCTGCATATAACCTGGGATGTGGATATATTAGTAAGAACTGCTCTTAATTTACCCTGTGAATTGGAATGGGAGGATTCCAAAACAATTCCTTTAAAGAAAATAAAGAACTTGCCTAACATAGAAGGGAAAATAGAATTTCAAGATGACTTGATAAAAGACAGTCTTGGAGAAGCCCGAATCCTGAGATGTTCACTAATCCCTTCAAGAATCGAGGTGTTCCCAGTTTCCAATCCCCCTCTTAGTAGAGCAGATTTTTACCTTCTTGAGATGGCAATAAACCTCACTAGACTGTACGTGGCAACAAGAAAACTAAATGTGAAGGAAGCCCAAAATATATATTCAAAGATATGGATTGGATATAGAACCTACAAACGACTTGGAGGCAAAAATGAACTCGCAGAAAAGATTATGGGGTTTGCTACGGCAGCTTTAAGATGGAATCCTTGAAGTATTTCAAACAACAATTTTTTAATGTTTGAAATCGCTATTATTTTGGTGGTGCTATGAGAAGAATAGTTGCTTTTTTGTTAGTTCTTTTAACTCTGTCTTTAATTAATATAAACCAAGTAAGTGCAGAAGCCCTCCCGGGAGACGTGTTGAAGTATCCAATGCCCGGAGCCCCTGTCGTGGCACTTCCAGGAGAGGTTGTGGAGATACAGCCACAAGATGGAGTAGACATAAACTCTCTCTCAATAGTCTCTGTGTTGAATGGCCCATATGAGCTAGAGATCATTGAGAAAGGTGCTACACTAAAGGTAAAAGTTCCAGAGAACGTTGTTCCAGATGTGTATTTCCTTCAAATTAAATCAAACAAAGGAGAAGTAACAATTCCAGGTGCAGTTTGGATTCTCAAAGAGTATCCCAAAGTTCTTAGAATAGCCCATATGAGCGACACCCACGTTACAAGTGGTACTAAGTTTGGTTATGTTTGTGGAGAATACTTCCAGAGAGATATAAAAAGAATCCAAGAACTATGCGATGGAGGTATAATAGTCCCGTTACACAGCTATGTTGCAACAGATAGTGCTTATACATACTGGGCCATGGATGATAGAGTTGATGTTATGATAACCACTGGAGATGTTGTAGACACAGCAGGAGACGGAAAAGGATACAGGCTACTGCTTGATATAATCTCCCATGCAAATGCCGCTGGAAGGCCAACAATACTTGTTAAAGGAAATCATGATGATCCACCTAATTATTATCCCAGACTTATAGGACCTACGGACTACTACATAGTTATTGGAAAGTTTATCATAATAGCCCTCGACTCCCATGGAGATGAGGCCCACCCCTATATGAACCAGCTAGAATGGATGGAAAAAGTGCTTGAAGACCATCCCGATAAAATCCCAATAGTAATTGTCCACCACCCATATTGGTATTCTGCCCCGCAAGGATGGATCGGGGGTAGAATCGAGGGTGTTTCAGCATTCGATGACGAGGATTGGCAAGAAATGATACAATATGGTAGCTATTATTGGTTTGGAAGAAATCAAGAGTATCTTGACATAGCAAGGCGTTTCCTCCAAGATGTTGAGAAATACAACATTAAACTTATTATGAGTGGCCATATTCACCATGACAAACTCCACATTTACGTGGACAAAAACGGTAATGAGCACTGGTTTGTAACGTCAACAACTACGGGGGCCCCAGATAAAGAAACTAATCCCCCTAGGCCAGGCAGGAGTCCAACATGGTATGGGTCAAAGATAGTCGAGATAGATGAGAATGGAAACGTCAGACTTCCTGAAATTGAGGAAATGTTTGGAAGTCTCTTCAATGACTTTATCTCATTACCGGTTCCACAGGAGTTCATTACAGTCAGATGGACAACAGACTTTGGAAGTGCTGTAAAATTCATAAACCTCCTAGGAGAAGAAAGTGGAAAATTTGCCATTGAAATCCCAGACGGGGCCCAGGTTGACACGAGTGTAACAAACGTCACGTACAAGATCCTAGGAGAGAGAAAAATAGGAGACAAGACATATGAGCTCTTTGAAATAACTGTACCCAAAGGAATATCCCAGCTCGTTATAAGTAAAGGAAAAGACACGGAAAACCCCCAAGTGGATATCTCATATCTTACCCCATCCAAGCCTATGAAAGGAAAGCCATTTAAAGTTTATATCAGCGTAAAAGACAACTTAGGGATCAAGGATATTTATGTAGAAATTGAGGCAAATGGAGTTGTTACGAAGTATCCAGCAGTTCAAAGCAGCGGAGGACAAGCAGAGTACTTTATGGCCGAGATTCCAGGAGTTGATGCGGATGGATATATAATAAGGGCTGTAGCAATAGACTTCTACGGGAACAAAGCCAGCACAGAAAAAACCATAGGAGAAATAGAGACAAGTACAACTTCAACTCCCACTCAAACTACACCTTCCGAAACAACCACGTCCTCATCAACCCCACCAACAACCAGTTCTCCACCAGAAACTACTTCTTCCTCATCCCCCACAACGACAGAAGCGGGTGGGGTGTGTGGCCCTGCAGCAATTGTAGCTCTCGCCTTATTGCCATTACTCGCTGTTAAAAGGAAAAAATGATATTTCTTTTTTTAATTCTTCTTTTTCCCATATAGAAGAGTTTTTAAACCTACCCATCCTCCCCTCTCTAGGTGATGCCCTTTGAAATTTAAAGGGAAAGCTTTTGGAAATCTAGTTAGAATTGAATTTGATATACTAAACCTCAGCGAGCTTAGGATTGAGGATTTGAAGGATTTTGACATAGAGAATTTAAAAATTGAGCTTAGGCCAACCTCTTCTGGCATAAAGCTTATCGGGATATGGGAAGGCGAGATTGAAAACGCTGGTGAGGGAATGAAAAAAGCCCTAGAAGAGAGCTATAAGTTGAGAGACCGTTTATTGAATAGGATGAAAGCAAAAATTGAAAGAATGAGAAGTGTTATGAAGAAACTGGGATTTAATGAAGAGGTCTTAGGATATGGGAACATGATAAAATTCACAAAAAAAGTTGGGGGTTATGAAATAGCAGTTATGGCATCCTCGAAGGATGACGTTATTAGAGTGGAAGTCTATGGAAACGACAAAAAGGTCATTGGGCCTGAAATAGAAAACTTCTTTGAAGATGTAGACATTGAAGAGCTCGAAGTCTATGGACTAGATGAAGAAGGACAAGAAGAAAGGCTCGTAATAAACTTGGAGTTACCAGAGGAAGATGTACCAGAAACAAAAATAGTAGAAGCTATAAAGCTCATCGAAAGCCTCTTAATGACCTAATCACTTGTACTTTGCATCCAGCTGGAGTTTCTTTATTTTTGCCTTCAACCCTTTCCTCGGTATCATATCTTCTTTTAAGATTTTACCTGTACGAAGATCAACTTTTGCATAATAAAACCCATTATCCCCAGAAAGCTTTATAATCGCATACCCTCTTTCCTTGTGAACTATTATTGTTTCTGTTTTCGGATTTTTCTCAGCAAACTTCTCTGAAACATGAGACTGATAAGTTTCTTCAATTATAAATTCTGTTAGGAAAATATCACTCTTTAAGACTCTCCCTGAAACTCGTTCTATGAGAATCTCCCCCACACGTTCTTTACCCGCAAATTTTACCTTCCAGTTTTCATCAAGCTCTAACTCTTTAATATCTGCAGTAATTCCTTTTTCCTCTAAGAATTCTTTCGCTATTTTCTTCACAACATCTTCTTTCAAGTATTTATCGACTTCTGTTAGTAGTTTCCCATCTTTACTAAGAGAGAGTTTTAACAGAAGTTTGTCATTTTCGAGTTCTATCTTATAACTATCTTTTAAGTCCTCTACTTTCTTTATTCGCCAGTCAGGGTACTTTTTCGAGATTATTTTTTCAGCTTTTTCAGGAGTAATTTCCACAAAGTAATCCATTATATCCCCTGTCTTTCCATCAACCTTTACCAAAACTTTTCCATCCTCACTTTTAAGGAGTAGTTCTAGGTTCTTATGATCACGAACCTTAAAATCGCTGAGTTCTAGGTCTTTTATATCAAAATTAGCTTCAATAAGATCTTTCGCTATTTTCGCAAGATTATATGGGTGGACAAGCTTTTCTTTGACCACATAATCCCCTGTTTCCAAGTTAAACTCCAAAACTACAATACCTTCAGGTGCTAGTACATCAATAATTGCTTTATCCTCTCTTTCAGTAAAAGAAATAACTTTTCCTCCTGGGTATTTCTTTGAAACTTCAGAGAGAATCGCATCTCTCTTTATCTTCGATTTTCTCTTTAAAACCCTTCCACTATATATATGAACAGCTGCACCAAAAAGGAACCTGCTAACTTGACCATTTATTATAGCCACATTCTCTTTTGGTTCAAATGAAATCTCCCTAAGTTCTTCCCCAAGTAAATTCATGCACTCCTCCTTAGCAATTTCAATTAACTTCTCCCTTGAAAGAGGCTCTATTTTAACCCTGGCCTCTTTGCTTTTGAGATCAACCTCTCCCTTTGCGGAATTTATTCCAACTTGCAATTCCAGTAATACCCTTTTAGGAATATACACTTTCCTCCGAGAATGTAAGATAATACTACTTTGAGAGACTTTCAGATCCTCTGCAAGTCTAGACTTAACTAATAAAACCGCCTCATTTGGGGTTAATGGCTCAATGACCCTTATCTCTGTCGCTTTAATAGCAGACCCACTCTCTAAAAGGGCCTTGGACACTTTTTTATCTAATTCCTCATCCCTGCTCACAAAGGGCAATATTTCCTCCTTAGAGAATATTACAGCCTTATCTTTTGTATCTCCCACCAGAGCTGACCAAGAGAAGATATAAGCCGTTGAGGCTTCTAAGATCAAGGTTTTTAAAATAATATCTTCCTTCTTTATTTTATACTTTTTCTCAAGTAATGAGGATATTTGCTCAAAAACTTTATCTGGAGAGAAAGAGTACAAAAGTGGAGTATCTAGTCGTATTACCTTTAAAACAGCTTTTCGCTTCTCTTCCAATTTTTCCTGTTCTTTTTTTCTCGTGATTTTTTCGAGTAGTTCTTCACTCACTGGCACTTCTTTGTTGTTTAAATCTTCAACAAGCTTTTCACCATCCCATATAATTACCCTTCCTTTGTACTCCTTTCCAACTAGGAGTTTAGCATCTTTAGTATATCCATTTATTGAGACAAAAATCCCCTTATCAGCCTTTGCTCTCCCTATGGCTTCATTAAAATGCTCAATATCTTGAGAAGACGTTAGAGCTCCTGATTTTACTTTTATTACATATTTTTCAAATCCCGCAATAGGATCGTCCCTAAGAGCGAGAATATCTATCCCCCACTCTTCTGGGCTATCCACCATCTCTACATTCCTAAATCCCATCAGTTCGAGCAGGTTTACCAGAGTTTTGATAAGTGTTTCCCGAGAGGCCTCTTGTAAGATCTCTAAATTCCACTTCATAATATCACACCCAATTAACTCGCATACCTAAAATAATAGAGCAATTATAATATAAATCCCTTTTGCCCATTTTCCAACCTCTCATCTTTTCACCTAAAATTAAAAACCAATAGCCTACGCATCACCACTATAAGTGTTTAAAATAACCTTTTAACTTCCCAAAATTTACAAGAATCAGGTGAGAGCATGTTTAGACTACCAGAGTTCAATTACCACAATAAGGTCGTTTTTCTCAGAGCAGATCTCAATTCACCTGTAAAAGATGGAAAAATTATTAGTGACGCGAGATTTAGGGCCGTGCTACCCACTATACGCTACCTATTAGAGCATAAAGCAAAAATAGTGATAGGAACACATCAAAGCAAACCCTATGAAGAGGATTATTTGACCACAGAGCAGCATGCTGAAATTTTGAGTTCTCTTCTAGGGGTGGATGTGGGATATGTGGAAGATATTTTTGGAAAATGTGCGAGAGATGCTATAAACTCTCTAAAGCCAAGTGAAATTTTAATGCTTGAGAATCTCAGATTTACAGCAGAGGAGACCAAACAACGACCATTAGAAGAATGTGAAAAGACCTATTTTGTTAAAAAATTGTCCCCCCTACTCGACTATGTTGTAACTGAAGCATTTGCTGCTACTCATCGATCTCAACCTTCGCTAGTTGGTTTTGCAAAGATAAAACCCATGATACCCGGGTTTTTAATGGAGAAAGAGATAAAAGCCCTAACAAAAGCCTACGAAAGCGAAGAAGGGCCTAAAGTGTATGTACTTGGTGGAGCTAAAGTTGAAGATTCATTAAATGTTGCAGAAAACGCTTTAAGAAATGGAAAAGCAGACTTAATTCTAACTGGAGGTTTGGTGGGACACATATTCACCCTCGCTAAAGGCTTTGACCTAGGAGATGCGAACATAAGTCTTTTAGAACGAAAAGGGTTAATAAACCTCGTAGATCGGGCTGAAAAAATTTTAAATGAGTTTTATCCATACATCCGAACCCCTGTAGATTTTGCAGTAGAATACAAAGGAGAGAGAGCCGAGATAGATCTTTTAAGTGACAAAAAATGGATATTCGATGAAAGACCCATTATGGATATTGGAAGCAGAACAATAGAAAAATACAGTGAAATCTTAAAAGAAGCCGCTATAATAGTAGCCAATGGTCCAATGGGAGTATTTGAGATCGAAGAATTTGCCAAGGGCACTATTGAGGTATTTAAAGCAATAGGAGAAAGCAACGCATTTTCTATAGTGGGGGGTGGGCACAGTATAGCCAGTATATATCAATATAATATAAAAGGAATTTCTCACATAAGCACAGGTGGAGGAGCAATGCTGACGTTCTTTGCAGGAAAGACTCTCCCGGTTTTAGAAGCTCTTAGAATAAGTTATGAGAAATTTAAAAATAAAAAAGATTTCAATCAATAGTCGCCTTTTCAAACTCTAACATCGCAAAACTGAGGAATACCAGCGCAAGTAATCCCAAAACTATCCAATCAGTCGTTATAGAGAATCTCGTAACATTAGATCCTACCAGATAATAGCGGGCCCCATCAACCGCATAAGTTAGTGGATTTATATATGCCAAAGCTTTCATCCAGCCAGGCATTGCCTCTATGGGATATATTGCACCACTAAGGAAAGTGAGTGGCATCATGAGAACCATCATTATCATCTGAAATCCTTCCATACTCTCCATTTTAAGCGCTAGAGTTGTTCCAAAGCCTGAGAATGCTATTGCTAAGAGGAATCCCATTACAAGAGCGGGTAAAACCCCAGAAAGTTTAAGATTTTCTGCTAAAAGAAACGTTAAGAGGAGTATTATGAGACCCTGAACTGTCGTAAGGAGAGAATCTCCAGTTAGTCTCCCAACAATAGCCTCTTTTCTTGATGCTGGTGCCACCAAAATTTCCTTAAGGAAGCCAAACTGCTTATCCCATATAACACTAACCCCACTTACAAAACTCTGATTAAATATAGTCATGGCAAATATACCTGGAGCCAAGAAAGTTAAGTAATCCACACCTCCAAATATTGTCCTAGCCATAGGAGTGTCGAAAACCTTACTCCAACCAAGACCAAAGAAAATCAACCATATAAGAGGGTTGATTATCATCCCCATAACTCTGGATCTCGCTCTAAAGAAACGCTTCGCCTGTCTGTAAATCATAGTAGTGAATGCCCTCATTTTATCACCTCCTCAGTCTCATACGAGCTATCATTTTGAGTGTACTTTCCCCACGTTCTTCTCTTATCTCTCTTCCCGTCAAGTGCAAGAAAACATCATTGAGTGTAGGTCTATGATAAGTAACCTCTAATATTTTAACTCCTTCTTTTTGAGCAAGGAGAAAGAGTTTTGGAAGGGCTTCTGCAGCATTTTCAACCTCTAAATGGACTCGATTACCACTAAGGAGCTTGCAACCTTTAATGAAATCAGATTTGAGACACTTGAGTTTTTCTGGAGCCTCAAGTTTAAGAGATATTACATCATTGCCCACCAGCTTCTTCAGCCCTTCCGCTGTTCCCTCTGCAATTATTTTTCCATGATCAATTATCGCAATTCTATCAGCAAGTTGCTCGGCCTCATCCATATAATGTGTTGTCAAGAAGATAGTCATGTTATGCTCTTCTTTCATTGCTTTAATGTACTCCCATATATGAGTCCTCGTCTGAGGATCAAGGCCTATTGTAGGTTCATCTAAGAAGAGGATTTCTGGTTCATGAAGAAGTGAACGTGCTATTTCAAGTCTTCTCTGCATACCACCACTAAATGTCTTTACAGGTTTATTCCTGAAATTCCAAAGCTCTACAAATCTCAGAAGCTTTTCTATTTTTTCTTTTAGTTCATTTCCATCCAGTCCATAAATTCTTCCATGAATGTACATGTTTTCATATGCCGTCAGCTCCCTATCCAAGCTAGGATCCTGAAAAACTATTCCTATCTTTTTTCTTACTTCTATTGGTTCCTTAACGACATCATGACCAGCCACAATAGCTTTTCCCGAAGTTAACCTAAGAAGTGTCGTAAGCACATGAACAGTAGTAGTTTTACCTGCGCCATTGGGGCCTAAAAATGCAAATATCTCTCCTCTCTTTACTTTAAAAGAGATTCCTCTAACGGCCTCAAAATTACCATACCTTTTAACTAAGTTTTCAACTTCAATTGCATACATGCTATTTCCCTCCTAAAATTATTAACCTAATTCTTCTCGTGAACTCCGTAATCTCGTTTGAAAGTGCCATTTTTTGCTCTCTGGTGAGCGAGGGAAGAACCCTTAGAACTTCTTTAATTACCTCTTTGAGTTCATTTCCTCCAAGACTTCTAAATTCCTTAAAGGATTCTATCATTCTGATAACTTCAAAGAGTTCATCTTTATGCTCATCGAGATATTCTACCCCTCTATCTGTTATCTGGTAGAGTTTCTTTTCTCTTTTACCTTCCCCAGCCACTTCAATCAGACCATTCCTTTTTAAACTTGATAGAATAGGATATATGGCTCCCGCACTTGGACTTGGGATCCCATATCTATTTTCAAGTTCGGACATTATCCCATATCCATGTTGTGGCTTTTCCTTTAGCAGATAAAGGATAAGGAGCTTAAGATGACCTTTATATTTTGGTCTTTCCATATGCATCACCAGATATATCAAAAGATATATCATTATAAAGCTTACGGTTCAAAACCCTTATTATAACTCATGAGTATATTGAGTTGGTGAAAATTCATGAAAGTTGTATTAAAGCCGCTTTTTGATGCTCCTTTAACACCTGACTTTATAGAGGTCATAAGAGCAAAACTTATAGGAAAAGAAATTAAAGAAGGGGATACTGTAGAGATAGAACTTTTGGGAAAGGCCCTTCAATTTAAGGTAATGTACAGTGAACCAAAACTCATAAGGGTAAACAAAAACACAAAAATAGAGCTTACTGAGGAGGAGATATTTAGCCTAACGTTGGATTTTGAAAAAGAGATTAGAGACGTGTTTCTCCTTAAAAAAAGGATCGTGATACTTCTTGAAAATGAAGTTCTGATTTTAAACCAAAAAGGGCACAAGATTTTTAACCAACGGTTCGACAATCTCAAAGAGGCCAAGGTCTCAGGTGAAATTATAGCGGTGATCCATGATGGGGGCAAAAAACTCACACTCATTCACCTTTGAAGAAAACTGGAATGAGAAGAAAAGGAGAGCTCATGAAATCGTAAAACGATTGATGAACTATCACCAAAGGGAAAAACTTCTAATTGGGGATCCTTATAAAACTCTTATTCATTGCATAATCTCTCAAAGAATGAGAGATGAAGTCACGTATAAAGTGTGGAAAATGTTATTTGAAAAATACAAAAACATTAGAACTATTGCTAAAATATCCCCTGAGGAAATGCAAGACTTCCTGCGAAAAAATGGAGTGGGACTTTGGAAAGCCAAGGGAGAGTGGATAGTTAAAAGTTCCCAGATAATCCTAGAGAAATATGGAGGTAAAGTTCCTGATAAAATTGAGGAACTTATGAAGCTCCCTGGAATTGGAAGAAAATGTGCAAACATCGTTCTGGCATATGGATTTGGACAACAAACAATCCCTGTTGACACTCATGTGAATAGAATAAGCAAACGTCTAGGCCTCGCACCTCCAAAAATTGCACCTGAAAAGGTCGAAGAATATTTAAAGGAATTAATCCCCGAGAGGCTATGGATATATGTAAACCATGCGATGGTAGACCATGGAAAAAGTATTTGTAGGCCCATAAAACCCAAATGCAGTGAATGCTTTTTACAAGATCTTTGTCCATACAATAAGGGGCTCATAAAAAAAGAAGATATAAAATAGATCAAAAAAGGTTTATATACTCCAAAATCCCAGTATTCTTGGTGTCACAAATGAGATATGAAATTATTCAAAGACCAAGCTTTAGCTTGGTCGAAATAGAACTTGAAGATGGGGAGGCCATAAAAGCCGAGCCCGGGGCAATGGTCCACATGAGCCCAAGTATAAAAATAGAAACAAAAACTGGAGGCATCTTTAAGGCCTTAAAGCGCTCAATGCTAGGAGGAGAGAGTATATTCATAAACACTTTTAGGGCAGAAGGAGAAAAAGGCACTATAGGTCTTGCCCCACCATATATGGGTGATATTGAGGCACTAGAGCTTAGAGGAACAATGTATGCTCAAAGTGGGGCATTTTTAGCAAGTTCCGAAACCATAGAAATAGACACTAAATTTGGTGGTGCAAAGACATTCTTCTCAAGAGAAGGTCTGTTCTTATTAAAACTAAGCGGAGAGGGCCCAGTATTTCTGTCCAGTTTTGGAGCAATCTACAAGAAAGAACTTCGAAACGAGAGGTTTATTATAGACACTGGGCATTTAGTTGCATTTACAGAAGGGCTTGACTTTAGAGTAAGAAGAGTCGGAGGAATTAAGAGCACAATTTTTGGTGGAGAAGGTCTTGTTGCTGAATTCTATGGTACTGGTACTTTATACATACAAACAAGGAGCATAGACAGCTTTTTGGACTGGTTGATACCATTTTTGCCAAGAGCTAGAGAGTGATATCTTTTTATACCCTCTTCTTTATGATTTTCGGGTGGAAAAAGTGATAGGAGTGTCAACACAAGCATTATACGACAAAAGCCTCAGTCTAGCTCTTTACAAGATAAGACAACTTAAAGTCAACTTTGTCGAAATAGTGAATGAAGGATACCATGCACTAAATAAATACAATTACAAAACTCATGTAGAGTTCTTAGAAGAGGCCAAATTAAAAAGCGTAATTCATGCACCGTTTAGTGACATAAACATTGGATCATTAAATGAAAAGATAAGAAGAGCATCACTAGAACTTCTCTTTGAAACTCTTAAAATTGCGCACTATATGGGCTCCATGCTAGTTGTGATTCATCCCGCGCATCATTCTCCTCTAAGTGGCCGTTTCCCAAAAGCATATGAAAAGATCCAGAAACGCTCACTAGAGGAAATTGACAAAGTAGCTCAAAAAGTAGGGATAAAAGTGGCCCTAGAAAATATGCCCTCTTTTTGGATTCTGGATGGCCAAACTCCAGAACGCATTAAAGAACTGGTAGAAGGAACCGATATATTTGTCACTTTTGACATCGGCCATTTAAATACAGTTAATGGAGAGTTCACGGAATTTATCAAACTCTTAAAGGACAGAATTATCTATGCGCATTTAAGTGACAATGATGGAGCGCATGACTCCCATCTAGCTCTCGGAGAAGGCAATGTACCCTGGAAAGACGTGATCAGACAAACCCCCAATGTTCCAATGTCACTAGAGGTAAAAAGCTTTGACGGAGTTCTTAAAAGCCTTGAATTTTTGGATGTTATGATAAACGCTGTTTGATGTTCCTTCAATTTTCGGGCAGTAATGCCCTTATTAATTCATCAAAGAGCTTATTTTACCCACATAAAACTTTTATACAGAAGAAGATAAAGTTCAAGTGGAAGATTATTCATAAAAATTTTGAGGTGATACCATGAAAAGCCCAAAAATCATCGAAGAACTTAAACCCTTCTTCGAACCCAATGCTGTTGCTATCATAGGAGCAACAGATAAAAAAGGAAAGGTTGGAAACGTCATTTTTGAGAACTTTAAGAAAAACAAAGAGCAAGGGGTTTTTAAAGGAAACATATACCCAGTGAACCCCAAGCTGGACGAGATCGAGGGATACAAGGTTTACAAAAGTGTGAAAGATCTCCCAGAGGATACAGACTTGGCAGTAATATCCATACCAGCCCCATTTGTCCCACAAACCATGAAAGAAATTGCCGAAAAGGGAATAAAGTCTGTGATAATCATTACGGGCGGTTTTGGAGAACTTGGAGAAGAAGGAAAGAAAATGGAAGAAGAAATCCTCCAGATAGCAAGAGAAAATGGGATAAGAGTTATAGGACCCAATTGTGTTGGTGTGTACGTCCCAGATACTGGAGTTGACACAGTTTTTCTCCCAGAGCAAAAAATGGATAGGCCAAAAAACGGTTCAATTGCATTTGTTTCCCAAAGTGGAGCCTTTGCTGCAGCAATGCTTGATTGGGCGGCCTTAGCAGGAATAGGAATTGGAAAAATGGTAAGTTATGGTAACAAACTTGATGTTGACGATGCTGATTTGATGGACTACTTCATACACGATGAAAGCATAAAGGTTGTTACCTTTTACATAGAGGGTGTAAAAGAAGGGAGAAAATTCATTGAAGCTGCAAAGAGAATAACAAAAGTGAAGCCAGTAATAGCTCTTAAGAGCGGGAGAACCGAATACGGTGCCAAAGCAGCCTCATCCCACACTGGATCATTAGCCGGAGCAGATACAATATACGATGCTGTGTTTAAGCAAACTGGAATTCTGAGAGCAGAGGACTTTGAGCACATGTTCGACGTCGCAAAGGCCTTCGCAAAGTGCAAACTTCCAAACGGAGACAGAATTGGAATCATTACTGATGGTGGTGGAGCAGGAGTTATGGCAAGTGATGCTGTTGCAAAATTTGGCCTCAAAATGGCCGAGCTTAGTGAAGAAACCATCAAATACCTAAAAGAGCACTTCCCACCACACGCCGTAGCTGGCAATCCAACTGACGTAGTAGGTGATACTGACGCTCAGAGATACAAATACGCTATTGAGGCCTTTGTAAACGATCCCAACGTAGACGCAATAGTTATAATAGTCCTCTTCCAAGTACCATTGTTAAACGAAGAAAAGATCATAGAAATTCTTGCAGATTACGCAAAGAAGAGTGAGAAACCAATAGTAGCAGTTGCAATGGGTGGTAAAAAGACAGAGTACTATGCAAAGATACTCGAGGATAAAGGAGTACCAGTATATCCCACACCCGAGAGAGGAGTTAGGGCGATAGCTGGACTCGTCCAATATGCAAAATACTTAGAAAAATTAAATGAGGAGTGATCTGCTCCTTATTTCCTTATTATGGAGGGAATAATATGAAAGAAGAAGCGTTAAAGGTAATTAAAGAGGTTTTGGCTCAGGGTAGGAAATCCTTAGTTGAATACGAAGCAAAACAGGTTTTAAAGGCTTATGGCTTACCCCTTCCAGAAGAAAAATTAGCAAAAACTGTGGATGAGGCCATAAAATATGCTAACGAAATTGGCTACCCAGTAGTCATGAAGCTAATGTCACCCCAAATCCTTCACAAGAGCGATGCAAAAGTTGTCATGCTCAAAATAAAGAACGATGAAGAACTTAAACAAAAGTGGGAAGAAATCCACGAGAACGCCCGAAAATACAGACCAGATGCAGAAATTCTCGGTGTCTTAATAGCTCCAATGCTCAAACTAGGAAGGGAGATTATCATTGGTGTTACCGAAGACCCACAGTTTGGACATGCAATAATGTTTGGTCTTGGTGGAATTTTCGTAGAAATTCTCAAGGATGTCACATTCAGAATAATCCCAATTGAAGAGAAAGACGCGTGGACTATGATAAAGAGTATTAACGGATACCCAATTCTAGCAGGTGCAAGAGGCGAACCACCAGCCGACATGAAAGCAATTGTTGACATGATGCTAAAAGTCTCACAGCTCGTTGATGACCTCAAAGATTACATTAAGGAAATGGACCTTAACCCAATCTTTGTTTACCCTGAAGGAGAAGGCGTGGTCATAGTAGATGCAAGAATTATCTTGAAGTAATGTCTTCTTTTGCTTTATATTTTTGGCTTTTCTCTTGGTAAAGTTAAATGTTACTTTATCTTGACATAATGCTAAAGTATATACACTTTGAGCACAGAACACGTAGACGGAGGAGTCTCATAAACCCCAACTTTCTTTCAGAAATACTAGCGATCGAATAATGAGACAGAAGCATGAAGGAGGTGATAAAATGAGGGCAGAAAAAGAAAGGATTATCCAGCAATCAGTAGACGAGCTCTGGAACAAAGGAGATGTCAGTCTAGCAGACAGGCTTTACGCACCCAATTTCATAAACCACGACCCTAGCAACCCTGACGTTACAAATCTCGAAACCTTTAAGCAATGGGTGCTCTTTTTACATAAAGTATTCCCAGATTTTCACGTAACTATTGAAGATACTATTGCTGAAGATGATAAAATAGTAAAGCGCTGGAGAGTTACTGGAACACAAAAAGATACGTTTATGGGAATCCCGCCAACCGGAAATGGAATAACCCTCGAGGGGATTGCTATATATCGGTTTGAAGAGGACAAAATTGCAGAGTTGTGGTGGGGTTACGATGTATTTGGCATGCTACAGCAACTTGGCGCATTTCCTCCAAAAGAATAGAGGGAATATCAGGGAGATGTTCTCTTTTTAATTTTAGATTTTCTAGTCATTTGATTTCTAAAACCTTTGGCTTCCTCCCTAAAAATTCCGCAGCCGTTAAGACTGTCTTACCGGCCTTTTCTGCTGCTTCCCACACTTCTTTTGTGTGTTCCCTAAAGTGGCGCTCTCTTGGTAGATGATGGTCATATATAATGACTTCCGCATCTATCACCTTTACAATTTTTACTGCATTTTCAATTGTTCTCCTTAAGTTGATCTTATTAAGGAGATAGCCAAGCATGTATGTCATGGGACCATCCAAAACAAGAATATCTGGATTTTCCTTGACTATCCACTCTGCATAATCCTCTATTATTGGCCCATTCAAATCACTTGAATGAATGAATTTTTCTTCTTTGCATTCAATCACTACCGAGATCACCCACCCCACCCTTGAAAACTCTATTCCATGAAAGAGAGGCCTTGTAAATCTAATTTCCGTGTCTCCAAATTGAAATGTTCCTCCATCAGCAAATATGACTTTGAAATTCCCAAAACTCATCTCAGGAATCCTAGGATTCTGGTTCCACTTATTAACCCTATTTTTGAACCATTTGAGACCTTTTTCAAGGAGTTGTTTCCTCCGCGTATTGTAATCACCAAAGTCTTTAGAAAATGCAATTGGTAACTCCTCTAACGGATTTGGGTACTCCTTTGATTCCGATTTTCTCCAAATATCCTCCAATTTTAGATCCCCAAAATATCTGTAGAGATTAGAGTAGAAATACTCCGCCCGTTCTCTCTGAGAATCGTTTATATACTCATTTGGATCCTTAACTAGGAGAAGTTTGCCTTTATACACGTCTAAATCACTTGGAAAGTAGTGATCATAGTGATAGTGTGTGATAACAACAATATCGGCCTTTTCACTGGCTCTCTTTATTGCCTTCTCGCCCTCAA
Organism: Thermococcus argininiproducens; assembly: GCF_023746595.1. NCBI lineage: Archaea > Methanobacteriati > Methanobacteriota > Thermococci > Thermococcales > Thermococcaceae > Thermococcus > Thermococcus argininiproducens. The sequence continues at coordinate 780,108 of NZ_CP080572.1, read as the reverse complement.
TAAGCCATTCGATTTTCTCTTCTTCACTCGCTGGAAAACTCGGTTGCATAATAGCAATTCCAGGATCTATTAAGATCGAGACATCAGAAGTCCTAACCAAGACACACGAGCTTTTAGCACCCAATGAATCAAACCAAATGGGCTTAAATGAGAGTGCCATGGTCATCCCCACTTCATACCCTTAAAAGCCGTTATAAATACCACCAATGCTGCCATTCCAAAAATACCAACAAAAGCAAACCCCACTTTAAAACCAAGAAATCCTACTATTATAGGCCCCAATGCCTGCCCTATATCCTTTATACTCTCCAAAAAACCTAAGGCCGTGCCTCTAAGTTTTGAGATCTCAGTTGCCAAGGGCTTAGTTGAAGCTTCACTCACCGAGGCTCCAAGAGAGAACAAAATAGCTCCTCCAATTATTAGTGGTAAAGAGCCTGAAAAAGCAAATATTAACATTGCAACGCTCACCATTCCCATTCCTACAATTATCGGCTTTATTCTCCCAATTTTGTCACTCAAATACCCCGCATAAGGTTTCACAATGGCCATTATAGAGATTTCAATTGTAAGAATCAACCCAGAGAGCCAAGCTTTATCTTCCAAGAAGTAAAATAGTGGCAAAAAGGTTTCAATACTCTGATAAGCCATATAAACAGCTGCATCTAACAGACCAAGTAACAAGATGGTAGAGCTAAATGAAAATTCAAACCTTCTTAGCCCCCCTTCTGCTTTAGGAAGTGTAAAGGTCAATGCCAATGTGATAAGACCAAGGATAGAACAGGAAATGAAGACGACCCAAAAACCAGCAAAGTATATCAAACTCCCTGCCAATACCGGAGCAATGGCCCTCCCCACCAAAGTCGCAGAGCTCAAGATCCCCATAAAAGTTCCTTTCCTTTCAGGATAGATATCACTTATTAATGCAAGAGACACCGGAACAAAAATTGCAGTTGCTATTCCATAATAAGCTCTTACCAAAGCGAGCGTTATGGCATCATCTGCAAAAAAGTATAGAAGGGGAGCTGAAAAGAAGACAAAACCACTTATTTTAAGTAATCTCTTTCTTCCATAGATATCACTTAGAAGACCAGAGGCAAAGTTTACAAAAATACCAGTTATCGTAGAAGCAGCCGCGATAATTCCAATTTCTCCCCTACTAAGTCCCAAACTTTGAGCATACAGTGGCAAGGTGGGAGACTTACTCATGGTTGAGCCAAGTATAGCGAAAAATCCAGCGATTAAGATTATATAAAGCGTCTTCCTCATATTTCCTCCCAATAAACTTTGTTCTTAAAGTATTAAATCTTTGTTCTATGTGCTACCATACGCTCAAAAGATGGGGCCTGAGTTATAAACACTTAAATCCTGAAAAGTATAAGAAAAAATATGCCAAAGATAAATCTTAATGGAAAGCAAGTACAATATGAGGTTAGCGTAAGAAGGGTAAGGTATGTGAGAATTTACATGACCCCAGAAGGAAAACTTTGGATAGTCTCTCCAACAAAAAAAGTTGAGCAATTTTTAAAGGAAAAAGAAGACTGGATTCTCTCAAAACTTCAAAAAATTGAAAAAGCAAAACAACTTTCAGGTTTTCCATACCTCGGAAAATTTTATTCCGTTAAAAATGGGAAAAAATTTGAAATTTCCGGGGAGGGTATTACACTTCCTTCAGAGGAAAAACTTGAGAAAACATTGAGAAAAGAGCTTAAAATCCTAATAACCCCAATTGTCCACGATAAATCTGAATATCTTGGAGTTAAACCTAAAAAGATCTTCATTCGTAAACAAAAAACAAGATGGGGGAGCTGTTCCCCAAGAGGGAATCTGAACTTTAATTTAGCCATGCTCGCTTTACCTCTGGAGCTTATAGACTATCTTGTAACTCATGAAACTGCTCATTTGATAGAGATGAATCACTCAAAGAGGTTCTGGAAGCTCGTTAGTCACTTCCACCCCGATTGGAGAAGAAAAAGAAGGGAACTGAAGGAGTGGTGGATAATAATCCACAACAATTCAATCTGGAAACAAATTCTGGAGGGGGAAAGATGAGAATCATTCTACTCGGATCTGGTTCTTATAGTGGCACCCCCAAACTTTTTTGCAGTTGTGAAAACTGCACTAGGGCAAGGAAATTTCCCGAGTATAAACGAACAAGATTTTCTATGTATATTCCTAAAATAAATGCTCTTATAGACCCCTCTCCAGATCTGCACTACCACCTCGAACATTTGAATGAAAAAATCGAGAGGGTCCTCATAACCCACCCACATTTTGATCACATAGCAGGTCTCCCAGAACTGCAGATTCTTAGGAGAGTGAGCTTTTATTCCCATGAAAAAACTCTTAAAATGGCAAAACTTTTGCAAGAGACATTTTTAGGTAACAGAGAATGGAGTTATGTCCCCCTTGAATTTAATAGGTGGTACAACTTTGGAAAGTTTAGAATAAAGCACTTTCCTACAACACATCAACCGGGGGATGTGTCCGGTGGATTCATCATTGAAATAAGAGAAAAAAGAATTGTAGTAACTGGCGATACCGGTCCAGAGATTTTAAAGGATAAGGAGCTATTAAACGAGCTCCATAGGGTCGATCTACTTGTCTCTGAGATGACACATAAACACTCAATACCAAAAACCCATTTAGGAGTTGAAGACGCCATTAAACTGGCTCAAAAAATAGATGCGAAAAAGACAATATTTGCCCACATAAGTCACTCAAACTACACTCATGAGGAGCTTGAAGAAAAAGTAGGAGATATCGGGATTGTAGGAAGAGATTTCATGATTCTACAGATTTAACTTCCTATAACCTGTACTATTACTTTTCTCCTTCTTGGTCTCACATCAAGTTCGACAAAAAATATCTGTTGCCATGTTCCCCTAATTACCCTGCCCTCAACAACAGGCAGCACCAATGACGGGCCCAACAAACTGGCTCGGAGATGTGAGTGGGCATTGTTGTCTATGAGATCATGCTTATAACCAGCCCCTTTTGGAACCAATTCTTTTAATAGTCTCTTAAAATCTTCAAGAAGTCCTCTTTCATGTTCTATTGTTACAATTGCTCCAGTTGCTCCTGGAACAAACACTAAAACTTGGCCGTTTTTAACCCCGCTTCTTTCAACAATCTCCTCAATTGCATATGTTATATCGATGAGATCAATTTCGCCATTAGTAGAGAATTTAAGTTCCTCCACCACTGCTTTCATTCCACCACCTCCAAGCAAGATATCCGATGGTAAATCCTATTAGATTTGCGCTCATATCTAGAAAGGAAAAACTTCTTCCCGGTACAAAAAGTTGTAGGAACTCAAATATTACTGGAAAGACAAGAAAAGCTTTGTTTGTACTTAAGATACCCAGTACGAAGAACTCCAAAAAGTGAATTATTTTGTCTCCCCCCATTATTCCTGAGGAAGGCACTTTAGGAGAAAGATTTGCATAAGCCAAAACAAGAAGATAGAGATAAGCAAATTTTTGTTTCATAAAAAGCTCTCCAGTCTTTTGACCTTTTCCACAACCTCTATAGGATCTTCTCCAAAGAGGTAAACACAGGGCTCTATTCCAAAGCCCCCTTTGTCCACAACAGCATCTAACTTGCCTCTTTTCTTAAATTCCTGAGCTATTAGTTGGATAGTCTCGTCTTCCTCACGCTCCTTTTTTTCCACAAACCCTATTGCAAACCCTGCCTTCTTAAGAGCGTCATAGATGTGTTCGTCATACTTTATATTAAGCACAGCTCTCACTTCAGGGAACATCTCTGAAATAGCTATTAAAACCTTCGCCATATGCTCACTTGCCCCAAATTCAGGAGGCAGAGCATACAGCTTATCTTTCACAACAGTTATTCTTCCCGGAATTGCAGCAACATCGTTCTTCTCCTTTGGATTTGAGACAGAATAAGCAAAGTTGCTTCTGATTTCAGGTATTAGCTTTAAAAACTTCATATCCTGTAAAAGTCCATTAAGGGCCAAATTGAGCTCTTCCAAAACTTGAGTTCTAGAAGGTTCTTCACTAAATATATCCTTACATAGAGACTCATCATCACTCCCAATATACTCCAAATATCCTTTACAGAGAATCCCACTCTTAAACATCTTGAAAAAAGCTCGATTTAAAAATCGTATCACGTCTTCTTTTCGTGCACCATAAATGATTAGGGCAGCGATTTCTTCAGATATTGACTCTACTTCTTTAGCGAGTTCTCCACCAAGCTCTTTGTATTTGCCAGCCAAGTATTTGCTCACCATTGCTTGGGTTATACCCAGATGTTCAGCTATTCTAGCCTGAGTAAATCCTTTAGAATACAAGATGCCAGCTACTTTGGCTCTTATATTTGGCATAACCTCTTCGGCCCAGAACTCACATGGAGTCTTCACACCTTTCACCAAATATTTACTTTTTAAAAACCCAGTTATAAACTTTTGCCAGAAAGCTTAATATTCTCCCTCTACGTTTCAATAATAGTGAGGGTACTATGAGAGAAGTTAAAATAATAACTTTTATTGTCATAATGATGCTTTCACTCGGTTGTATAACCGTAGAAGATAATATCTCCCATTCACCTCCCAATGAGAAGGTGGAAGTTTATATCCAAGTAGAAGAGAAGAGCGCCGTTTTTGAATTCTCCAGTTTCCAAGTAAAAGTAGGAAACAAAACTATAAACGAGTTAAATAAGCCAGTTTTTGTAGGATACGTTCAGAAAAAAGATAACGAAACGGAAATAATTTTTGTAGCGAACGTGAAAGCAACTGACTGGTATGGTAAAAAAGTCACTTCTAAAAAGTTAATAGCTCTTAAGCTGCCCGCAGGGGAGAGAGCACTTGTTACATTAGAAATCTACTATGAGGACGAGACACTTATGATCAAAGTTAACCCATACAAATCCGGAATAATTGGTAAAACTGTACCAGAAGAAATTTTTATGTCTCCCGAAGAAGCACTGGTGAAAAGACTCCAAGAAATCTATGGAGAAATTCCACCTAAGATCTCTGAAGAGATTCAGAAAAACAGGGAGATACAAGAAAAGTTCCTGGAAAAATACACAACCACAGGCAACTTAACTTATCTCCGTTCATATAGAGACTCCTTTTATGTAATCAGGGTGTTTGGAGAAATGGCAAAATGGAAAAAGCTAACTGCTCTTGATGTGAAAGCATTTAATATAACTTTGAAAGCGAACAACGAGTATTACTCTCTATATCCTTCTCCTCAAAGGGACTTTTCTGTGGTAATATTTTCCAAGGATACTCCCTACTATTCCCCTATAAGAATCAAGGGTTCCCTAAACATATCCCTACCTTTCCTATATTATAAAGGGAGAGGCTTAAGCTACTATCCAGTAAGCGCCCTTCACTGGGCCGAGATATATTTTCAAAGAGGGAGTTATGAAAAGGCATTAAGAATTCTAAACGACCTACACGACCTTATATACTATGGAGAGCATAACGGAGAAGAGTATGCTCTTTTCCTTAATTATTTTCATTTTGAGAATTCTTCCATCCCATGGGTTTCAGGTTACGCTCAAGGAATGGGAGCAGGCCTATACGCAAAAGCATACCAACTCACAGGCAAAAAAGAATACTTAAACACCGCAAAACTCCTCCTAAACTCATTTGACCTGCCTTTAGATATGAATGGGTTTGTAGCAAACACAAAGTACGGACCGTGGTACCTTGAGTATAACTACAACTCAAACGAGCTCGTATTAAATGGGCATATAATAGCACTTCAAGGTCTTTATTATTACTGGGAAGTTACTAAAGATGAGAAAGCATGGAAACTCTTTCAAAAGGGCGTTGAAAGTACCAAGAAAGGGCTTCAACTTTTTGACACAGGCTCTTGGAGCAAGTATTCAAACATCCATGGAGATGCAAGCGAGTTTTACCATCGATTACACATAAGACTGTTAAAGTGGCTCTATGATGTGACCAACGACGAATACTTCCTTCACTATGCTGAAAAGTGGAATGACTATTTAATTTACAGAGGTTTGCCTCCAGAAGAGCTTGGCTGAATGGAAATATCTTTTTAATCATCTAAGTTTTTGTAGAAAAATGAAAAAACTCACTCAAGAATGTGAGGTAATGCCCTAATAACAGGTAACGAAACAAGGATTCCAATTCCAACATCAACTGCACTCTGGATCGCATTTGGGATACCTATCACTAACCAGAATGGCATGTGAAACCACTCTTCAATAGCTGGAATAACCTGCTCTCTAGGTATGCCCAACCACAAGGGCAAAGCATAGTAGTAGTTCATTGCAACCATGGCAGGTATTCTTATTGCAATCCCCACCAAATAAGCAAATATCACGAATATTAGAAGCCTTTTCTCGGTGTAATTCCTAATGTCAAAGCCAGTAAGTTTTCTGGCAATCTCAAATCCTAAAATCACACTTAGCGTTGCAAAAAACTTCATGCTTGCCCCGAGCCAAGATGCCGAGGAAATCAGACTCAACCCAAAGAAAAGCAATACTAAAGCTGTTAAAGTGCTCCAAAATCCTGTAAGAACGTACAAAACTACTATTGGAACTGCCACCAGGTCTATACTCATTCCCCATTGAGTCGGAACTTTTAAGGGGGAGATCTGTAACACTAGTGACAAGCTTAAGAGCAATCCTATGATTCCTATTTCCCTAGCCTTCACTTACACCACCGTTACCATTTTGTTCCAATATTTATAAAATTTTGTTCCATAATTGGAATATCTGTCTGGACAAAATTGAGAAGCAAAGCCTTTATATGTTCCATGAAAATAAATCTTACGGTGGTTGCTATGAAAATACCGGATGATATTAGAAAAGACATTCCTTTAACTCAGGAGGTCATATATTTTGACAATACTGCCACCTCTCTAACCCCAATACCCGTAGTTGAGGCTATGGATGAGTATTATCTAAAGTATAGAGCCAACGTTCATCGCGGTGTTCACAGACTCTCACAAAAGGCAACCCATGAGTATGAGAAATCAAGAGAAGTTGTAGCTAAATTCATTGGAGCGAAATTTGAAGAGATCGTCTTCACAAAAAACACCAGCGAAAGCCTTAATCTGGCAGCTTTGGGACTCGAAGGAATCTTCAAAAAGGGCGATAAAATCGTGACCACTCCTTATGAGCATCACTCTGATTTACTCCCATGGCAACGCTTGGCCAAAAAGTTTGATCTAAAATTGGAAATAATTGAAGGAGATAACGAGGGAAACCTAGACCTTGCAGATGCAGAAAAGAAAATTAAAGGAGCAACACTTGTAGCAATCCAACATGTCTCCAATGCCTTAGGTGTAATACATGAAGTAGAAGAACTTGGAAAAATGGCAAAGGATGAAGGGGCTATATTTATTGTAGATGCTGCTCAAAGTATTGGACACATGGAAGTTAATGTTAACAAACTTCATGCAGACTTCTTAGCATTCTCAGGACACAAAGGGCCAATGGGGCCCACCGGAATTGGAGTCCTTTATATCAGAGAAGAGTTCTTTGACATCTTTGAGCCTCCGCTCATCGGAGGCGGGACAATTGAAGACGTCGATCTCCACAATTACACACTCACAGCCCCACCAGAACGCTATGAAGCAGGTACTCCCAATATAGGAGGGGCAATAGGGCTTGCAGCTGGAATAAAATACATAGAAAAGATCGGCTTAGATAAAATCGAAAAACAAGAACACAAACTCGTAAAGAGAACAACTGAAGGACTAACTGAACTCGAAATTCCATGGTATGGGCCAAGAAACTTGAAAAAACATGCAGGAGTCGTGAGCTTTAACGTTCCACCCTTGCATCCACACGACGTAGCAGCAATTTTAGATGAGCACAACATAATGGTTCGGTCTGGACATCATTGTGCCTTGCCAGTAATGAAAAAGCTCGGAATAAATGGAACTGTTAGAGCTTCGTTCCATGTCTACAATAGCCTCGAAGAAGTTGAGACTTTCCTAAGTGTCATGGAAGAGTTAGTTAAAAGCCTAAGCTGATTTTTTTCTTTAATATTGTGAGGGGAGTATAAGGATGATAGAAGGAATCCCAGCACCTGGAGCATATCTCTACAATTTTTTGACTAGAAAAAGGAAGAACCTCGATCGGGTGATCGCCGAGGAAATAACCAATAAAATTGAACATGGCAAGATATTGGACATTGGGACAGGCCCAGGCTTTATTCCAATCAAAATTGCGAAATTTAATCCAGACTTAGAAATAATTGGTATAGATATCTCAAAAACAATGATAAAGCTTGCAAAGAAAAATGCAGAAAAAGCTGGTGTTAACAATGTAACATTTGAGGTTATGAGCGCCTACAAGCTGAGATTTCTTGAGGAACAATTCGATCTTGTTACAAGCATTGGAGCTTTGCATCATTTTAATAATCCATTGAAAGCATTTAATGAAATGTACAGAGTCCTAAAATCCCAGAGAGAAGTATGGATTTACGATTTTATAACAGATACTCCGAAAAAGGACATGAGAAAATTTTTAGAAGAAGTCGGACTGCCAAAGTTCCCCTGGTCAATAGCATTTAGGCTCCATGGGCTTAATTACAGAGAATGGACAGGAGAGATTTCAAAAGCTGCAGAACAAAGCAAGTTTGATGATTACAAATTAGAAAGAAATAAAGCTCTTATGAAGCTTATTTTGAGGAAATTTTAATCAGTGTTTTAACTTAAAATACGTTTCTAATCGTTCAAGAGTTTGTATAATAAGTTTTTCTTCATTTAACTTGGAATTTCAGCTGTTTCTAAGTTTAGATCCATTTTTGGAACGTTCCGGAACGTTCTTTTCACCGAGTCCCTAAAATAGATAAAAAGACAAGTTAAGAATGGTGATGGACATGAAAGGGTTGAAGATCTGGTTGTTAATAGCCCTCTTGGTGGGGAGCATAATCCCAGCAGGTTTGAGCCTAGCAGATGAGAATGCCACTATAGAAAATGAAACAGAGCCCCTACCCCCTGAGATTCAAAATATAACTCAAGAGGAAAGGATAGCCAATCACATTGTTGTTGCCCTTGAAAGATTGAGCAACATAACAACAAAATTAATTAATAATGTAAATCTTCCTGAGAATTCAAGTATTATGAGACACTATCAATTAGCGGAACAATATAAAGAAGTGGCCATGAATGCATATGAAAGCGGCGACTATTACAACACAATAATAAACGGCCTCACTGCAATGCACCACTACAGAGAAGTGTTAAAAGGATTTAAAGAAGGAAAGGAGGAGCTTAGAGAACGACTTCCAGAAGAGATAAAGAGAATGGAAGGCTACTTCAGAATGGCCGAAAAGACGATAGAGATTGCTCAGAGACAGGGAATTGACGTAGGAAATGCGCCAGAGCTCTTAATAGAGACCAAAGAAGCTTATAAGACTGTACTTGAGGACATAAAAGCTAAAGATTTTGAAAAAGCTAAGGAAGATCTCGAAATCGCTAGAGAAAAGAAAGCTGCATTAGATGAAGAACTTAGAAGAATCAGAAAAGGGCTTGTAGAAGCAAATGCGGACAAAATAGTAAATGAATTCCTCGAGAAAGGTGCAAGAGGGATAGAAATAGCAGAGAAAGTCGTTGAAATGGCAGAAGAAAAGGGTTACGACGCTCATGAGCTCCAAGAGAGACTTGAGGCATTTAAAGATGTTTATAGTGAAGTTAAGGTCCTTGCAGATGAAGGTAAATACGATGAGGCTCTTCAAGTTATGAGAGAGAACACAGAGACAATAAAAGAATTCCACAGAGCAATGGCCTTCCTTCAGAAGAAATTCCATGAAAGAGAAGTCCAAGAGAGATTGGGAGACTTAAAGGCATTCCTTAGAGAGATGACCGGAAGAATTCAAAAGGATGCAAAAGCCTTGAAAGAGCTTAGGAGAAGAGGAGTGGATACCCGGAGAGCAGAACTCCAGCTTAAGACCTCTATACAAGAGATAAGGCTAGGAATTGAGTTACTCAAGCATAAAAAGCCAGCAGAAGCCAAGATGCACTTTGCAATAGCTCTAGACCTGCTTCACAAAGTTGATGAGTTTATCCTAAGGCACGCTTGATTTCTTTAAATTTTTGTGGAGGTGAAATGAATGAAAAGAGCTCTACTTGCCCTTTTACTTTTCATCCCTCTTGTGAATGCCCAGAGCATAAGCATTGCGCCATATGGAGATGGCTATGCAACTGTGGAAATTGAAGTACCTGTGGATGACTATGCAACTCAAGTTACAGTTTCTTTATTAGGTTCTCACTATGAGGATGTATTTGTTACTGATGTAAATGGAAACCCCCTCGAGTATTCCATAGAGGGAAACGAGATCACAGTAACCGTTCAAAACTCTCAAATAATAAAAATAGCATACTCCACTCCAGATCTAATGACCAAGGAAGGCCTTGTTTGGACTCTTTCATTAAAATCAGAAGCTCCAGTAGATGTAATTTTACCAGAAGAAGCAAGTTTGGTAGATATGAGTGAGTCACCCCTTGAAGTAGAAGGAAACAAGATAACAATGCCTGCAGGTGAAGTGCAAATAAGTTTCATCCTCCAGAATCTCGAAGAGCAAAAACCGGTCCAAGATATTAGCACAAACACAGGCAAGAATTTAACGAAAATTATTCTCCCTCTAGGAGCTCTTTTGGCATTCTTAGTTTTAGGATTCGCACTATGGAAAAGATGAATTTTTCTGGGTTTTTCTTTTCTTCAATTAAATTTATGAACCTACACTCATAAATTTCCTACTGGTGGTTCTATGTTAGTTGCAAAACCATGCACAAGCATGAAGGCCATAAACATCACCCCTCAAGAGAAATTTGATCTTGATCTAGAAGAAGTGTGTGAATGCCTAGCTGAGAGAGGATATCAAATAAAAAGAGTAACAAGGTTTCTAGCTCTTGTGAGAAAAGCATATGATATCAGCATATTCCCAAGTGGGAAGATAATAGTGAAAGAAACAGACAACAAAGAAGAAGCCTTAAAAATCGCTCAAGAAATTTACGAGTGTACAAAAGCCTATCGGGTGAGTTAATGTTTACCAAAGAAGCAATAGCAGAGAGAGTCAACAGAATAAGGAGAGATAACGGTTTTCCCATTGTACCCTTTGTAATAGATGAAGTAAGATACGATGAAGAAGGGGATAAATTATTTATAATCGCTAAAGATAGAAGTGATAAAAGTGCAATCATTGGAAACAGCTTCGTAATTGGGAAACTCAGAGAAGAACTCGGAATAAAACAAGTTACTGTTTACTCAAAACTTGACCTCATCATAAAGAGAAAAAAACTAGAAGAGAACTTGAGGAGAATCAAAGACACTCTTCTCGACTTTCTGACTCCTATAATAGAAGCAGAGTTTAATTTCCCTCCTCGAAAATGGCCTACTCTTAGCAACAATGGAAGAGCCCTCGTATTCCTCAGCTTCAATGCAAAAGCTATGGTAGGTTTTGCTGAAAAAGTTGGCCTAGAAGCCGAGAGAGTCGGAATCAAATATACCTTTCCAAAAATGGAATACACACCAATAGAAGGGTCTCTTAGGGAGCTCTTCTTTCCAGATGAGGAAAAGTTAAAGAAGATTGCTCAAGAAAGGAATATCAGAATAATTATTGCTGATTTTCCTTTTGATCTCAAGTTCCTTGATAATGTAGCTCTCCTTAATCCTCTCAGGTTCCTCCATATTGGATTCTTTGAGGCAAAATATTTCTTTGGGTTTGAAAGACCTGTCAGGGTGGATAAGAATGCAATGATAGATTTTGTCGTTGAAATGGTTGCTGAAGGCTTAATGGAATCAACAGATGGGGCAAACCTTATATGGTGGGCATGGAAAAGATAGAAGGTGGTAAAATGATAGTTGGCGTTGTGGGTAAAATTGCAGCAGGAAAAACCACAGTTGCAAAGTTTTTTGAAGAGAAAGGATTTTGCAGAGTTTCATGTAGTGATCCACTAATTGACCTTCTAACCCATAATTTAAACGATTATTCTTGGCTTCCTGAGATCCCAGAAAGGGGTGAGCCCACAAGAGACAGACTCATCGAATATGGAAAACACTTGAAGGAAACCTACGGAGAAGACATTCTTATAAGACTCGCCATAGACAAGAGAAGACATTGTAAAAACATAGTCATAGACGGAGTGAGGTCAAAGGGAGAAATAGAGGCTATAAAGAAACGAGGCGGAGTCATAATATATATAGAAGCGAGACCTGAGATAAGGTATGAACGATTGAAAAAAAGAAATGCTGGAAAAGACAAGGTGATAAAGAGTTTTGAAGATTTTTTGGACGCAGATAAAGCAGAAGAGAAACTATACCATACAAGCATGCTTAAAGATCTGGCTGATTTCTTGATTGTGAATGAAGGCAGTCTTGAAGATCTAAAAAATAGAGTTAAGACCATTATAAACTCCTTAACGTCTGGAAAAATTTAAAGGCTCTTCAAGATTTCCTTTTATTGGTGAGCTTCAATGAGAATAATTGTCCTTGCTCCCTGTCTTTTAAGCCCTTTCTACGTTTACCGAGGTCCAAAAGATAAGGAGTACAAAACTAGTAAAGAACTATTAAACCTTCTTGCAAAGCATGCAGAAGAAATAAGAGTCTTAACTTACCCCTGTCCCGAATATAAACTTATAGGATGGCCAAGACCCCCAATGAGCAAAGAAGTTTTCGAAAAACTTGGAATGCCTGAAGTTGCTAAAACCATTGTAAATTTTATTGAACGAGCTCTAACGGAAGAAAAACCTGAGAAGATAATTTTTGTTGGTGTCAAAGGTTCACCAACGTGTGGGGTATTCCATACGACTTCAAGTGATCCAGAAAAGTTCCCATATAGAGTAATCAAAGAATTCTCTTATCTAAACAAAGAAGAAAGAATAAAAGAGTCAAAAGAACTCATGGAAGAGCAGAACTTCAGAGTAATATTAGGAGAAGGTGTCCTTTTCCAAATTCTTAAGGAGAGATTTCCAGATGCCATCTACCTAGAATTTGACAAGGACAATATTGAAGAGAGTTTGAAAAAGCTCAGCAAGCAATTATAATCCAAAAGCCAACATAGAAAGCTATTTCCGAGGTTTCTCAGCTACCACCATTATTTCAATGTCATCCATATCTACTTTTCGCTTACCCCATCTCCCAGCTGTTCCTCCCCAAATAGCTTTTACTTCAAATCCAACCATTTTAAACATCAAATAAAGCTCTGTTGGGACATAAACTCGTTCTCGTATTGGAACTTTTGTGCCATCTGGTGCCTCAAGCTCCTCAAAGAAAGTCATGGTGTTTGGGTCAAATGCTCCAATAGCAATATCTTCGTTTGTGGCTTTTTTAATCCTTGAAAGTGCGCTTAGAGCTGTTAGTATAAACTTCCCTCCTGGTTTCAACGATTCATATATATTTCTTAAGATGGCCAAATCATGCTCTATCGGGTCGTCAGATGAACCAAGTAATGAAAAGGCCCCCTCACATAGACATATTACAGCGTCAAACTCTTCATTACGCTTAAATCTAGTTGCATCTGCTTTTATCCACTCAACTTTCACACCCTCTTTTTGAGCCCATTTTTTTGCCTTTTCAAGCATTTTCTGGGAAATATCGATCCCTGTGACACGATATCCTCTCTTTGCAAGCTCTATAGAGTGCCTTCCAACACCACAGCCCACATCCAATATCTTTGCACCTTCTGGAAGGTTAAACTCTTCTAGCAGAAATTCTATTTCCTCTTTCGTGTACTTGGTAAAAGGCTCCTGTAAGTAATAGTCAGATTCCTTGTCAAAAAACTCTTCCCATTCATGCTTTTTCATTGTGATCACAGTTAAAATTTGTTTTTTCAATTAAAAGCTTTTAGATCATCTAACAAAGTGTTAAAAAATAGAGTAGCAAGAATAAACTATAAGAAAATTTGTGAAGAATTATAAAAATAGGTGTGGAGTATGAATACTTTAATTATTTACGTTTCAATCCACCACAGAAATACTGAAAAGGTCGCAAAAGTCATGGCAAAAGCTCTTGACGCAGAACTCACAAAACCCTGGGGAATAACGCCAAAAGAACTTTTAAATTATGATCTTATAGGATTTGGTTCTGGAATATACTGGTGGAGACATCACTGGAGTCTTCTAAAGCTCGTGGAGGAACTCCCCATGATGAAAGGAAAAAGAGCCTTCATTTTTTCTACTGCAGGCATGAATATTCCTTTCTACAATCACCGCCAGCTAAAGAGAAAACTGAAAGAAAAAGGCTTTGAAATTGTTGGCGAGTTCTCGTGTAGGGGCTGGGACACCAATGGATGGCTTGCCAAAATAGGTGGAATAAATAAGGGGCACCCAAATGAGAGTGACTTGGAAAGAGCGAAGAAATTTGCCGAAAAGTTAAGGAGAAATTTACATCCTTCCCCGTTATGAAAGGGAAAGACTTCAAGCGATAACCCAAAAAACTGCTCCCCACGGCAGATATACTCACTATTCATTCAACACCATCAGTTAAAGAGGAAAGAGCGACGATGCAGCTATACTCTGTTAGGGGGAAAGACACAATACATTAGATCCTTGAATACACAATAAAAGAATGAATCGAATGAAACACAACGAAAAAAGCTGAAAAAACAATATAAATAGAGTAATGATATGGTATTTTTATAAAAAGAGATTTCCCAATGAGCCCTATTCCCACGAGCCATATAATCGGTGTATACGCGGGAGCCATGAATCCAAATACACTTTGACTCCAAGAAGATTCAGGAAAATATATCTGCATTACCCAAGACATAAAATATACACACATTCCAATTATATACATTAGAAAACCAATTTTTTGTTGTGGCTCATTGAGTTCTAATTTAAAGAGCAAGGGAAGAAAGAAAACAATTACTCTTAGGATCTTTTCGGGTATCCCGATAGATTTTGGTATACTACTCCAAAAGTGGCTCCTTTGATATGGCTCTGGTAGTTTGCTTGCAAATACGACATTCCATAAGAATACTGGAATTAATAAAATGAAGCAACTTCTCAAATAATCCATTATCCCCGTGATAACCATTATAATCCCTCCCAGTAACATTAGTTGAATTCTCAATTTCCGATATCCGATAGGATGCTAGAATTTGGCACATAGAACATATACCCTATTACTCCTCCATATATACATGCGGAGATAGTTGTTTCTATTGTGTGCCCTATCAAAACATCTGGTGGGAAAATTCCCTGCGCCATTATTATTTGAAAGCCATGATAACTGAACAGCAACATTAGACTTATCATTGTCTTTATTCTGCTACTGTTCATCAATATGATTGGTACTGAGAATACAACCCACAATAACCCTCTGATAAAATGATAAAGCAAAAACAACGGTCTCTCTTTCATTGTCATTATTATTTGACTTATGAAGTTCAATTGTTCCGTAGTCCCAGAGTAGAACAACCTGACGGCTTCAAATTGCCAAGCAACATAATAGCCAAAAAATAAGTATATTATTATATAAAGTAACGCAAAAACAGGAGCTTTTTTCACCCAACTCTCTATTTCAATCTTTGCCAAGACCTCTCTTATGATTATATTCTCTGTGGCCTTTTGTTTTCCGAAAATAATAACTGTAAGTGGAGCTACTATTATGGTTGTTATTACCCCTCTTAACATAATATTTAGGATCTCCATATTTGTCATAAAAGGAAAAGCTTCTCTAAAATAGAACGTTTCTATTTGTGCAACGAAATATTCTATTCCCCAAAAACTCAAACCTAAAGCCAAGATTAATTTAATCCCACTCCATTCTGACAATCTCACATTTACACTTAAGGCAATTGCTCCAAATAAAGAAACCAACAACATCAGTCCAAAAATAGTATTCTGCATATCTTCTGTTACTCTTGATGTAATTTCTGAAGACACCGGTATTATCAAGGTTGGTACCATAATCCCCACGACAAAAACTATTGTAAGTGCTAATATTCTTAATATGTCGGCAACAATGTTTCTCATGATAGCCCCTCTTGTTAATCCCCTTTAATTTCTTGAAATTTGATCTATTATCGAGGAATTGAATGGTTAAAATATAACCCTTTCGCTATCACTACTTTTGTTTGATTGTAGTTAACCTTAATGCGGAGTTAAATATTATTAAGCATAACAAAAGATCCTTGTCTCTATGAACCTGGCGTTCTCTTGACAAATATGCAAAAAACAACAGAGAAAATTCGAGTTCACGCCTCCCTTATTGCCCTCTTCACAACTTCTTTGGCATTCTTCATCAGCCCCTCCGCTTTCTCCTTCGTGTGTGCCTCAAGAGTAATGCGCATTATCGGCTCCGTCCCGCTCGGCCTGAAGAGAATCCACCACTCGTCGTTCTCAATCCTTACTCCATCAATCTCAATGAGCCTTTTGTAGGGGAAGCTCTTGAGCGCTTCTCTCTCTATGAGCTTCATAGCTTTTTTCTTCTTCTCGTTGGGACAGGGTATCTTTGCCCTGAGCGTCACGTAGCGCGGAACTTCCTTCGCGAGCTCGCTCAAAGGCCCAAGCTTGTCAATCATCTCCAAAACCAGTGCCCCAGCGAAGATTCCATCGGGGGTCAGGTTCCATTGAGGCATTATCCAAGTACCACTTGGCTCTCCTCCAAAGATAGCATTCTCTCTCATGATACCCTCAGCAACAGCAACATCACCAACCTTAACTCTAACAACCTCCCCCCCTAAAGGCTTAACGTAGTCATCAAGAGCAAAACCAGCATCCACAGTTGTTATTAGTTTACCCTTCCCGAACTTCTTAAGCATGTATGCACTTATAAGAGAGAGCATCACCTCGTACTCCACAAAGTTACCTTCGTCATCAACGACCCCAATTCTATCCGCATCCCCATCATGAGCTATACCAACGTCTGCCTTGAGTACTTTAACAGCCTTGGAAAGTCCTTCAAGACTTTTAGCATTTGGCTCAAGTTCCCTTATGAAATATCCACTTGGATGAGAGTTAAGGGAGATAACCTTATTTCCAAGTTCTCTTTGGAGATAAGGAGAAATCAACGCCCCCGCCCCATTACCTGCATCAACAATAACCGTATACCCCTTTGAAAGGTCAACCATCTCAAGAGCTTTTTTTATGTATTCTCTTTCAGGGTTAGCTGTTGTTAAGTTCCCAATCTCATTCCAAGGGGCTTTCTTAAAGCTCCTCTCTTCAAGGATCTTCTCAAGCTCATTTTCCATATCCCCTGTATAGGCCATCCCATTTGGCTGCCATACTTTAATACCATTATATTGTGAAGGATTATGTGAGGCTGTAATCGTAACTCCAGCATCTGCTTCATAAAGTCGAATAGCAAAGCCCGTGAGTGGAGTAGGAGAGAGACCAATGTCAATCACATCAATACCAGTACTCAACAACCCTGAAATTATGGCATTTTTTAGCATCTCACCACTCGTTCTAGTGTCCATACCGACAACAACTTTTCCCTCCTCTAAATAAGTCCCTAAGGCCCTCCCAACATTTAAAGCAAGTTCTGGAGTTAGCTTTTCATTAACGATTTCCCTTATTCCACTTGTGCCAAAATACTTCCCCATGATACTCACCATATGATTGCTAACACTAAAAAATACGAAGCAAAGTTAAAAGATTTTTCATTCCATTTCTTTTAGAATCTCCTAACATAGCTTTTCTTTTCAATGACCCTCCCCTTTTCAAGTCGATAAACATCAACTCTATCCATGCCCATAGTTTCCCGCTTATATGAGACAAGATAATCTATGAGTTCCTTAATATCATATTTGAAAAGGGAATCTTTGAAGTACCTCGGTTCGTAGATAAGGATAAGCCTATCCCTATGAGCAGTTATGAAAGAGTAGTACTTTTTTCGCTCTATTTTTGGTCTAGAGAGAAGAGAATAAATAAGATATCCATCAAACTCTACTCCCTCCTCGATATTCCCAATAAAAACATTTTCTGGGTAATTAACCTCAAAAGGAAGATACTCCACAAGAAAAGTATCTCCTCTAGAAAGCCAAGCATTAAGAAAGATCCTAGCAAGCTTCTTTGCATCCCCACTAACTAAAACTACACCAGTCTTAAGATTTGCTATCCTCTTAAGCATGAGTCTTCCCCCTTGTTAATAGAAGTAGTCCTTTTAAAAACATGCAGAATTGCACACCTAAACCATAAAATATATATTCTATTGTTCTCACTCCCATACGATAACCCCCATTATGGAGGTCGACCTAATGAAGAATAGAGGATTAGCAGTATTTTTGATAGGAGTTTTGCTGTTTAGTGTTGCCGTAAGTGGGTGTATTGGTGGAGAGAAAACAGAGACACAAACAACCACTCCCCAATACGCAGGAAAGATTGCAGTGGTTTATGATGTTGGTGGAAGAGGAGACTTAAGCTTCAACGACATGGCATACCTCGGAGCATCCAAAGCAGCTAAAGAATTTAACCTCGAGCTTAAGGAAGTACAAAGCAATACAGAATCAGATTATTTACCAAACCTCAGAAGCCTCGCCCAAACAGGAGAATACAATCTCATAATAGCCGTTGGTTTTATGATGACTGACGCAGTAACACAAGTAGCAGATGAATTCCCAGATCAGAAGTTCGCTATCGTTGATGGATTTATTCCAGACAAACCGAATGTCGTAAGCATCCTATTTAAGGAAAACGAAGGATCAGCCTTGATAGGAGCCCTTGCTGCTTTAATAGCCGCAAACGATGGAAAGGATAAGGTTGGAGCCGTCCTTGGTATTGAAATTCCAGTTCTTTACAAATTCGAAGGCGGTTACAGATTTGGAATTAAGTGGGCCGAGGATTACTACAAGCAAAAAACTGGAAATGAGGTAAAAATAGATCTTCTTTACACTTACACAGGTTCATTTACAGATCCTGCTAAAGGTAAGACAGCAGCCCAAGCCCAACTCGGACAAGGAGCTTGGGTAATTTACCAAATAGCTGGAGCTGTTGGACTTGGTGTCTTTGACGCTGTTGATGAGTACCTCAAGAGCCAAGGAAAGGAGATGGGCCCCCCATTCGCTGTTGGTGTTGACTCAGCCCAAGACTGGATTAAACCAGGCGTTATAATTGCTTCAATGATGAAGAGAGTAGATGTCGGTGTCTACAAGGCTGTTGAAATGGCCATTAAAGGCAACTGGCAAGGTGGAATAATGGAGCTTGGGCTTAATGAGCAAGGTGTTGGGGTAAGCACCATCGATGCAGTCAAAGAGATGTTTAACTCATTACCAGAAGACACCAAGCAGCAAAAACTCAAAGAACTAGGACTCGCTAGCGAAGATGAGCTCTTTGCTAAGCTTGAGGAAACGAGAAAACAAGTTCCAGACTGGATATGGCAGGCCGTTGCAGAGCTTGAAGAGAAGATCAAGAGTGGAGAAATAAAGGTCCCAATGGCAACCACCAAAGAACAAATCGAAGCCATAAGAAATGCCCAAACCTGGCAAGAAATGGAAGACTTAGCAAAACAATGGGAAAGCAGCTGATCTTTCCTTTCCTGTTTTTAACTTTTATAACCTTTTAGGAGGTGCATCTATGGAAGAAGTACCAATTATTGAAATGAAAGGGATTGTCAAAGTATATCCAGATGGCACAAAAGCCCTTAAAGGTGTTGATTTTTCCGTAAGAAAAGGTGAGATTCACGGGTTATTGGGTGAGAATGGAGCCGGAAAAACAACTTTAATGAAGATACTCTCTGGAATGCTTCATCCAACAGAGGGTAAAATACTTGTGAACGGAAAAGAAGTGAGATTTAAAAGTCCTGCTGATGCTCTTGCAAATGGAATTGGTATGGTTCACCAGCATTTCACGCTGGTAGATGTTTTTGATGGACTCCACAATATTATCTTGGGAATGGAGGGTCACGGTCTCTTCTCTAAAATAGATGTTGAAAAAGCGAGAAAAAAACTGCAAAAGCTTATGGATGATTTAAACTTTCAAGTTTCCCTTGATGTTCCTGTAGAAACCCTCCCAGTTGGTGTCCAACAAAGGATTGAAATTTTAAAAACCCTCTACAGAGACGTGGATGTACTTATTTTAGATGAACCAACTGCAGTGCTTACTCCAATAGAAGTGAAAGAGCTTTTCGAAGTACTCAAAAAGCTAAAATCTCAAGGTAAAACGATCATCTTTATCAGTCATAAACTCAAAGAAGTTATGGAGATAACGGATAGAGTAACCGTTCTCAGAAAAGGAGAACTAATAGGAACTGTAAATACAAGTGAAACATCCCCCAAGGAATTAGCCAAAATGATGGTAGGGAGGGAAGTGGTTCTCAAAATAGAGAAACCTCCAAAAGAAGCTGGTAAGCCAGTGCTGCAAGTGCAAGATCTGTGGGTAAGAGGGGACAGAGGTCAAGATGCTGTAAAGGGCCTGACATTTGAAGTGAGAGCCGGGGAGATTTTTGGAATAGCAGGAGTTGAAGGAAACGGACAAACCGAACTCATAGAAGCCATAAGTGGATTAAGAAAAATTGCAAAAGGTAAAGTCATTCTTAACGGAAAAGACATCACTGGAAGACCACCAAAAGAGCTCTACGATCTTGGAGTGGCCCACATTCCAGAGGATAGGATCCACATGGGCCTGGTAACCGAGATGAGTGTTGCTGAAAACTCAATCCTTGGACTTCACTGGAGAGACACATTTAGGGGCCCCGTGGGAATGCTAAGGTGGGATAAAGCTAAGGAACATGCGGCAAAACTTGTAGAGAACTTTGAGGTCTTGGTTCCAAGTATAGAGTCCCCAGCAAAGAGCTTGAGTGGAGGAAATCAACAAAAGCTTATTGTGGCAAGAGAAGTGAGCAAACAACCAGAATTCATTATAGCATCTCAGCCTACAAGAGGTGTTGATGTTGCTTCGACAGAGTACATAAGAAATTACTTGATAAAACTTAGGAATGAGAATAAGGCTGTTCTTTTAGTATCTGCAGATTTGGATGAAGTTCTCCAGCTTAGTGATAGAATGGCAATAATGTATGAAGGAAAGTTCGTTGGAATCGTAAAGCCTGAAGAAGTTACTGAAGAACAAATAGGACTAATGATGGGAGGTATAAAACATGAAAGCTAACATTAAAGGGTTCTTTAAGCCTCTTGTAGAAAGTCTAATAGCCATCATAATAGGAATGTTAATAGGTGCCATTATACTGGCATTCTCTGGATATAGTCCAACTGAGGCATATGTAGCCCTCTTTGATGGTGCATTAGGCTCCAAATATGGATGGGCTATGACCCTAAGTGCAGCAACGCCAATAATTTTAACCGCACTAACCTTTGGACTTGGTGCAAGGACTGGTTTATTCAACATAGGTGCCGAAGGAACAGTGTATTTTGGAGCTATAGCTGCAATTATCTTCACTAATATTCTGGGAAATGTTTTAATAGGACTTCTTGGTGGAATAATTGCGGGACTTGTGTGGATGTCCATTCCTGCCTTTTTAAAGGTCTTTAGAGGAGTTAATGAAGTTGTTTCTACAATCATGTTAAATTGGATGGCATATTTCATTGCCTTATACATAGTCCTTCAGAAGATACCCAATCCAGATGACCCAAACAAAACCATAGCCGTCCCTGTAAGTGCGAGATTTCCAATAGTAATAAGGGGAACAGAGTTATCATGGGCCTTTGTCATTTCCGTGGCAGCAGCTCTCATAGCATATTACATTCTCTGGCATACCACATTGGGCTATGAATTAAGAGTTAGTGGATATAACGAACGCGCAGCACGTTATGGGGGTATAAACCCCAAAAAAGCAGTGATATGGTCATTCCTATTAGGCGGAATTATGAGCGGTCTAGCTGGAGCTACTGAAGTCATGGGGAGACCACCAAGCTATGCAATAAGTCAGGGAATGGCAAACATTTATGGATACGGATTCGATGGAATTGGAGTCTCATTAGTGGGCAGAAACCACCCCATTGGAATAATATTCAGTGGAATATTCTTTGGTATGCTTAAAGCTGGAGCTACAGCTATGCAAATTGAAGCAGGAGTTCCTTTAGAGATGGTTAGAATGGTTCAAGGAATTATAGTCGTTACAGTCGCCATACCAGGACTTTTGGATCTATTGAAAAGGGTGGTGAGAAAATGATGGATGCAGTAATTTCAACCCTCATAGGAGCATTAACAACAATGGTCCCCTTGGTCCTTACAAGTGTGGGAGCAGTGGTAAGCGAGAGAGCTGGTGTAGTGAATATTGGATATGAGGGAATACTGCTCATGAGCGCATTTTTTGGAGCTATTTTTGCCGAAATTACTGGGAATCCATGGATAGGACTCCTAGGAGGGGCATTTGTAGGTGCACTCCTTGGAATGCTCCATGGATTCATAACAGTGTATCTAAAGGGAGATCACGTTATACCGGGTATAGGTGTCAATTTACTCGCATTAGGTATAGTAGCCTTTGGAATCCCTGCATATTGGGGAACAGCAGGTCAGCACCAAGTACCCTCAAACGTTAGAATAGAACCCCTGATAAAGACTGCCTACGGAAGTTTAAGTCCAATGGTCATCATAACAATAGTAATTACTGTGCTGACCCATTGGGTGCTCTTTAGAACTCCATTAGGACTTAGAATACGGTCTGTAGGTGAGAATCCAGAAGCAGCTGATGCGTTAGGTATTAACGTCGAACGTTATAGGTTTTTGGCCACAGTTTACGGAGCAACTCTTGCCGGCCTTGGAGGAGCTTTTATGAGTGTTGATTGGCTCGGTACAGTTACAAAACAGCTTTCAGCAGGAAGGGGTTTCATAGCATTAGCAAACATGGTATTCAGTGGATGGAATCCATTAAGAGCCCTTCTAGGAGGATTCATCTTTGGATTCTTTGACAACCTCTCAGTATGGGTCAGGACAACACCAGCAGTTCAGAAAGTTATTCCATGGCAGTTTGTGGCAACACTCCCCTATCTGGTGACTTTGATCATAGTTGCAGGAATAATAGGAAAAGTAAGAGTTCCCAAGTGGGATGGAAAACCTTACAAGAGAGAGTGATCTCTTTTTATTTCTTTATTATTACGCCTATAGCTGCTCCCAATGTTATACCCACTATAAACGAAAGGAAGATATAAGTGGTGTTCAAGCTTGCAGACTGAGGAACTTCTTTATATGGAGGCTCCTTAAATGCTAGGAGAATGTTAGCAGAATTTTGGGCAAGTACTTCCGAATATTTCTTGCCTATCCATGTCGTAGAGACTTCAACTGCTGGCACTCCACTTCTTCGTGAAAGCTCAAAAGCAGCCTCTTTTAAAGAGGTAGGAGAATCCTCAGAGTAGATTATCACGTCGATAGTTTTTGCTATTTCTAAAAGCTCATCTACACTTCTAGCCGGAACTTCCTCTTCAGGTCTTATTGAACTTACAACTTCCATCCCCATCCATTCCACTGCATACTGTTGAGAAGGAAGTTCAACTATTGCTCTTTTTCCCGTTATGTTAAGAGCTTGATAAGAAAGAATCATACCCTCTATCTTAGCTCTAAATAGAGAGTACTGGATATCAAAATAACTCTCATGAGGATAAAAAGCAGACAAAACATCTTTAACTGCATCAGCAATTGCAAGGGCATTGTATGGGTCAAGCCACACTCCATGAGGGTTATTCTTGTTATAGTACCACCTCTCAGGAAGATAATGAAAACCATGCTTTTGGTAATCTTCTATGCCCAAAACTTCTCCCTTCAAGATTCCTTCTTTCTCAATCTCCTCTATTTTTTCTTCAGCTGGTAAATGACCAATCGTGAGTATAACATCAGCCTTCTGAATTTTTTCAATTTGTTCTGGAGTAAGTTGGTACTGGTGTGGATCAACCCCTGGAGGGACAAGATATTCCACTTGAACACTTTCCCCAAAGGCTTCTCTAATTATTTCTGCTATCGGAGCTATGCTTGTGATTACTAGTGGTCTTTCTTGAGCTATGACTGGGGAAGAGAGTGAAAGCATGATTATCAAAAATATTATTATCTTTCTCATTTTAGGCCACCCTAATAATGTTGGGTTCAGATGTTTTAAAGTTTTGCAGAGATGCAAATAAGTGTAGAAAAGGAAATACAAAAATCCAACATACTATCTACTGACCTCCTCCCCGCCCTGAAGGGTGAGGATTAACCCCTCGCCATGAGCGGTTCGGTTTGCGGGCCCATCACTTACTTGGGTTGCCCCTTTCAGTTCAGCCCGCAGGCCCGGTCTTAGGCCCATTACCCCTACCGCAAAGCGGTTCGGGGTTATCGCCCCAGAGATCACCCTTCAGAGTTCTAAACCACTTGAAGGCGGTTTTAAGAGGACGCCTAACGGCGTCATCCTCCCAATAACGGGAGGACACGATGAACCCCTCATGGAGTTGTTCTTAAGTGGCCTCTTCAGGACTTTGTTACGTTGACAAGTTTAAAAAAGTTTCGGTGGTTTAAAGGTTCACTCGGACAGTTCACCACATCCCGTCCCAAAGGCGAGGCTTTCAAAAGCTAAGATAAGCTACCAAATATACGACGAAGCGAATATAGAGGAAGGATTCTATGTTCATTCATGACCGTTGCTTTTTCCATTCTTTATGTAAGGCTTTCCAATTGCTATGCTGAACCCTTTAAATGAGTCATCTTTGCGATGGAATTCTATGGCCAAGGGTAGATTGTTATCCTCGTTTATCACTATCCTCACGATTCTAGCCCTAGAGTGTCCATTTAAGTACTCCTCTTTTAGCTGCTCATAGTTTTCCAATGCCTCGTTGATGACTTCCTCGTGCATGTCGTAAATCTCTCTGGAATAGTTGCTGTGCTCCTTTATTGATTTTATCATATCTTCTTTATCCAAAGATATCACAACCTTAGGCTTTGCGCCAAGATTGCCCATCTGATTTAAATATCTTTCTCATCTGGGCAAATCTCAAGGCTTCCTCAAGCTTTTCTTTCGGAACCTCCATACCGTGTAATTCTTTAAACAACTCAACTATTTCATCCAAAGTGAGAGTTTCCTTCTCCTCAAAGAGGTTGTTTACAAGGTTTATCATATCCTCAACAAAATTCCATGGGAACACTATCCACGCCCAATCAATCTCTTCTCCAAAATAATCTGGCTGGAACTTCGAGGTTTTGATTGTCAAGAGCGTTGCAACTTTGATTTCAGCTGGGTTTTTACTCTCAACATAGTTCTTTGCAAGAGTTAGGCTTTCTCCTGTGTCGGCTATATCATCAACTATCAAAACTTTTTTACCTTCAAACTCATACTGAGTTCCATATTTCAGTCTTGCTTTTCCATCTGGGGTTGCCGTGACTCCCCAATGCTCTACCTTAATGCTTACAAGGTCTTTAACCCCGATATAATCACAGTAGAGCCTTGCAGCAATCCACCCTCCTCTTGCAAGACCTACAACAACATCTGGTCTCCACTCTTTCTCAAGAATCTTTGTTGCACCTTCTTTAGCCCATCTTTCTATATCGTCCCAAGAAGCTAAGTATGCTGGAAACTTTTTCATGATTTCCCTTACTGACGTTAATAAGAAGGAGATATTTAAGCTTTTCCCACCGACCTCTTTTAGTCGTAAACAACGAGACTTCCAGCCACAAAGGAAGTTAAAATGCCCGATCGTTTTGAAAACTTGGCAACCATTGCCACTTAAACAACTAAGAAAAGAGTAGAATTTTTAATATACTCTAAACTTTAATTTAAGAGTGGGTGAATGGAATGCCAACCATAATTGTCGAAGGCCCCCCAATTAGTGTTGAGAAAAAGAGAGAACTAGTGAAAAGGTTTACGAAAGTTGCATCAGAGATTTATGGGATAGACCATATAACAGTGATTATAAAGGAAAATTCTCCCGAGAATGTCGGAATTAATGGAGAATTATTGTTAGATTTCAAAAAGAAACAGTGAAAAAGAATGAACCCATCATACCCATATAATGTATTTCCAGGTTCCTCAGAGTAACTTAAGTGCAACTTTCTTGTACACTTCAGGCAATATTTTGAGCGATTCTATACTTACATATTCATTTGGTCCATGGATGTTTCCTCCTTTGGGACCAAAGTCTATTGCTTTAACTCCGTAAGGTGTGAAGAACCTAGAATCAGCAGCTCCTGGCCCTTCAACAGGTTCCACACTTTCACTGAATTCTCTGAGTGTTTCAAGCATTGATCTTACTATTCTCTCTTCTGGATGAGTAAAGAGGTAACCAGCCTTTTCATTACTTTTTACTATAAGTTCTGCCTCTGGAATATTAAAATCCAGTATTTCCCTCAGCACCTTTTCGATTTCTACCTGTGAATACCCCATCATTCGTATATCGAGTTTGAGAGTGTGTTTTCCATTTTGAGAGGAATAGAGGTTGGGAGTTATTGAAACCCCATAATCACTGTATTTTTCTGATTTTATTGATGCTCTAACTAATGGAACAATAGCCCTCAAGAGTTTAGTTAAACCCAAATCAACCTCTACATTTTCTCCCTCTCCTGGTTCAAGATATTTGAGAGTCACCTCACTTGGAACCACATTGGACTTTAGAAATCTGCCTTCGAGACTTACTGCAATAAAGTTTGTATTCCTCAAGAAATGGGAAAGAGATATCATTGGATGAGTATCAACTCCTGGAAGGAAATACGCAGCGTGTCGTGTTTCAATTACTGGAGTGTTTATTTTAAAGGTTGTCTCCTTTAGAATTCCTTTAATTGTAACTTTTTCTGCAGGAACAGTTATAGAAGCACCAAAACCTTTTCTCCTTCGGATTATTGGCCTCATTCCAATTCCATCGGCATTTATCATGTATTCTGGTAGGTTTTCCCTCTCTTTGAGTCTCTCAGCAATATGCATAGCTAGAGCTCCACCTATTTCCTCATCACCAGTAAATGCAAACAAAACTTTTCCATTAAGATCCATTTTTGAGAGCTCCCTAACAGCAAGCATCACTGCAGCAACATTTGATTTATCATCAGCGCTTCCTCTACCATAAGCCTTATCCCCCTTGATCGTTAGTTCGAAGGGTTCTGTCTCCCATTCTTCCCTATTCACTGGAACAACATCAAAGTGGGCCATGAAAAGCAATTTTGGTTTTCCTTTTCCAATTTCTCCGTAGACAGCATAGTAGCCGTTTCTCTCTATTAGTTCGCTTTCAATTCCCCATGAAGCTAAAGTATCCCTTATGAAGTGAGGACATTCTTTTGGTGGTTTTATTCCCCTTCCCGGATCATTTGTTGTGTCGAATTTTACAAGCTCAGAAAGAAGTTCAATTACCTCCATAGGAGTACACCATTAAGATTCTCATCGAAAGGATATTTAAAAATTGCTAAAGCCAAAATCAAAAAGAAGAGAGCTAAACATTTATCCTCTTCCAAATTGTCCCTTCGGGGGTATCTTCAAGCTGAATTCCTAGTTCTCTGAGTTCTGCCCTTATCTTATCTGCCAATTCAAAGCTCCTCTGCTTCCTAAGTGTGCTTCTCACCTCAATGAGCAACTCTATGAGTTCTTCTTCTTTGCTCTCTTTAGCTTCCTTAAAGTATTCCTCAAAGATCCCGAAAACTTCACTTATTATTCTGAAGAACTCAATGGCCTTTCTCAGTACACTTTCTTTTGGTTTCTCAACTTTTGTGAGATAAACGTTTACAGCATTTGCAACTTCAAATATAGGCTTCATAGCCTCAGCAGTGTTGAAGTCATCATCCATAGCTTCATAGAACTTCTTCTTAGCTTCTCTTATAACTTCATAGAGCTCAAATTCCTCTTTCTCCCATTTGAACGGTATCTCAGCTTTTTCCATTGCTATTCTTATGTTCTCAATGGTGTTATATAAACGCTCAAGGTTGTTCTTTGCATGTTGAATTCCTTCTTCTGTATAGTCAAGAGGAGAACGGTAGTGCTTTTGAAGGACAAAGAACCTTATAACTTCAGGTGAGTATCTTTCAAGGAGTTCCCTTATAGTGACAAAGTTTCCAAGACTTTTACTCATTTTCTCTCCTTTTACCATCACAAAGCCTGTGTGAAGCCAGTAACGAACCCATTCTACTCCCGTGCATGCCTCTGTCTGCGCTATTTCGTTTTCATGGTGCGGGAAGATCAAGTCATTTCCACCGCCATGGATATCAAAGCTCTCCCCAAGGTATTTCGTGCTCATGGTAGAACATTCTATATGCCACCCAGGCCTCCCTTCTCCCCATGGGCTGTCCCATTTTGGTTCTCCAGGTTTAGCCTTCTTCCAGAGAGCAAAATCCTCAGGATTTCTCTTTCCTTCTCCTGGCTCGACTCTTGCTCCTTTTCTGAGATCTTCAAGATTTATTTTACTTAGCTTGCCATATTCTCCATATTTTCTAACTTCAAAATAAACACCGTCACTACCTTCGTATGCGTATCCTCTTTCCTCAAGTTTTCTGACAAACTCAATTATATCCTGAATGTGCTCTGTAACTCTTGGATAAATATCGGCGGGTTTAACCTTCAACGACTTCATGTCCTCCAAAAAGAATTTTAAAAACCTCTCTGCAAGCTTATTTGGGTCTTCCCCTGTTTCCTGTGCCCTTCTTATGATCTTGTCATCTATATCAGTAAAATTCATCACCATTAAGACACTATATCCCTTATGCTCGAGGTACCGTCTTATCACATCAAAAGCTATGTAGGTCCTTGCGTGTCCAAGATGAGTGTAATCATAAACTGTGGGCCCACAAACGTACATCCTGACCTCGCCTTCTCTCAAAGGTCTGAATTCCTCTTTCTGCTTTGTCATCGTATTGTAAACTTTCATTTTTTCTACCACCCAGAAAAAGTTCTCTAAGGTTTTTATTAGATTATCGCTTTCGGCAAGTGCAAAGCTTAAAAACCCCATTCCATAATCTAAACCAGCTTTTGAAAAAAGGTAATCAGGAGGTTATGATTATGAAAGTGGCAAAGAAGGATGTAATAAAGCTTCACTACATTGGAAAGATCAAAGAGACTGGAGAGATATTTGATACAACTCATGAAGACGTTGCAAAAGAAGCTGGCATTTACAATGAAAAGGGCATTTACGGGCCAGTGCCAATAGCAGTGGGTGCTGGACATGTTATAAAAGGTCTTGACGAAGCTTTAGAAGGCCTGGAAGTTGGGAAGAAGTACACTCTTGAGATCCCTCCAGAAAAGGCCTTCGGGAAGAGAGATCCCAAACTCATAAAAACATTTACAATAGGCCAGTTCAGAAGACAAGGCATTTATCCATTCCCTGGACTTGATGTGGAAATAGAAACAGAAAGTGGAAAAAAACTCAAAGGAAGAGTTATGAGCGTTTCAAGTGGTAGAGTTAGAGTTGACTTTAACCACCCGTTTGCTGGGAAAACTGCAGTATATGAAGTCGAGATTCTTGAAAAAATCGAAGACCCAATAGAAAAAGTAAAAGCTCTAATAGACCTTAGAATCCCAAGAATCGACTTTGAAAAAGTGCAGATTGAAGTTGGCGAGAAGGATGTAAAGATAGACTTCGGAGAACAAACATTAGATCCAAGAACCCTTGTACTGGGTGAGATACTTTTAGAAAGTGACCTCAAGTTCTTGGGTTACGAAACAGTAGAATTCAAGCCTACAGTTGAAGATCTTCTAAAACCTCCAGAAGCTAAGATTGAAGAAGAGGAAACCGAAAAAGTTGAACCTGAGATGGAGGAGAAGACTGAAGAAGCACCAGAAGAAATCGCTAAGGAAGTTGAAGAAGCCGAAGAAATCGAAGAAGCCAATGAAGAAAGCACCGTAGAGAATGAAACCAAAGAGGAGTGATCTTCCCCACCCTCTTTTATTTGGTGGTCACCTTTGAAAAGCTCATTCGCCCTTTATCTCGTCGGAATTTTTCTCGTGATTCTTAGTCGTTCTTTAGGGACTAACATATATGAATGGGCTTTTTATAATATCCTCTTTTATGTGATAATTCCCCTTATAGTAGCGTACTCCCTTGGGTTTAAGCTAAATGAGATGGGGTTTAAATTTGGCAAAAAAGAAGGATATAAATGGGCGTTTATGCTTTTTTTCATGGCGCTTCCTATAAGCATGTATGCCTCCCGATTAGGCACCTTCAGAGATTATTATCCTATTTTCACCTACACGTCCTGGTCAGAGTTTCTCTTCAAAGAACTCCTCATCGGAGTTGTAATGTTTGCCCATGAGGCATTTTACAGAGGAATATTACTCTTTCCCCTGGCTAAGGAAAATGAGTGGCTCGGCATACTCGCACAAAATATCCCATATACTCTTGTACATATAGGAAAGCCAGCACTGGAGGTCCCTTATTCATTCTTTGCGGGAATAGCATTTGCAAAAATAGGTCTAAAAAGTGAGAGCTTTCTACCAAGCTTTTTTCTTCACTGGATGGGTGCAATAGTGTTTGATATCCTCTGCATCATCTCAGCTTAATTGTAATACTCCCATTCACTGCAGATATCTTCAGTTTGTGTCTTCCCTCTCCAAGAATCCCCATGAATGATTTTGGTCCGTAAATAGGTGTCTTTGAAATCTCTCCTGGTATGTCAGTAGTTATCTTTCCATTTACAGTACTTGCTCTAACTTCCACATTGGCGTTTTTTGGAACATAAACTTCAATACTGCCATTTACAGTAGATATACCAGCATCACTGCTAATTCTTGTCATTAATGCTTTTATTGTCCCATTTACGGTCGAAATTTTTCTAGGTTCAACATTCTCAACATGTATTCTCCCGTTTACTGTGGCTATTTTGTCCGCTTTTGAAATGTTTTTAACAGTTATCGAGCCGTTAACACTTGCCACCTCAATTTCAACTTCTTTCGGAATAAGAAGTTCAAAATTAACCGCACTTTCGCCAATGCTTATTCCAAAGCTTCTTTTCTGTTTCACCTTTATTATGAGTGTGTTTCCTTCTTTTTTGATTTTTATCTTAGGTTCAGCACCTAAAAGGCCCCACTTTTTCTCAGCTCTGAGTTTTAATGTATTCCCATCATAACCCTCCATTTTCACGTAACCGTTTATATTGCCAAGCTTTAACTTCATTCCGGGCTCCATTTTGTATTCTCTCTCAACTACTTCAATCATACCTATCACCTAATATATAATAGAGTGGTCAAGAGAAAATAAAAATGTGGTCAAAACTGATCAGTAGTCTGGCACTTCCAACACTCACGAAGCTCACTTCTACTAAAAGCTAGAATGAAAGTTTAAATATCTCTAGGAGCCTTTTTAGTATTCTCTTTAGTCTTATCCCTATTTCATAACTAAACCCACGCTAACCTAAAAGTTTATGGTACGATCTCACAAGAAGGTTTTTAGAGTTATTAAACAATGGTTCATGTGAGAAATCTACTGAAAAGGAGGTACTCTAATGAATGAAAAAAGTAATGTTCAAAAGATGGCTGAAATTATGGCTCTCCTCTTCTACCACCTTTCAAAAGAAGTAATAGACACCTTTGGAGAAGAAGGGAAAAAGGCCTTGGAACGAGCTATAGAGAAATTTGGATCGGAAAGAGGCGAAAATATTAGAAAGGATGTTTTAAGCAAGGGATTGCCTTTAACATTGGAAAACCTATCAAGATATTATGATATGCCATTGAAAGAAGCTTGGAAAAGTAAAGGAAAAGTTGATGAAACAACGTACTACAGTGAGGTAACTTTTTGTCCTTTTGCAAAAGTCTGGAAAGAGAAAGATGCAGGGGAAATAGGCCTCATATACTGTGAGCAAGATGTCGCATTGGTGAAAGCGTATAACTCCGATGTGGAGTTTAAAAGGCCCAAAAACGTGTTAAAAGGCGACGAAGTATGTTTATTTGATGTGAGGTTAAAAACTAAAAACTGACTTTTCTCTTATTTATCTATTTTCAAACCAAAGCATGATCGAGAGTATATTATCTAGCGACTTCCTACTCAAATAATGATTAGAAGAGGTTAGCGATATTCTTATTAACGTTAAATTTAATATCTTAATGGTGACTTCGATGGAAGATCCATACCTCTGGATGGAAAACCTAAGTGATGAGAGAGTGTTAAAGTTCATAGAGGAAGAAAACGCACACTTTAGAGAGTTCATTGGAGATATTCCAGACGAACTTATAGACGATGTTAGGGAGTACTATTACTTACCCAACATCTGGAGGGCCCAGCTTACAGAAAGAGGGATTTTTGTGCAAGTAAAAGAGAGGGATAGACAACTCATAAAACTCTTTGAAACCGGAGAGGTAATAGTGGACTCAAAGGAACTTGAAAAAGAACTTAACGACGAGGTCCTTCTACAAGGATTTACTGTAGATAAAGAAGGAAAAAGATTAGCCTACAATTTCTCCATTGGTGGAGCCGATGAAGGAATAACAAGAATAATCGACTTAAAAAGTAGAGAGATCTTAGAAGAAATAAAGCCATCTCTATGGAACATTGTCTTCCTTGACGATGGTTATTATTTTGCTCGCTTCTATAGAAAAGAGAAAACACCCGATGGAATGGAGCCTCCAGCAGAGAGAGTTTTCCTTAAGAAAGGAGACAAAGAAAGGATGATATTTGGTGAAGGCCTAGCTTCAGGGTATTTTATGAACCTGCAGAAAAGCACAGATGGAAAATGGGCAATGCTAACAGTTACCTTTGGATGGAACAAAGCCGATATATACTTTGGGCCCATAAATAAGCCAGAAGAATGGAAAAAAGTGTACTCAAGCAAAGTTCCTGCTTATCCAATAGACTACAAAGATGGAAAGCTCTACATATATACTAGAGAGGGAAAAGGGCTTGGAAAAATAGTCATGATCGAAGGAGAGGAAATAAAAGAGATTCTCCCAGAAAATGAATTTCCCCTTGAATGGGCCGTTATAGTAGAAGATAAGATACTTACCGGCTACATGGTTCATGCATCCTCACTCTTAAGGGTCTTCACACTAGATGGAACACTCATAGAAGAGATAAAATTTGACGTACCCGGCCAGATTCATCCTCTCGATAACGATGGGAAGAATGTTCTCCTTAGATATGAAAGCTTTACAGTGCCATACAAGATTTACAGATTTAGTGAGAGACTCGAGCTTGTAGATGAAATCAAATTGGGAGACACATTCAAAGTAGAAGAAAGCTTTGCAACTTCAAGGGATGGAACTAAAATCCACTACTTCATAGTTAAAGGAGAAAGAGATGAGAAAATAGCATGGATCTTTGGATATGGGGGCTTCAACATATCCCTCTCGCCAAGATTTTTCTCTCATGTGATTCCCTTCATTAAGAAGGGCGGGATATTTGTTATGGCAAATCTAAGAGGAGGAAGTGAATACGGCGAAGAATGGCACAGAGCTGGTATGAGAGAAAACAAACAGAACGTATTTGACGATTTTATAGCAGTTCTAGAGAAGCTTAAGAGTGAGGGATATAAAGTCGCTGCATGGGGAAGGAGCAATGGAGGTCTTTTAGTCTCAGCAACACTTGTCCAAAGACCCGATGTTATAGATGCAGCTTTAATTGGATATCCTGTTATAGACATGCTCCGCTTCCATAAGCTTTACATTGGAAGTGTGTGGATTCCAGAATATGGAAATCCAGATGACCCAAAGGACAGAGAGTTCCTTGTCAAGTATTCCCCATACCATAACATCGATCCAACCAAAAAATACCCACCAACACTAATTTACACCGGACTATACGATGATAGAGTTCATCCAGCTCATGCATTAAAGTTTGCAAAGAAGCTCAAAGACGTTGGTGCATCCGTTTACTTAAGAGTGGAAACAAAGAGCGGACACATGGGGGCCTCAGCGGAGACAAGAGTTAAAGAATTAACAGATATGCTGGCATTTGTGATTAAGACTCTGGGAGTTGAGGTTTAGCTTCTATCCTCAAAGGTAGCCTTTATCTCCTCATATCTTTTTCTTGCTTTTTCACGCTCCTTTTTCCGTTCCCATAAGTTTATCCAAACCACTAACCAACCTACACCAGAAATTATCACAATTCTCCAAAACAACCCGTTGTTTATTGGAATAGTATCGTTTTCATCCAAAATTTCGTCTTTATCCTTATCAAAAAGTGGATTTATAATAAAACCTACTCCAGCATCTCCATAAGTTATAAATCTTTCATCCGGAGAGAGGGCAATTTTTCCT
Source organism: Thermococcus argininiproducens (assembly GCF_023746595.1). Classification (NCBI taxonomy): domain Archaea; kingdom Methanobacteriati; phylum Methanobacteriota; class Thermococci; order Thermococcales; family Thermococcaceae; genus Thermococcus; species Thermococcus argininiproducens. The sequence goes on along the minus strand of NZ_CP080572.1, from coordinate 746,145 downwards.
AAAGCAATGCCTATTTCTGGGTATAAGAGATAATACATCGTATCATTCCAGACTTCTCTTCCAGACCAGTCAAATATATGCAATGCTGCATCGCATACAATGAGATAGTTCTGTGAGATTGCAAAATCTTCTACATGCAGGAAAGTTTTACCCCAAAGAAAGTCGCCATTCTTGTCATAAACTCCTAAAAACTGCCCTTCACGGGAGTAGAAAACCACAACAAGCTTTCCATCATCTGTAAGTCTCATACGATCAACTATCCCTTTCCAAGGTTCAACAATTTTTATAAGCTCGGCATCTCTGGAAAAGAAATAAATTTTACCCTTCTCAGCCACTACAACAATTTTTCCATTTGTTGCGACTTTTTCACCAAAATTCAAACTCCAGAGGTCGTTTCCATTTATGTCAAAGACCTTCACTATACTACCATTTTTTATATAGCCTCTCACTACAACTAAATCATTGGCAGTACTCACTGATGTCGCGTTAAATTCTCTTCTCCAGAGCTCAGAACCGTTTGGAGAATAAACTACAAGGTAAAAGGGAGAAAATGTGAAGGTGGATTCATTGAGCCATTTTAGATCTGCAGTCCCCAGTGCAATAATTCTCTGGGAGGCATCGAAAGAAGCAACAAACCGCAGAAGAGTGACATTTCTTAGCACATTGCCTTTTTCATCGATGATAATGAGATGAGCATTTTTAGCATCCCTTTCGATATCATTATGTGAGGTCGCAATTACTATTCGACTCTCTATAAATTTAATACCCGCAATATTTTCCTCGAAATTTCCAAAATCTAACCTCCACAAAGTGTTCAACACGGGGTCTTTTTCTGAGATTAGTTCAGCGTAATTAGCAGTATAAAGAGCTAACAAAAGCAGCACAAAATTGGCAATCCACCTCTTTTTCACAGATCCCACCACTATCTTTGGCTCGTTGACGTATTTAAGCTTTTTCTTCTATTAGTTTCATTATTTTACTATGCAACTGCTTAATCAACTCTCTCCTATCTTCCATCAGCACAACATCACTAGCTCCAATCACTTCAAGGTTAAAGGCAAAAGGTGATGGCAGTTCATTATGCTCTACCACCACTTTTATCTTACCTTCCCTTACCCAGCTCAAGAAAATTTCCGCATTCTCTATATCCATCTTATCCTCCATTATCTCACGATAAACCTCTTTGAGAAGTGGGAACTCTGGATAATTTTTCTTTAAAAGCCTCAATAAAGTCTGTGCATTGAGTTGCTGTCTACTTAGGCTCTTCTTCCGCCCCATGTAACGTCTTAGTATTAGTAATCCTCTGTTGGCTACGTGTCTAAAACGCCTCTTCAAAAGCTCCGTATTATCCAAGGCCTTCTTTAGAGTTTCTCTTAAATCTTCTACTTGGAAAAGTTCTTTGACTTCATTTTCACTCAGAACTTTTTCTTTAGGCAAAATAAGCATAAAACCATTATCGCTTATAGCTATTCCTACATTGCATCTCTTTTTCTTACTAATCAAATAAGCAAAGGCCCTGCTTAAGGCTTCATTGGCCCTCCTGCCTATCAAGGTATGGAAGAAGTATTTTGCCCTTCTTTCATCAAAGATCTCTTCAACAAGAATTATTTCATCCCCAGGAACGGTTGAATACCTTGCTTGCTCTCTAAAATAGCCCATAATGGCCTTTGCCGCTTTCTCATCTATCTGGTATTTCTTCATTAGAAAACTCTTGGCTCTTTTGTTATCTAAGAGATTTTTAACCTCCCTCCTAAATCTTTGAACATCTAATGCAAGATCAAAACTCAAGGGAAGCATTTCGGAAAACCAAGCTGGAATTGTAGGCTTTGCGCCCTCTTTGGGTTGAACATAAATTCTATTGGCCCTAGATTTCCTAAACTCATATGTCCTTCCAGATAGAACAAAAATATCTCCTGGCATCAATCTCTCAGCAAATTCCTCTTCAACAGTGCCTATAAAGTGTTTATCGAGAGTAAAGACCTCAATCTTAGCCTCATCAGGAATTGTACCTGTATTCATGTAATAAATAGCCCTCGTCATTTTGCCTCGTCTACCGAATTTACCCTCTTCCTCATCTAGCCATACTTTCGCATAGACCCTTTTCTCTTCTAACCCTGTGTATTCTCCCGCCAAGTAACGCAAAACAGACATAAAATCTTCAAAACTCAAGTTACGATAGGGATAGGACCTTCTCACAAGATTATATGCTTCCTCTATATCCCAGACCCTCTCCAGGGCCATCCCAAGAACATGTTGCACGAGAACATCCAACGGGTTCTGAGGAATTTTAATTCTATCAAGCCTTCTATTCCTTGCGTTGTGAGCTAAGACTGTGCACTCTACCAGATCATCTCTATCCAAAACAAGAATTACTCCCTTACTGACCTCATGCAATCTATGACCCGCTCTTCCAATTCTTTGCAAAGCCCTATTCACACTTTTCGGTGATCCTATTAAAACAACCAAGTCAATGCTTCCAATGTCAATTCCAAGTTCCAGGGAGGTACTAGAGACTACTGCTTTGAGTTCTCCCCTCTTTAGTTTCTCCTCTACCTCAAGCCTAACATCTCTAGAAAGACTTGAATGATGGGTTTCAATTAATTCAGCATATTTTGGATATTTTTTCTTGAGATGATAAGCAACTCTTTCGGCACCGCTTCTAGTATTCGTGAATATTAGAGTTGTTCTGTGCTGTTCTATGAGTTCGTCCAAACGTTTGTACAGGGCTTCACTAAGCTCACTCGCAGGAGAATATATGAGATCCTCAACAACACTCTCCACGACAATTTCAGTTTGCTTTGCAAAACTCACATCTACAATTAGTCCTGAACGAGGTGTACCATCCTCATTAAAGCCAAAAACGAACTTGGCAACTTCTTCAAGAGGGTGAATCGTTGCACTAAGACCAATCCTCACAAAATCACCGGCCAAATTTTGAAGCCTCTCAAGACTGAGGGCTAAGTGAGTACCTCTCTTATTTTCAGCCAGAGCATGGACTTCGTCCACAATTACGTATTTAACTGTTTTTAACCTCTGACTGAATTTAGGAGCATTTAGAGCTATTGCTAAGCTTTCTGGAGTTGTGATCAAAATATGAGGCGGCTTCTTCACCATCTTTTGTTTTTCATAGCTTGATGTATCACTTGTCCTCACTGCAACTCTTATCTCCGGCAACTCATAACCTAAAGTTTTTGCAACTTCCCGTATTTCCCTAAGAGGCTCTTCTAAGTTCCTTCGTATATCATTATTTAAAGCTCTGAGTGGGGAAACATAAAGGACGTAAATTTTATCCTCGAGTTCCTCCTTTTTTCCTAGGAGAACAAGCTCATTTATAGCTGCTAAGAAAGCGGATAGAGTTTTCCCACTACCTGTTGGTGAAGAAATCAAAACATTTTCTCCTTTATGAATCTCTACCACGGCATAACGCTGAGGGGGTGTGAACGTCCCAAATTTCTCTCTAAACCACTCTCTAATTGGTTCATCAAGTATAGCATATATTTCATCATCTGAATATTCTCTATCGGCAAAACTTATCATGCCCCTTCACTCATCCTATATAACGAGGCCTTAAAAATTTTCATCCGATTTTCGAACAAAAGCGTTTAAATATTCATAACTAAATTAAAAAAATGAGAACCATGGAGAAAATCCCAAAAGTAATTGAAGAATTTAACAGATTACATGGAAGTGAAGCACGTGCAAAGCTAAAAGAGATTAAAGATGAAGAAGTTATAATCGAGTTTGAAGGCTCATTTTGCAAGACTTGTGGACTTTTTGATTACTTTGATGACATGAAATGGGAAGCGATGGAATTTGGGATAATTGTAGAACCAATTGAAATTTTAGAATTTGAAGAAAAATTTGAAACGGGAAAATATCTCGTAAAATACAAAGTTCAAACAAGAGACGCCAAAGAATAAACAAAAACCATGAGAAATATCAGGCCAGACAAATACACTATCCCATGGGGGATGTGCAAATGGAAATTCACTTCTTTTTTCTTCACCTTAAGGTACATGAGGGTTGGAAGTATCCCAGCATAGATTACTCCCCCAAAGGTTCCTGCAAGCCATAGAGCATTTACAAAGCTTTTAAGACCAGCAAAATATATTACCAAAGGCGGTGCAACTGCTAAGAGCCATGAACTTATCTTACTGCACCCAAGCATTTCCCTAATGTTATCCATCTGAGAAAGTGCTATTCCTATATAACTTGTACATATGGCTGCTAAGGGCAATAATAGACCAAGCCACCTCCCTAAAGAACCATAAAGAGCTTCAAGTACTTTTGTTGCCAGTTCAGGAGTTTCAGACCCAAATGCACCAATAAAAGCCAAGATAAAAAGAGCATAGAGTATCATTGGAGTGAGATACCCTACAAAAACTGCTTTTGTTGCAATTTTGACATCTTTAAGCCCCTTCAGAAGCTCAGGAATTACCATATGGCTAACATAAGCAAATAGTGCTACTCCTACTCCACGTAGAGCAGCGGAGGAGTTTGCATACCTTATATTTTCTGAAGAAATATTCCCAAAGACAAGCACTATTGAAATGATAATGGCAGAAAGAAGGACTCCATTGAGAATTAATTCGGCCTCTCCAGAAGTCTTAAGGCCCATAAATACAATTAAACTCATTACCATCCAGAATATCACTGCAACAATTTCTGCCCTAATTCCAAGTAACGAAGAGAGTATATCTGCACTCCCCGCTATGTATGCTATAAGAGCCCCATAAGCTAAGATTGAGATACTCATGAACATTAGAATCCCACCAAATTTTCCGAGATGCTCTTCGGTAAGTTTTGAAAGACTTTTCCCCTCACTCTTAGAGGCAACTTCCAAAACAAATAATGCAGTTAGAAGTGTTAAAAGGCCCGTAAGAATTATCACAATAACTCCCAATATCGGTCCAGCCTCTCTTAAAGCATATGGCAAACCCAAAACACCAGCTCCAATTTGAGTTCCTATCAGTATTGCGCTTGCTTCAGCGAGTGTCAGCCTCTTCATGCTCCCACCACTGGTGAAAAAAGTTTCACAAATATAAAAGTCTTGCTATATGTAAAAAAGAGTCCTCTAAAAGACAAATAAATGCACCAAAGGACACTTAAATACATCTAACAATAAAAGCAGAATAAAGGTGATTTAAGCCTATATCATCGAAATTCTCTTGTTCTAAAGACTTTCAAAAGGTTAAAGGAGGGAGATATATGTAGGGGTCCTCCAGAAGAATTTTATACTTAAACTAACTAAATCTCTATGGTGGAAAAATGAGAATGGTGCTGATAGATGGGGAGCACTATCCCGATGTAACTGCATGGGCCATTAAAAAGCTTGGAAATGTCTCCTGTGCAGTGTTTTTAGGGGGTACTGAGAAGATAGGAGATATTAAATCCCTAGAAAAAGAGATAGGGGTTAAACTTTATCATGAGGATAATTACCTATCAGCAATTAAGAAAGCGATTAGAGAGAACATAATTGAAGAAGTCGTAGACCTGAGCGATGAACCTGTTGTAAACTATGAAGACAGATTTAGGATAGCTGCCCTTTTATTGAAACTTGGCATTAAGTACAAGGGTGCAGATTTTGAATTCTCCCCAAAGAAATTAAAGAGAATAAATAAACCCACGCTCACAATCCTTGGAACTGGAAAAAGAGTAGGAAAAACCGCTGTAAGCGGATTTGTTGCAAGAACCCTTAAGGAGATTGCAAAACCCATAATCGTGACAATGGGACGAGGAGGACCAGAAGAACCAGAGATAATAGAAGGAAATAAGCTTGAGATAACTCCTGAGTTTCTCATTAAAATAACTGAATCAGGAAGACATGCGGCATCAGACCACTTTGAAGATGCTTTAACAGCAAGAGTACTAACAATAGGATGCAGAAGATGTGGGGGAGGAATGGCAGGCTTTAGCTTCTTTGACATAGTTGACAAAGGTATAAAGCTAGCCGAAGAACTCGAAGGGGACATAGTCATACTTGAAGGTAGTGGAGCAACTTTTCCAGCGGTGAAAGCCGATAAATACATCACTGTTGTCGGAGCACCACAAAAACTTGAGTTCATTAAGAGCTATTTTGGTCCATTTAGAGTGGCACTGGCGGATTTGATTATAGTGACTCTTGCAGACATGGTAAATGAAGAAAAACTTAGAGTCCTCAAGAAACTCCTAAGTGAAATAAACCCTGAAGCCGATATCCATTTAACTGCATTTAAACCAAGACCATTGGGCGAAGTAACAGGAAAAAAGGCAATTCTCATTATGACAGCACCTCCAGAAGGCCTAGAAAAAGCAGCTAAACACTTAGAGGAATCCCACAATGTAGAGATTATTGGTAAAAGCCATAATTTAGCCAACAGACCGAAGTTAAGGGAAGATTTGAAACGTTTTAGTAATTATGACACGATTCTTGTAGAACTAAAAGCTGCTGCCGTGGACGTTGTCACAAGGGAAGCCCTCAAACAGGGGAAAGATGTTATATATCTCGATAACGAACCAGTTAATATAGATGGAAAAGATTTGAGAGACTCTGTGTTGGAAATAGGGCGAGACCTTAAGGGGGTTCAAAGATGATAATCGTAATTGATCCTGAAAAAAGGACAAAAATCCCCTTTTCCAGAGGAATCCTTACTAGGTCTATAACTTCCACCGGTGTTGATGTTGGTATAGCCTATTCTATAGCTGCTGAGATAGTAAAGGATCTAGAGAGAAGAAAGGTAAAACTGATAACAAAAGATGAAATCAGAGAAATAGCGTATAAAAAGCTTCTAGAGCATGGTCTAAAGGATGCTGCAAGAAAATACCTCTTTTGGCACGAACTTAGAAAGCTAAAGTACCCAATGATAATACTCCTTGGTGGAGCAACGGGAGTTGGAAAATCCACTCTTGCAACCGAGCTAGCATTTAGACTGGGTATAAGAACTGTGATAGGCACGGATACCGTTAGAGAAGTTATGAGAAAAATGATCAGCAGAGACCTCCTCCCTGCAATCCATACTTCTTCATTTTTAGCTTGGAGAGAACTTAGGAATGTGCCAAGAGATGTAAATCCCCTTATTTATGGATTTGAAAGCCAAGTAAGATACATAAGCGTTGGAATTAACGCAGTCATAGAACGTTCATATAACGAGGGATTCAACACGATAATAGAGGGAATCCACCTCGTCCCAGGGTATCTAACACTTAACGAAAGAAGTTTTATGTACATGATAACTGTAAGAAGTCTTGAAGCTCTTGAAGCAAGATTTTACGAAAGAGCACGTTACAGCCTTCGACCTGCCGAATACTATGTGAAAAATATCGAAGATATTATCCACATTCAAGACTATTTAGTTAAAAAAGCGAAAGAACATGGAGTTCCCATAATAGAGAATATCGAGCTCGAAGAATCCATAAACACTATAATGACCCATCTGATGAAAGAAATACCCAAACGACTTAAGGAAAGAGGGATTAAATTAGAAATCTAACAACAAAAATCCTTTTATCTTTAAACAAATATTATTATTTATAGATCCCATTATGGTGATTCAAATGGATGAAAATGCCCCAATAAAGGTTTACATGACTAAAAAGTTGATAGGGGTAAGGCCAGATAATACTATCCAAGAAGCCTGTAAGATAATGGTAGAATTTGATATTGGGTCTCTGGTTGTCATAGACCAACATGAAAAAGTTATAGGATTTTTTACAAAGAGCGACATTATAAGAAGAGTTATCGTTCCAGGTTTGGCTTATACGACCCCCGTAACGGAGATCATGACAAAGGATTTAATTACGGTAGATGCAAATACTCCACTAAAAGAAGTATTGAAAATAATGGCAGCAAAGAGAATAAAACACATGCTCATTAAAGAAGAAGGGAAAGTTGTTGGTATTTTTACCCTCAGTGATCTTCTTGAAGCCAGTAGAAGAAAACTCGAAACAGCTATCTCGGTAGAGTGATAAACATGATTAAGATAGCTCACATAAGCGACACTCACATAACAAGCGGGGAAGCTTACAAAGGATACGCCTATGACTTAATAGTTAATGAAGTAAATACACTAGATTACGACCTGGTTGTTCACACAGGCGATGTTACAAACGAGGGATTAAGAGAAGAATACGAACGAGCGAGTTATGAATTAAAAAAGATACAAAAACCCCTTATAGTGCTACCTGGCAATCATGATGCCAGAAATGTTGGATATGAGCTCTTCCAAAAGTACATTGGTGCATTGAATGGTGTATATGAGTGGAAAGATTTAGTCATAATATGGGTGGATTCAACAATCCCAGACTTGAATAATGGAAGAATAGGAGGATACAAATTCCAATGGCTTAAGGAAAAGCTTGAGGAATACTCACACAAGAAGTTTAAAATAGTCGCTTCCCATCATCATCTTGTCCCGCTTCCCGATACTGGGAGAGAACGAAACGTTCTTTTTAATGCGGGTGATGTCCTAGATCTGCTCCTTAAACACGAGGTTAACCTTTACATTTGTGGACACAAACATGTCCCTAACATTTATAGGGTAGAAGGTCTTGTAGTGGCAAACTCCGGATGTACCTCCTGTAGAAAAACTAGAAAAGGAGATGTAAACAGTTATAATATAATTAAAATAAGAGAAGATGGCAAAATTTCTGTAGCGACAAAAAGAGTGACTGGAGATATTCATAAGAGAGAGTTTAAGATAAAGAAACAACGAATTTTCATACCAAAGAGAAGAAGACTATTCAGGATTATTCAGATGAGTGAAAGCAATGTCTCAGATAGAGTATACTTTAGAGAGAGAGTCTTCAAAAATGCTATACGGGCCATTAATGAGAGATATAAGCCAGATCTGGTAATCCACTGTGGAGATATGGTGGATATTGGTATCGAAAGATATTATTCAAAAGCTCACGAACTCTGGGAAAAGATAAAGCCCGAGAAACTTCTAGTCCCTGGACATAATGACATAACCCATTTAGGTTATGAGTTATTTAGGGAATACTTTGAAGAGCCAAAAATCTTGGAAAAGGGCAATTTTATCTTTATTCCCATTATATCAGTCCAATACGAGACGCCTATAGGAGTTGTTGGAAGAATAGGTCAAAAAATCCTTAGAGAACACCTGAGAGAATATGAAGAGAAGTTCCGAGTTGTTGTCATGCATCATAACATAACACCGATACCAAAAAGCAGAGAAATAGGGTTTTTAGAAGATGGCGGAAATGTCCTAAAGATACTTACTGAGGAGGATACAAACTTGGTCCTCACAGGTCATGGAGGAAATAGTCTAGGAATAAAAGTCGAAGAAACACCAATAATAAACGCCGGTTCAATAAGCTGGGAATTACATAGAAACCCCTTTGGTAACTCTTTCAATATAATAGACATCTACGAGGACATGGTAGCGGCCTTTGAAATCCAAGCTACCTGGGGATCCAGAAAACTCTTGGGCTTATGGAAAATAAAAACAAAAGTACCATGGAATTAACCGAAGAATGCACCCATCATATCCATCTGCTCTTCACTAAACCCCTTGACCTTAAATTCTGGCATCTTATCAATGAGCTCTTCATATTTTTCTTCATCAATTTTCTTTGCTTTTCCATCTTTTACATAGAATATTTGCGCACCGGTCTCTGACTTGTAAGCAACTAGGAACTCACTTGTTTCGATGTTCTCAAAACTTACAAATATTGCGTTTCCACCAGTATAGGGCTTCTTACACTTAAACGGAAAGCTCGCTGAATTGAGCATGGCATCCCCAAGAGCAAAGTTTGCCTTTTTGCCATTTATCTCAGTCCAAAAAGGCGTACCCTCAAAGTCTCCCTCCACAACTACGAGGGTTTTTTGTCCATCGAATTCTATAACCGGAGCACCTTTTTTCTCAAGTATATCAAAAAGTCCTTCAATCGTCTCAGCATTTTTCAAACTTGCAACAAATCCTTCAACTTTCATCTCAAAGCCTCCATTTTTCTTTACAAGCAAAATAAACAAAAGGCTTTATAATTATTCCTCTTCTTCTATAAACTCCCCTTCCTCCCCTTTCTCATTGGAGAGCTCCCTTAAACGGTCAATACCAGAACCAACTGCTATAAGTATATCTCCTTCTTCAATAACTTCATCCTTGGAAGGGTTGTAAATATACCGGCTACCTCTTTTTATAGCAATCAACTTGACTCCAACCTTTGTAGGAAGTTTAAGCTGTTTTAAGGCTTTTCCAATTAATATTGATCCTTTGTTAACCTTTACCCTGCCTATCTCTTCGTCAACATCATGCATTATTTTTCTTATTACTGGGTGTGGTTCAACATCCCTAAGTACTAGGTCTGATATTTCATAAGCAGAGTCTGATATCTGTTCATTTATATTTGCCATTTCTATTATACTCAAAAGTTTTTCAGGGTCTTCTTCATACTTGGCAGCCTTTAAAGCCAACTTCTTAACCTTCAATGTAAGCTCATCCATCCTCTCCTCAAGAATATAAACCTCATCGGCAATGTCCTCACTGTTATACATAACTGATGAAAATGCAAGATCGACCATAAGAGAGGAAAGATTTTTCATCTCTATAAGACAGTCTCTAATCTCTTCAAGTTCTTTCATCACCAATCACCCTAATAATCCCTCTCGCAATCTCCTTAAGATGTTCTACCGATGTGTGAGTTCCCCTTCCAATGAGCACGTCATTTGGTTTTATCTTAAACTCTTTATCAGGAGCAAATATCCATCTCTTTCCTCTTTTAACGGCTATTACCCAAACTCCAGTGTTAGTTGCAAGATCAAGTTCTCCTAGGGTTTTTCCTACAAGAATCGAGTCAGGAAAAACTAATATCTTAGTTATAACCTCTTCACTCTCCATAATAGCTTCTGTAATAACGGGATGAAGAGCAACACCTTCTAGGACCATTTTGGCTAAATCTCCAGCAGCATTGGAAATATCTTCTATTGAATTGGCCATTTGTAAAACAGAGGTTATCTGTTCTGCTTCCTTTGGATTTCTTGCAGCTAAAACCGCATGGGTCATTAAGTGATAATTTAGGAGATCCATTCTTTCCTCGAGGTCCAGCACTTCTTCAGCTATCTCTTTATCTCCAAAGAGAATTGCTGTATACGCAAGGTCAACCATGAGTTCAACAATGTTTTTCATCTCTATGAAGATTTCTTTAACGCTTTTGGGTTGATATTCAAATTCCTCGAATTCTTCCATCTACCAATCCCACCTGTTCTTATCTCATATTCCATTTTCTTTTAAGGTTTTCCTCCCTCTAGACAATTAAATGAGCAACTCCTACAGTAAAAAGGGTTGAAAAGATATCCGCCAGAGTAGTTATAGTAGGAACAGTGGCATTATCGGGATCCAAGCCCAATTTATCAAAACTTATTGCAAGGAAGTATCCTATAAACATGTTAATCAAAACTAACAACGGATAAAGAGCTATAAATGGAAATACGAGCCCTACATCCTTTCCTAAACTGAGCCTTACTACCAAAATTCCCACAAGATTCATTAGAAAGGCTATGAAAAAGCTTGTAATGAAATACACAAATATATCCAGTAATGAATCCTTGTTAAAAAGCCCTTCTATCTCGCCAAGATGAAGTTTTGTAGATGTTTTTGCCCCAATAATCGATCCATAGTTTCCTGCAGTCCCAAGTATTGCTGGATACATAACGCTAAATATAACCGATGCATATATAACTTCACTATAAGCTTCAAGCAAACCACCAGAAACACTTGACAACAATGCCAAACTTCCTATTACACCCAGAATTTCTCTAACCATCCTCTTTTCTTCCTTCTCAAGTTTAAGGACAAATAACATGAAAATCAGAAATACAATTCCCACTATCACTAAACTATCGAAAATTAATGGGAGTTCTTCATAAAGTAAGATAAACAGTACTAAAAATGGCATTGTAACAAGATCCCCTGCTGAGGTTACCAGAGGAGCTGCAACTGTATCAGGGTCAATACCTTTTTTAAATGGTATGACTGTGGCAGCTGCTGTAGCATATCCCATTATCAGGCTCACGAAGATAGTAGAAGTTACCACTATTAAAAGCACGACAATCCCAGATGTAGTTTCTTGGACTTTGAGAACTCCTACAAACCATAGAATAAGTACTGGGAGGAGAGAGAGTAATATACTCAAGAAAATATTTTTTACAACATTCTTATCTTTCAAATGAGGTGTCATTTCACCAAGGTGCAACATTGTAGTAAATCGAGAGGCCATTGCACCAAAAATATTTCCTCTTAATCCCATAAGACCAGGGAGAATTACAAAAATTATTGGATAACTCAACATGATTTTCTCAAAGAACCTACCCAAAAAAGCCCCTGCAAAGAAATCCATAAATAAACATGTTACCAAAGCTGGAATAGCACCTATCCAAGCATCTCTGAACCTTTCTGAGAGATCTCTCCCAAGGACTACTTGGAGGTTTCTCATACTCGTCACCTCTCATCTTCGCTCCCTCCCTGCTATTCACGTCTACTCTGCCAAGTAAATCTCCAAAAAATCCTATAAAAAGGTTTTGGTAACTCTAACTCAAGAAAAAGGCCATAAAAAGGAAGGAATAAAAGATAAAAGACTTATTCAAACTGAAACGGTGATATATAATCACCATACTTTTCTTTCGCCTCAAGCAGTCTCTGTTTTTCTTCCTCAAGGATTTTAAAGAGATCCTCTGGTATATTACCTATCTCTTTGTAAATCTTTTCAATTCTCTCGATTTTTGCTAAAAACTCTGGCACTCTTATAGTAAACTGACGCTCATAATCTTCTCTCCGATATTCCTTGTTAAGAACTTCTTTAAAGAGTTTTTTCAAGTCTTCATACTTAGGAATGTATCCAACGGGAGTTTTTATTGCATCCACATCCTCATGGACTCTAAGCTCCATCCACTTAAGCCATACTGCCTTGTCAAGTTTGTGATTAAGCCAGTTGCCATTTTTATCCCTTAAGAAATAATTCACAGCAAATATCTTGGGTTTGACCCTCAATTTTTTCTCAAACTCAAGGTAGTTCTTTAGGTAGTCTCCGATATGAACGCTCAAGAAGTCAAGAATTGCCATTGGATTAAATGCCCTAACCCCTTCCTTCCCGAGTGTTGCTGCTGTTGTCTCACTTTCCAAAGCAGCACCCATTGTTATGACACCATGAGCCCAATCAAAGGACTCCCTTACTGGAGGCCATGTATCTGCATCCCTTCCTCCAAAGATCATGCCACCAACCCTAACACCACACGGAGCTTCCAAAGCTTCTAAATCAGCATTTGGAAAAGCTTCTAAGCTTACAGTAAAGCGAGCGTTCTTGTGACTTGGTGGGATCTCATTGCCCTCTGGGTCTTTCTTTCCTCTCCACCATTTACCACTATGATTTTCTCCTTCATCAGGTATTGGTATACCCATTTCATTCCAGTAAGGTTTTCCATCTTTAACAAGTACATTAGAGAAAATTATCTCGTTTGGTGAGTGAAGAACTTCCCAAATTATTGGGTCATCTTCCTGATTAACTCCCTGAATTATTCCAAAAACACCCTTCTCGACGTTTGCACCTCTTGCTTCTCCTTTCATGTCCACTATGAATGTTAAATCATCCCCCACTATGTTCTCCCATGAGATCATAGCGGTTGAAGTTTTACCACACATTGATGGGTATGCTCCAGTAAAGTAAGTCTTTCTCCCATTAGGACCATTTACACGCATTAAGAACATATGTTCACTTAGCCACCCTTCTTCAACAGCCCTCTTTATCGTTAAACGAAAAGCAAGCTTCTTTAAGCCTATAGTATTTCCACCATATTGTGTATTTGCAGAATAAACAGTTTCACCCTCAAGATCTATGTAAACCCTTCTTTTATCTATGTTCTTACTGGTCTTCCTCTCATCGAGTTCTCCTGCTGAGTGTACAAACTTTAGAAATTTAGCTTCCCTTCCCAAGCGCCTAAACTCTTCATAACCCTTTCTGTAAAGTATAAACTCACTATGAGCAACATAAGCAGAATCTGTAAGTTGAACCGCTGGAATGGTAAAAACTGAATTCTTAGGCCCAAGAACAAAGAAACACACAAAGAGCTCTTTACCCTTTGCGATATCTTTCATTATCTCATGTATTTCCCTAAGGCCCTCCTCTCTATTCATAGTATTTATAAAAGGTATCTCTACACCCTTAGGGACCAATATTTTAGTCCTAGCTTTGTCCCTTGCCTGATCATAATAACCATCGTAGTGAACGGTATGACCTTCCATAACAAGGGGATTTTCTTCCCCATATTCGAGAGCCTTTCTCCTTATGTACACTTCATCTTCTTTTGAATCAGTACAAACAAAGACTTTTGCAGGATTTAAGAGCTTAATGTATTTTGCTAAAAATTCGTGAAGCTCAGGATTGTCAATCGCTCTAATTTTTTCAAACTGTTCTGGTTCAAGCTTTTCCTTTAGATAATCTATGGGGTCCATTTACACCACCGTAAAAGTTTTACATTCGAAAATTAAAAAGGTTTCTCAAAAATCGCGGTATAACGTACCAAAAATTATATTAACTGGGACTCCTCAATTCTTATGGTGCAAAAAGTATGCAAGCAGTGATTTTAGCGGGCGGAAAAGGCACAAGGCTGCTTCCTTTGACAGTTTACCGCCCCAAACCCATGATCCCATTTTTCAATAAATCCATGATGGAATACGTAGTAAAAGCGCTAACAAATGCTGGAGTGGAAGAGATCTTCGTACTCGTAGGTTACCTCAAAAAACGGATCACAAATTATTTCGGAGATGGTAGTGATTTCGGAGTTGAAATACATTATTCAAATGGAGAAAATATAAAACTCGGAACTGCAGGTGCTACAAAAAAAGTTGTAAACAAAATAGAGGATACTTTTATTGTTGCCTCGAGTGACGTGCTAACCAACATTAACATAAATGCCCTTTATGAGTATCATAAGAAAAAAAAGGCTCTGGCTACCATTGCTTTATCTCGTGTTGAAGATCCCAGCCAATATGGAATTGCTATTGTAGATTCTGATAACAGAATACTGAGATTCAAAGAAAAACCTGAGCCTGAAGAGGCTTTTAGCAATTTGGTAAATGCAGGTATCTACGTTTTTGAACCAGAAGCTTTTGATTCAGTTCCCAAAGGAGAAAACTTCGATTTTTCTCTGAATCTATTTCCAAAGATGCTGGAAGAAAACCTCCCTCTTTACGGGTTTCCCTTTGAGGAATACTGGAACGACGTAGGAAGGCCATCAAGCTACCTCCAAGCAACAGCGGACGTTTTTCTAGGAAGACTTAAGCTCTCCCAAGTAAGAACAGAATCGCTTAAGGGAAATCTAGAATATGGTGGGCCGCTCTACAGCGGAATAAGATGTCAAATAAGACGACCAGAGGTAAGAGGATTTGCAGTTTTAGGAGATAATGTTAAAATAGGGAGAAACGTTAAAATAGAACGTTCAGTTATATTCTCAAATGTGACTATAGAAGAGGGAGCAGAGATTTATGAAGCAATCATAGGAGAAAACGTTCATATTGGAAAAGGTGTAATTATTGAAAGTGGGAGTGTTGTTGGCGATAACTCTGTGATTGAAGAATTCACAAAGATTGGAGCCAATGTAAAAATTTGGGCCGAATCAAGAATTGGAAAAGAAAGTATAGTACTCCCTGATTGAGGTGGTTGTGATGGAAATTTATAGGTCTGAGGAATTCAATCCAGAAGAACTTGCCCTGCTCGGAAGGGCCATTGGAACAGTCGCTCAAGGAACTATAATAGTAGGAAGAGACGGAAGAGCAATTTCAAGGTACGGGAAAAGAGCCTTAGTAGTTGGAATAGTTAGTACAGGTTCAGCTACAATGGATGTAAGGCTGATTCCCCTCATAGTTCTTAAAGACTTTGCTCATAAACGTGGCCTACCCCTTGTATATATTTATTACTACAATGGAGTGAGAGTTGAGATTAGTGGATTCGACCCCGACGAAATAAATGCTTTATTAAAGACAAAGAAGTTTATAGAGGCTCATCCTAATGATATCGGAGCTACCGTTTATTACCCAAATGCCTTGGATGATTTTCTCCAAGACATCTTCAAGCACTACAACTTCACTATAGAAGGAAAAGCCTTAATCGATTGTATGAATACTCCCGCAGTGCTTTTATTTCCTCAGCTAAATGAACACTTAAGGTTTGAAACAGAGCTCCTTAATGATATGATGACCAGCTACTTACCACCTAAACCAAAAGAAGTTTATTTACAAAAACTTAAAAAAGGAGATTACACTTTTGGACTTCGTTTCCGTCCTGATGGATATGTAGAGTTTCATAAGGATGGGGAAGAAAAAGAATTCGGAAGTATGTGGAGACTACTAGATCACATGAAGAAAGTCCTTTAATAGGGAAATCAGTCGGAGGTGCACTCATGGGAATGTTTATAGTCCTAGAAGGCATAGACGGCGCTGGAAAATCAACACAAGCTAAGATGCTTGCAAACTGGTTTGAAGAGAGAGGGTATGAAGTTGTACTTACAAAAGAGCCAACTGACACAGCCTTTGGTAAGTTGATTCGACGTTTGGTATTAACAGGAGGAAAAGAGGGTATAATTGATGGTGCTAGAATAAGTAAAGAAGCTGAGGCTCTACTTTTTGCTGCTGACAGAGCAGAGCATGTTAAAAAACTCATAGAACCTGCATTAAATGCCGGGAAAGTTGTTATTTCGGATAGATATTTCTACTCATCCCTTGCTTATCAATGGGCAAGAGGTCTGGACTTAAATTGGCTTATTAACTTGAATGGGTTTGCTCCCCGTGCTGACCTAGTTATACTACTAGACTTGCCCGTTAAGGAGAGTATAAAGAGAATAAATGGAAGAAGCATAAGATCCGAATTCGATAAAATCGTAGAACTACAAAAGAAAGTCAGAGAGAACTATTTGAAACTTGCAGAGAAGTTTAATGAGATAAGGATAATTAATGCCCTTGCTCCTGTAGAAGACATCCACAATGACATCACCGCCCTTGTAGAGCACGAACTCTTTGAAAATCCAAAAAAGTAAATCCAAAATCCTAAACCTTTTAACTCCCTTTTCTTTAAAATAATTGGCCGATGACGAACGTTAGCCACTCTGATAAGATGAAGAAAAGAGGGTTAGCTGAGGCCTTTCTAGATTGTACTAATTCAACATCCCGATTCTTATGGATTACAATGTTTCAGAAAGAAAGAGGTAAGCTGCATTCATGTCCCTTTATGCTCATCAAAGATGTATTTGTGCTTTCTTGTGCCCAAACTTGCTTAACTGCACTTTCTCGGAAAGCTTATATAGACTTTTACCGATAGGAAAGTCGGTGATTGTAAAAATGCTTGATTATTTCTTCACTCCAAAAAGCATAGCAGTGCTTGGAGCATCAAATGATCCACTCAAGCTCGGTTATGAGATCTTCAAGAATCTCAAGGGGTATGGAGGGAAAGTATATCCCATCAATATAAAAGAAGAAACCGTTCAGGGAGTCAAAGCTTACAAAAATGTCAAAGACATTCCAGAAAACGTTGATTTAGCAGTTATAGTTGTCCCAAGGAGATTCGTCAAACAAGCACTCATTGATTGTGGCGAGAAAGGTGTTAAAGGAGCTATCATAATTACGGCTGGTTTTGGAGAAATGGGCGAAGAAGGTAAAAGAGAAGAAAGAGAACTCGTAGAGATAGCACACAAATATGGAATGAGAATAATCGGGCCCAATTGTGTCGGTGTAATGGACACTCACAGCAACATGAATGCTACATTTATCATGAATGCAAAAAAAGGAAGTGTGGCCTTTGTTTCACAGAGTGGTGCTTTAGGAGCTGGGATAGTCTACAAGACTATCAAAGAAGATATCGGATTCTCAAAGTTTATAAGCGTTGGAAATATGGCTGACGTTGATTTCGCAGATTTGATGGAATATCTAGCCGAAGATAATAATAGCAAGGCAATAGCCCTTTATATTGAAGGAGTAAAGAATGGGAAACGATTTATGGAGATAGCAAAGAAAGTGAGCAAAAAGAAACCAATAATAGCCTTAAAAGCTGGAAAAAGTGAGAGTGGAGCAAGAGCAGCGTCTTCCCACACTGGTTCACTTGCAGGAAGTTATGCCATCTACGAGGCTGCCTTTATGCAGAGTGGAGTTCTTGTAGCTGAAACCATAGATGACCTACTTAGTATGGCAAGGGCCTTTACTCAGCCTCTACCAAAAGGTAAGAAAGTAGCAATAATGACCAACGCTGGTGGTCCCGGGGTTCTAACTGCTGATCAGCTCGATAAACGTGGACTTAAGCTGGCCAATTTAAAAGAAGAAACAATGGAAAAGCTTAGGGAATTTTTACCCCCAATGGCAGCTGTTAAAAATCCTGTTGACATGATAGCAAGTGCAAGAGGAGAAGATTATTATAAAACAGCTAAACTTCTTTTAGAGGACGATAATGTTGATATGCTCGTGGCAATTTGTGTTGTTCCAACTTTTGCTGGAATGACCCCCACAGAGCATGCAGAAGGTATTGTAAAAGCTGTAAAGGAAGTCAACAATGGAAAACCTGTTTTAGCACTCTTTATGGCTGGATACGTTAGTGAGAAAGCTAGAGAACTCCTAGAAAAGGAGGGTATTCCAGCATATGAAAGACCAGAAGATGTTGGTTCCGCAGCATATGCTTTGGCTGCTTTTGCAGAGAGAAATTTGGAGGTGTAATTAATGGCTAAGGTTAGTGATATAGTCTTATGGGATAAGCCTGGAGAAAGAGTTCTCCTTTTAGGAAACCAAGCAATAGCCAGGGGTGCCTTGGAAGCTAACATAGCAGTCTATGCTGCTTATCCTGGAACTCCAAGTTCCGAACTTACAGACACCATGGCAATTGTAAGCAAAAAGGCAGGTGTTTACATGGAATATTCTACAAACGAAAAAGTAGCCTTTGAAACGGCCCTAGCTGCAGCATGGAGTGGCCTTAGAGCCATGACAGCAATGAAGCACGTTGGATTAAACGTAGCTGCCGATACTTTCATGAGTGCTGTTGGAATGGGTGTTGAAGGTGGATTCGTTATAATGGTTGCTGATGATCCAAGTATGTGGTCTTCTCAGAACGAGCAAGACACTAGGGTTTATGCCAAATTCGCAAATGTCCCTGTTCTTGAGCCAATAAGTCCCAATGAGGCTAAAGAAATGACAAAATACGCTTTTGAACTCAGTGAAAAGTTCAAACACTTTGTGATTTTAAGAACAACTACAAGAACCTCCCACGCAAGAGGAGATGTAGTTTTAGGAGAGCTTCCAGAGGAGATAAAACAAGGAAAGAGAAAGTTCGGCAAGTTTAAGAAGGATTCAAGTAGATTTGTTGATGTCCCTTCAAATGCAAGGAAGTTCCATCCACAAATCCTCGAGAAAATTGAGGAAATCAGAGAAGAATTAAACAATTGTCCATTCAACTGGATAGAGGGCAAAGGAGACGCTAAAGTCGGCATAATAGCCCCAGGATTGAGCTATGCGTATGTAAAAGAGGCCCTAGCATGGTTAGGAATCGAAGATGTAAAGATCCTCAAACTAGGAACACCATTTCCCGTCCCTTACGGTCTCCTTGAGAAGTTCTTTGAAGGGTTAGAGAGGGTATTAATAGTCGAAGAACTTGAACCAGTTGTAGAAGAGCAAGTGAAAACATGGGCCTTTGATAAAAAGCTCAACATAGAAATAAAGGGCAAAGAACTTGTCCCAAGAATCTATGAAATGACCACTAGAAGAGCTGTAACAGCTATAGCAGAATTCCTCGGTCTTGAAACACCAATAAACTTCGAGGAACTCGATGAAAAATATGAGAAGGTTAAACCATTGCTCCCACCACGACCACCTTCACTCTGTCCAGCATGTCCACATAGAAACAGCTTCTACGCGATAAAGAAAGCAACAGGCGGAAAAGCAATATACCCAAGCGATATTGGATGTTATACTCTCGGTCTTCTACCGCCACTCAAGACAGTGGACACTACAGTAGCTATGGGTGCTTCAATAGGGATAGCTCATGGTTTGAGCATAGCCCAAAATGGGAGCCTAAGCGAGGAGCAACAAGGCCCAGAAAAGCAAATAATTGTGGGCACTATTGGTGATTCAACGTTCTACCACACTGGACTGCCAGCGTTAGCAAATGCCATATACAACCGTTCTAATGTCCTTATTGTAATCCTTGATAACCTCGTCACTGCAATGACTGGCGACCAGCCAAACCCAAGTACTGGACAAACACCACACGGCATGGGTAAGAGAATACCAATAGAAGACGTGGCTAAGGCCATGGGTGCCGACTTTGTTGCTGTAGTTGACCCATACGATATCAAGGCAACTTATGAGACTGTAAAGAAGGCTCTAGAAGTCGAAGGTGTTAGTGTCATTGTCTCCAGACAGATCTGTGCCCTCCACAGAATTGGACAAATGAGGAGAAGAGGAGAGAAGTGGCCAATTTACTACGTAAACGAGGACAAGTGTACTGGCTGTAGGATATGTATCAATGCTTATGGATGTCCAGCAATTTACTGGGACGAAGAGAAAAGACAAGCGAGAGTCGAGCCTACAATGTGCTGGGGATGTGGAGGTTGTGCCCAGGTATGCCCATTTGGGGCTTTTGAGCCTATGAAGGAGGGAGAACAATGAAAGAATATAACATTGTCATCACAGGAGTTGGTGGCCAAGGAGTATTAACGGCGGCCAACATTCTCGGATGGGCTGCACTCCATGCAGGCTATAAAGTGAGACTTGGTGAAGTTCACGGAATGAGCCAAAGATTCGGAAGTGTAATAAGTTATGTACGCTTTGGTGAAGACGTTTATGGTTCTATGGTTCCTGAAGGAAAAGCAGATGTGATGCTCTCCTTTGAACCAGTGGAGGCGCTTAGATACGTCAACTACCTTAAAGAAGGAGGAATGGTGGTTGTAAACACAAAACCCATAGTTCCCGTTCAAGTTTCAATGGGAATGGCAAACTATCCAAGCCTTGAAGAGATAAGAAAAGTCTTTGAAGAAGAATTCAAGGCAAAATGGATTGGATTTAACGCAGAAGAGCTAGCAGAACAAGCAGGACATGTGGTTACAACAAACACGGTCCTAATCGGAGCTTTAACTCAAATACCCGAGTTTCCACTTGACGCAGAACACGTTAGAGAGGTCATAAAGATAAGCGTTCCACCTAAAGCCGTTGACATCAATATGAAGGCCTTCGACCTTGGAATAAAAGCTGCAAAAGAAATATTAGGGCTTTAGGCTCTTTCTTTATACTTTGTATTTTTCACCTTTTCTAAAAAAGTGGAAGAATACCCCCAGCAATCTTAGACTTCCAATCTTTTAACCGCCCAATTATAAAGCACTACCGCAATTATGAGGGTGCCGAGTGTTGCCAGACTTAACCACAGGACATCGGGCATTATCTCACTCACTGGTCTGTGGTAAATCTCCAAAAGTCGGAAGTCCTTTAAAGCCCTTCCAAGAGGGAAGTAGTTCACTATGGGCTTTGCCCATTTTGGAAGAGCACTTTCCGGGACAACTATACCCGCCAGAAAGAGCAGGGGCATTGATATAAAGTTCACTACTGCTGTTGTTGACCTTATGCTCCTCGTCCCCATAGCTATTGCTAAGCCAAGGCTCATGGAAAAGAGCGACGCGATGAATATTATGAGCCATCCCAAGGTGCTCGGCACTATGGTTTCGCCGAAAACTGCTTTGGCATAAACCAAGCCAACAACTATACTGATCATTATAACTAAAAATGTGGAGAGCATCTTTCCCATCAGAAAGTCCCACGCGGTAGCAGGCGAAGCAACTATTCTTCTAAGAGTTCCCTTTTCAATCTCCTCCAGCGTGCCAGACCCTACGGTGAGCATTGTGGCAAAGAGGAATTGAATCCCTATGAAGCTTGTTATGTAGAACTGTATCGGCGTTGCTGTTTTGCCTTCCACCTCTTTTTCCTCTATCACAATGGGCTCAGCGCTCGCGAGCATGTACTCTTTGATCGTCTCTGTGGTGAGATTATACCTTGCAATAAGCTCTTTTGGAAGGTAGGACTCCATATATTCGAGCTGCATCTCAATGTTTCTGCGCTTCATCTCCTTCTCCACCTCTCCAAAAAAGCCTTTAACAACCCCGCTTACTATTTGATAATCTTGGGGATCACTTTTATCAAAGTAGAGGTAAATTCTCGCCTGCTTACCGCTTGTGAGGTTTGTTCCAAACCCTTTGGGAAAAACTACAACGGCATCTATCTTTCCGCTTTTGAGAGCTTCAACAGCACTGGTTTCGTCTTTAAACTCGAGGACGTTGAAGAGGTTTGTCTCCTCAAGTGTTACGTTTCTCATTATCTCAATTATATCATAAGCTGTAAATGGGGCGCTTTCGTTTGTGTAAACAACTCCAACGTCTACACTAATCGGTGGACTCTCACCGCCCCACATTGTTCCAAAGAGAGTAATCCACATGAGCGGAAATATGAATATCCAAAAGAGGGCCATCTTTTCTCTGCGGAGCTCTTTTAAATCCTTTAGGATTATGCCCTTAATGACCCTAAACTTCATCCAAAGCTCTCCCTGTTAGTTTTAAAAAGACATCTTCCAGAGTGGGCTCCTCCACCTTAATGGCCTTTATCTCGCTTCCGGCAGATATTAAAAGCTCAACAATCTTCGGTAAAGCTTCCCTCGAGTTCTTCACATGAATCCTGAGAGTCCCGCTTTTCTCAATAAACCTTGGGAATATCTCTCCAATTCCTTCGACTCCTTTTAGAATCCCCTCTACTTGAATAATGCTTTCCTCTCCTATTAAGGCTTTCAGCTCATCCGCTGTACCGACAGCAACAACTCTTCCTTCATTCATTATCGCTATCCTATCAGCTAACGCCTCGGCCTCCTCCATATAATGTGTGGCAAGGAGTATTGTTTTCCCTTCACGTTTAAAGCCTTTTATAATCTCCCAGAGCTGTCTCCTTGAGGGAACATCTAAACCTGTTGAAGGCTCATCCAAAATCAAGATTTTGGGCTCATATAACAGAGAGATAGCCAAATTTAAACGCCTCTTAAATCCTCCGCTCAATTCCCTAGCTTTTTTCTTAGCTGGCAGATCAAAACGTTTAATGAGCTCTTTGATCCTTTCTTTAGGCGCATCGTAGAGATCTGCATAGAAAGCAAGGTTTTCCTCAACAGTCAGGAGATCATAAGAAATACTTTCCTGAGGAACATAACCTATTAAACGCGCTGTTTTCTTACTTAACTTCTTTCCAAATACTTCAATATCCCCACTGTCAAACTTCAGACCCTCTGCCAAAATTCTTATGAGCGTTGTTTTACCAGCGCCATTTGGCCCAAGAAGGGCAAATATTTCACTTTCTTTAATTTCTAAGTTTATCCCCTTCAACGCTAAAAAATCTCCATAACTTTTCATTAGATTTTTGATTCTAATAGCTGACATCAATGCACCCAATACTCCAACAACCAATAGATATTTAAAGATTATCATTTATCTTTGTAGAAAATAGAAAGTGCTTATTATTGATATTTTAGTTAATATTTATTGTATTTACAAAAACACACAAGTAATTCTTAGTGAGTATTTAGAAAAAACGGGAATATTACCACCCTATAGGTTATGCATAAACTTATAATGCACTAAAGTTCAATCAATTTGTAGTCAACTGGTTAATTTGTCCATTCTAAAACACACCATCAAGAGAAACGCTCCACATCACTGAGTTAAATACCCCACCATTCACCCTGTATCTCCCTAACCTCTCCAACAACTTTAATTGTTCCATATTTTGGGGAAATATTCTCAAGTTCAGGATTCCCTTCGAGATAACCCCCAATAAAAGCAGGGAATCCCTTTCTTAAGCCCACACTGTATCCTCCTTCAAGAATAACGGCTAGACTAAACCTTGAAAGCGAAGCCCCAGCAAAATGATAAAATCTCTCACTCAGCTCTATCGTAGCTAAACCATCCCCTTTAAAGGCATCAAAGCCCGCTGAGACTACGAGAATCTTTGGCTTGATATTCTCTAAAATAGGAAGGACTATTTCCTGCCAAACGAAGATGTAATCATCATCTTTTGAATAGTGCGGCATTGGGAGATTTATCTTACCTTTTGAAAGCCTCGCCTTTGGGACGGGATGTGGTGAACTGTCCGAGTGAACCTTTAAACCACCGAAACTTTTTTAAACTTGTCAACGTAACCAAGTCCTGAAGAGGCCACTTAAGAACAACTCCATGAGGAGTTTCATCGTGTCCCTCCATCATCGGAGGGAAGACGCCGTTAGGCGTCCTTTCAGAACTGTCGTTGGGGCGGTTGAAACTTGAAGTGATAACCCCGAGCCGCTTTGCGGTAGGGGTAACGGGCCGAAGACCCGGCCCGCGGGCTGAACTGAAAGGGGCAACCCGAGTAAGTGATGGGCCCGCAAACCGAACCGCTCATGGCGAGGGGTTAATCCTCACCCTTCAGGGCGGGGAGGAGGTCAGTTCCTTCTGCACCCTTTCCACCAATTTCATATATATTGCCACTCCCTGGATAGATTCCCCCTTCATGAAGATCTATATGAATAATATCTCCATCGTCCCAGAATATATCCTGAGTACCATTGCCGTGATGAACGTCAAAATCAATTATAACAACCTTCCCAACTTTTTCTTTTAGCGTTAATGCCGCTCCTGCAGCATTATTAAATATGCAAAAACCAAGGGTAGGTGCACCAAGGGCTCTTCCCTTTTTCCCTGCATGATGTCCTGGAGGCCTAACCAAAGCCAAATAGACGTCCTTCTTTTTGAGTGCGAGCTTTGCCACTTCCATAGATGCTCCAAAAGCTGTGAGGGCTGCTTCCCATGTGTGCGGAGAAACGTATGTATCCGGGTCTACAAAAGAGAATCCCCTCTCAGAAAGGCCCTGTATCTTTTTAACGTATTCATTTGAGTGAACTTTTAAAATATCATTCATCCCTGCCATAGGAGGTTGCTCAACATTAATCCAGAGAGCATGTTCTTTAAGTCCTTCAATTACAAGTTCAAGCCTTTTTGGATTTTCAGGATGATAGCCCTCGGGTTTATGATCCTTAAAGACCTCGGAATAAAAAATTCTCATGTTCCCTCCCTTAGAAAAGTGGAAAAAAGATTAGAATTCCTCTTCTTCAATAAGCCCATATTTATCAAGCTCGTGAAGAAGCTTTCTAACGGCCTCCCATGCATCATGTTCACTTTTTGCACCACTACAAACGATCTTTCCAGAGCTAAAGAGTAGTATAACTGCTTTAGGATCTTTAACACGATAGATGACGCCCGGGAACTGTTCGGGCTCATATTCACAGTTGGGCAACACAAGAGCAACAGCATCAAGATTAAACTCCATCTTAAGATCGCCGCTAAACACCATATTTTGAATATCTATTTCAGGAGCCCTGCTGAATTTAGTCCCGATTTTTGAAAGCATTTCAACGAGTTTGGAAACCGCTGCTTGGATATCATCAACGCTTTTTGCCCCAGTTACAACAAGTTTTCCAGAACTAAATACCAGAAGAGCAACCTTTGGCTCATCAAAACGGCATATTATCCCTGGGAATTCCTCCGGATTATACTTTGAATGGGGACATATCTCTATAACTTTCTCAAGGTCTAGTGAAGCAAAAAGATCCACTGAAGCGACGATATTCTCTATTCTAAGCTCCACATTGCTCATGTCAACCAAGTTTTGCACCTCCTTAAGCTGGGTTTAAAAACCCTTTTATAAATAACTCCACTGGGGTTTTTAAAGTTTAGCTGACAAAAATTAAAAGAAATTCAAGTACCCCCATTAAGACTTCTATCTTAACGCTCTCAAAAAACTTTAAGTAGTTTGACTCAGGTTATTTTTTAGGTGAAAACCATGCTAGTAGAGATGCTCAGAGAAATAACTCAAATCCCGGGTATATCGGGATATGAAGATGAAGTAAGGGCAAAGTTGATTGAATGGATAGAACCATACGCCAATTACAAAGTAGACACAATAGGAAACCTTATCGTAGAGCTTGGAGAGGGTGAAGAGAAAGCCATTTTTATGGCACATATGGATGAGATAGGGCTCTTAATCACAAGTATAACAAAAAATGGAAAACTTAAGTTTAGAAAAATTGGCGGGATAGATGACAGACTTTTATTAGGTAGGCATGTAGAGCTTGTAACCGAAAAAGGAAAGCTTGATGGAGTAATAGGAGTTACTCCAGTCCATCTGAACTTAGAGAGAAAGTTTGAGACTCTTCCATGGCATGCTTTAGAAATAGACATTGGAGCAGAATCAAAAGAAGAGGCCCTTGAAATGGGAGTTAAAGTACTGGATTTTGCCGTTTTTAAGAAGCACTTTAGCGTCTTGAACAAGAAATACGTGGTTACAAGATCATTGGATGATAGATTTGGTGTCATTGCCCTTGTAGAGGCAATAAAAAATTTAGTCGATCATGATTTAGATGGTAAGTACATCTTTGCATTCACAGTTCAGGAAGAAATTGGTCTTAAAGGTGCAAAATTCCTAGCAAATACTCACTCCCCCAAGTATGCTATAGCCGTAGATTCCTTTGCGTGCTGCTCATTCCTAACCGGAGATGTAAAATTAGGGGAAGGAGCAGTTATAAGGGCCGTTGACAATTCAGCCATATACACTCCTTCTTTAGCAAGAAAGGCCCTTGAGATAGCACAGAAGAACAACATTCCTATACAGATTGGTGTTACTGGAGGAGGAACCGATGCATCAGTATTCGAAACTAAAAGCCAGACATTAGCCTTAAGCGTTCCTATAAGATATCTTCATAGTGAGACGGAAATGTTACACATAAGAGATTTAGAGGCCCTGATAAAACTAATTGAGGCATTAGCGTTTGAGCTTGAATAATGGAGGTGGTTAAGTGCTAAAATCCATTGGATATTTTGGTGTTGGAGTTTTCATAGGCATACTGGCTGCGTTATTCGGACTTGGGGGAGGCTTTTTAGTAGTTCCCACCCTGAATCTCCTAGGAGTTGAAATTCACCATGCCGTTGGTACTTCAAGCGCTGCTGTTGTTTTTACATCCCTAAGCTCCGCTATAGCCTACCACAGGCAGGGGAGAATACACCATAAGGCAGGTTTGCTTTTGGCAAGTACTGCTGTTATAGGGGCTTATATTGGGGCATGGATAACGAGTTACATCAGTGCAAGCCAGCTAAAAGTAATCTTTGGTGTTGTTCTCTTTCTAGTTGCAATAAGGATCTACCGCAAAAAGAGCAGAGAGCCTCATGAGGTAGATTTAACCCAAATACAGCTCGATTATAAGATAGTTCCTATCGGAGGGTTTATAGCAGGAATAGCCAGTGGACTGCTTGGGATAGGGGGTGGAGCAATAAACGTCCCATTTTTGACTTACATGGGGTTGCCAATCCACTATGCTGTAGCAACTTCAAGCTTTGCTATTGTGTTCACAGCCACAAGTGGGGCCTTGAAGCATTACATGCTTGGTAATGTCGAAGTAGAGTGGCTCCTCCTGCTTGTCCCAGGGTTAATAGTTGGAGCCCAATTGGGAGCAAGAATAGCAAAAAGAACAAAAGCAAGCAGTCTAACAAAAGCTTTTGCAGTAGTAATGGCATTCTTAGCAATTAGGATGGTTCTCAAGGGTCTTGGGTATCCTGTTCCTTGACTCTTATTCTTTATTAAGGGCAACAAAAGAGATTTAAAACGTTTTTATAAACCTCTTCCATGATCAGCTATCTCCTTGATTTCATCCTTGGGACTGCAATAGGCACGATCGCTGGCCTTTTTGGAATAGGTGGTGGATTTCTGATAGTACCATCCCTTATTTTTATGGGCCTACCCGTCCACACTGCCATTGGTACAAGTCTTAGCTGTATAGTAGTTAGCTCTTTTGCCTCAGCTTATACCCACGTTAGAAGAGGGAAAGTTCTTCTCAAAGTTGTGGCAATTAAGGAGGTCTTCTCAATACCAGCAGCTTTAATTGGGGCCTATATAACCATATATTTGGAAGAATCTCTTCTACAGACTGTCTTCTCGCTTCTCCTCTTTTATCTGGCATACAAAATGGCAACGGCCCCTTCAAGGGAGAACTCTGAAAAAGCTATGGATATAAAATATCAAAATATCCCGATAGTGGGTATACTTTCAGGTTTTATCTCTGGTCTCCTCGGGATAAGTGGAGGGATTTTGAACGTTCCCCTTTTCCACGTTCTTGTTGAAATTCCTGTTAGATACTCAATAGGTACTTCGAGTGTGGCCATCTTTTTCACAGCTCTAGCTGGAACTTATGGTCATTTCAAAGTAGGACACGTAAACATAGAAACAACACTCCTCTTAGCGCCTGGATTAATAGTTGGTGGATATCTGGGAGCAAAAGGTGCACATATCTTACATCCTGAGAAATTAAAACGATGGTTTGCTCTTATGCTGATTTTGATTGGAGTTAAAATGCTCCTCTAATCCTCAAATTTATTAAGTTTTGTTTCGTAATTAAAAAGGGAGCCTCGAAACATTTTGAAACTATCGTTTCATCGGGTTCCTAAAGTAGGATAAAATCATGATAATCCTGGTGAGGAACATGAAGTTTGGCGCTATCTGGCTCATCCTTATATTGGTGGGAGGTCTAATACCTATAAGCATCGCACAGAATCAACCCAATGATGAATACTTGGGAGAGCAGAACGAAGATACCATAGCCGGAGAGATAATAGATCAGTTAACTAAGCTCAGCAACTTTGTAGATGCAAAGGTAAAACCTATAGAAGACAAGTTGCCCCCAAAAGTTTTGGAAAACTACAAAAAGGCTGGAGACTTCAAGGAAAAAGCTCTCTCAGAATACCAAAACGGGAAATACATAGGAGCTATCCAAGACGCTTTAACTGCTATGAGATATTATAAAGAGGTTCTCAGAAGTTTAGAAGCAGTTAGAGAAACCCCAGAAGTATTAAAACAGCAAATAAGTGAAGAAAGTGCAAGGGTAATAGCATATTTTACCTACGTTGAAAAAGTAATAACAATAGCACAGAGGAAGGGGATAAACACAAAAAATTTAGAGAAAGCTTACGAAAGCACAAAAAGTTCCTACAATGAAGTTCTTGAGAACCTAAAGGCTGGAAATCTGGAAAATGCCAAAAACAGCTTGAAACGTGCCAGAGAGAACCGGATTGAGCTCGATAAGGAATTAAGAAAAGTTATTGCAGAGATCACATCTAAAAATGCTGAAACACTTGTAAGATCATTTCTAATAAAGACAAACCAGAGCCTTACAATCGCTGAGAAAGCTATAGAAGATGCAAAAACAAGAGGTTTAAACCCAGAAGAAGTTGAACGAGAAGTAAAAATGGTAAGAAGTGTTTATCTTCAAGTCGAAAGACTGGCGAAAGAGAAGAAATGGAAGGAAGCACTTCAGATAATTAGAGAGAATGCAGGCAAAATAGAGAGATTCTTCAGAGCAGTTGAGAATATTAGAAGAGAAAATGTAAACATAATGGGGATTATAGAGACCATGAAAGAGAGAATAAAAAGAGATGCCACCGCACTTGCTATTCTCAAGAACCAGGGGATAAACACTGCAAGAGCTGAGCTCCAGCTTAAGGGAGCCATTAACGAGCTCTTCATCTCAATAAATCTCCTTAAAAAGAATGACATAAACGGGGCCGCTTTTCATCTTCAAAGAGCCGATAAACTCCTCAAGGAAGTGGAAGAATTCATAAATGCGAATTCCTAAGGGGGTTGGGAGATGAAGAAAATCCTAGCTTTAATCAGCATCCTTACAATTTTACCCCTTATCAGTGCCCAATTTACAGTCTCTGAGATGGAATTAACTGTGTACACTGATGGTTATGTCAAAGTTCATTATCAAATAATTCCCGATGAATACTCCTCCCAGATAATTCTGCCGTTTTTAGGAGAGAACTACGAAGGACTGGCAGTCGTTGATGAAAATAACAGCCCATTAAATTTCGAGATTTACGACAGACATATAGTGATATATGTTGGCGAGGCCCAAATCGTTGATGTTTCCTATTATACACCAGATATTACATATAAAGAGGGACTAGTATGGACAATTAATGTTTCTAGTGAGTTTCCCTTTGATATAATCCTACCAGAAAATGCTGTCGTTGTGGATCTTTCAGAAGTGCCCCTCAAAATAGCCTCTAATTTAATAACAATGCCCCCTGGGAATCAAAGTATATCATACACTCTGGAATTCAAAGAAACTCCTGTGGAGGAAGGACAAAATTATGGCAAATACCTTTTACCATTAGGAATTTTGGTACTTATACTCCTGATTTCTATTGTCCTTGCCAGAAACAGGAGAAAAGAGCCCAAAAGAACAGAAACCCACATAGACAAAGAAGAATTCTTGAAAAAACTCGAGTCTTTTAATCTAAATGAAGACGAAAGAAGAGCATTACTTTATATCTTAGAGAAAGGTGGAAGAGCCAGCCAAGCAGAAGTGAGAACTGCTCTGGAGATACCAAAAACCACAGCTTGGAGAATGTTCAAACGTCTTGAAAAGCAAGGGTTAGTGAAAATAATCAAAGGAAGAAAAGAAAACTGGGTGGAACTCAAGCTTTGAGTTTACTCACCCCCATTCTTTCCCAATTTATCCAACAAGCATAAAATGGAAAGAAGACTCACCTCACCTTTGCTCCAAGTTTAACTTCTTTTTCTGGAGTTAGCAGAGCAACGTTTTTGCCATCATCTGCAGCTAGGATCATTCCCTGACTCTCGATTCCTCTGAGTTTCTTAGGCTCAAGGTTTGTTATTACAGCTACATATCTGTTGAGCAACTCTTCCTTTTTATAATATTTCTTCAGTCCTGCTACGAGTTGTCTGACTTCATCTCCAAGATCCACCTTAATCAAGTAAAGCTTGTCTGCATTTGGATGGTCTTCAATACCAATTATCTTTCCAACTCTTATGTCAAGTTTTGCAAATTCCTCAAATTTCACATAGCTCACCTTACTACCCTCCTTTTTTTCTCTTTTAGGTGTGATTTTCATTTTCTCCCCATAAATCCTCCTAAGAATTATCTCACTTTCATCCCCAAGTCTCTCTTTAGCTATCTTAATAACATCCTCCATTTTGTAGTACTTATCTAAGAGAATTCTTGCGCTTTCTGGATTCCCTTTGCCTATGTAGTTAACGACATATGCTATAATGTCTTCATCGCTGACCTTTCTAAAGAGAATCTCAGCCTTTCTAACTTTGTGGCCTGCTTCTAGTGGGACGAATTCCCATCTTTTCACTTCCTCAATGTTAAGCAGATGCCATATTTTTTCGCTTGCATCTGGAAGGAATGGCTCAAGGAGGATCCCAAGGGCCTTAACTAACTGGAGAGAAATATTTATTGTAGTTCCTGTTCTAACTTTATCAGTCTTAGCAGTCTTCCATGGCCTCTGATAGTCAAAGTACTGGTTTCCAAATATTGCTAGGGCCATTACTCTCTTGAGAGCTTCCTTAAACTGATATCTCGAAATAAGCCTACCTACTTCCTCCAAGGTTTTTTCAATTTCTTTAAGTGCTTTTCTATCAAGATCATCAAGTTCTCCAGTTTCTGGAACCTTTCCATCAAAATACCTGTTCACAAAGGTCAGTGCTCGGTGTACAAAGTTTCCAAGATTGTTCACAAGTTCCTCGTTTATTTTCTTTTTGAAGTCCTCAAAGCTAAAGTCACTGTCCCTTGTTTCAGGCATTATAGCCGTTAGGTAGTACCTCAAATAATCTGCAGGAAATGCATCGAGGAACTCATGGACCCATATCGCCCAATTTCTGCTTGTTGAGAACTTTCTTCCCTCAAGATTCAGGTATTCGTTTGCTGGTATATCATATGGAAGATTCCATTCAAACTTAGCATTATTATCCTCATACGTTCCATAAGCCATTAGGAATGCTGGCCAGAATATGGCGTGGAACGGGACATTGTCTTTTCCAATGAAATGAATTACTCTTGTTTCACCATCAATGTTGAACCAATATTTTTTCCACTCATTCTCTTTTCCAAGCTTTTTGAAGTGCTCTATTGTTATTGATACATACCCAATTGGGGCTTCAAACCATACATAGAGAACTTTTCCTTTAACATCTTCATCTTCTAACGGAACCGGAATCCCCCAACTTAGATCCCTGGTTATTGCTCTCTCTTCCAAACCTTCATTAATCCACCCTAACACAGTGTTCCTAACATTTGATTTCCAGTGTTCTTGCCTGAGAACCCAATTCTTAAGTTTTTCTTGAAAGTCTTGCATTCTTATATAGTAATGAGCTGAGTCCCTAAAGGTAATTGAGTTTCCGCAGATATTACATTTCGGATTTATAAGTTTCTCTGGAGTTAGTGGATGTCCACAGACTTCACATTGATCTCCTCTTTGCTCTTCTGCACCACAGTAAGGACATGTTCCAATAACATACCTGTCAGGCAAGAACATTTTATCGTGCTCACAATAAGCTTGTTTTTCAACTTTCTTAACTAAGTAACCATTTTCAAGAGCTTTAAGGAAGAACTCTTGACTTATACGATAATGAACCGGGAGCTCAGTTCTACCAAAGTAATCAAAACTAATTTTAGCCCTCTCAAAAGTTGTCTTGATGTGCTCATGATAATAATCAACTATTTCCCTTGGGCTCTTTCCTTCTTTAAGGGCTCTGAAAGTTATTGGTGTACCATGCTCATCTGTTCCACATATAAATACAACGTCCTCTCCTTTTAACCTCAAGTAACGTACGAATATATCCGCTGGCAGGTAGGCTCCAGCCAAATGCCCCGCATGAATAGGGCCATTAGCATAAGGCAAAGCAGATGTCACTGTGAACCTCATCCCTATCACCCCCAAAGACTAACTCGCTGCCCTTTATAAGTTCTCGCCAATTTTAAATATTACGGTGGGTTATTTTCATCTCATAAAAATATGCCTAGTAATATATATCTGTTCTCTATTCCAAGAGAGTTTTAACGCTTGAATTCTTATACATTTCCTTTCAAAAGCCTTATCATTGAGACTGATTTCATCTCCACCTTGAAGGGAGAGGCTTTCAGAAGAAAAAAGTGAAAGGAATATCTGAATTAATATTACCAAAGTATTTTAACTTTTGAATCAAAATTCCTCTGGTGAAAGTATGAAGGCAAGGCTCAGAGAAAAGTTTAGTTTTGATGCCGCACATGCTGTAGTAATTAATGGCGAACCAGAAGAAATACATGGCCATACGTTCAAAGGAGAAGTTCTAATCGAAGGGGAAGTTAAAGAAGGCTATATAATGGACTTTCTGGAACTAAGAAAGATAATAGAAATGACAATAACACCATTGAAACATAAAAATCTCAACAGAATATTTAAAAATCCAACCACGGAAAACATAGCCCTATGGATTGCTGAACAGATTAAAACAAACTTGCCGGAGAATATCAGACTTTACAAAATTGTTTTGTGGGAAGGAGACGAAAATGGGGTTGAATTCGAGTTTTAAGGCCTACCAAAAAGCTAAAAGTTGCACTACCAAAGATATAACGGGGGGTAGAAAATGAGAGACTTTTACATCGCTCATGAAGATGAGATAAAAAGCGGTGAAACTACTGATGTCTATTTTATCAGAACAAAAAAAGTTCTCGAGGAAAAGAATATTCATAAAAAAGTTTTTGCAGACATAAGCACCACATCACTCCCAAAAAATTGGAAATGGGGAGTTTTAGCAGGAGTTGAGGAAGTGGCAAAACTTCTGGAAGGTCACCCAGTGAACGTTTATTCTATGCCAGAAGGCACAATCTTCCACCCATACGAACCAGTAATGCAAATCGAAGGATACTACAAAGAATTTGGAATTTTTGAGACTGCTTTACTCGGAATGTTAAGTCAAGCAAGTGGAATCGCAACTGCAGCACTGAGAACAAAGATTGCAGCCAAATTTAAACCAGTATATTCATTTGGAATAAGACATATGCATCCAGCTATAGCACCAATGATAGATCGCTCAGCATTTATAGGGGGATGTGATGGTGTCAGTGGTGTTCTTGGAGCGAAAATGATAGGAGAAAAGCCTGTTGGAACGATGCCTCACGCTCTAATATTAACTATTGGAGACCAAGTCAAAGCATGGAAATACTTTGATGAGGTAATGCCTGAGGAAGTACCAAGAGTCGCTCTTGTAGACACGCTCTATGACGAGAAGCTAGAGGCATTAATGGCTGCTGAGGCCCTAGGAAAGAAACTAACAGCAATTAGACTAGATACACCAAGCTCTAGAAGAGGGAATTTCAAACGAATAATTGAAGAAGTAAGATGGGAGCTGGATTTAAGAGGTTACGAACATGTAAAAATCTTTTTAAGTGGGGGACTTGACGAAGAGAGCCTTAAAGAGCTCGTAGAGGTTGCAGATGCTTTTGGTGTGGGTGGAAGTATAGCAAGTGCAAAGCCAATAGACTTCTCTCTCGACATAGTAGAAGTTGAAGGAAAAGCTCATACAAAAAGAGGGAAACTCAGTGGAAGGAAACAAGTCTACCGCTGTGAAAAGGGACATTATCATAGAGTTCCAGCAGATAGACAACTCAAAAAATGCCCCTTATGTGGAGCAGAAGTTGAACCCCTCCTAAAGCCACTAATAAAAGATGGAGAAATAGTAGCAGATCTACCAAAGGCAAGAGAAATAAGGAAATACGTACTAGAACAAGCTAAAAAATTTGGACTCACATTAGAATAGTTTACTCTTTTTCAATATTTAATGAAAAAAGGAAAGAAATTCACTCAACTGTAATTGCTCCGGTTGGGCAGCTCTCTGCTGCTTCTTTTGCACATTCAAGGTCAGTTTCAGGTACAAGAACTTTGGCTTTTCCTTCCTCATCCATCTCAAAAACGTCTGGACAAATGCTTGCACAAACTCCACATCCAATGCATGTGTCCCTATCAACGACAACCTTCATTTCCGGCACCTCCTAAGAGCTTCAAAAATAGAAGGAGATAGAAGCTTAAAAACGTTTTCCCCACCAAAGGTGTGGGAGGGTATTTCCAAGCTCAACAAAAATGCAATACCCATTTAAAAAATGTTAGAGAATAATAAACTCAAATCATCCCAAAGCGCTTCCTAACTTCATCACTTATTCTATCTGGGGTCCAAGGCGGATCAAAAGTTAACTCTATTTCAGCATCTTTAACCCCTGGAATCTCAAGAACCTTTTGTTCCACTGCTTGAAGGAGCCACATGGTTAATGGGCACCCTGGAGTCGTCATAGTCATTTTAACATACACAGTATTATCGGGGCGCAGATCAATTTCATAAATGAGGCCTAAGTTGACAATGTCTATCCCCAGTTCTGGATCAATAACTTCTTTGAGCTTTTCTAGGATAAGCTCCTTCGTGAGTTTAACTTCCCTATTAACAGCTTGTTCTTCGTTCATTTTTTTCACCTGAAGAAAACTTTCAAACAACAAATTTAAACCTTATGGAACAAAAATGTGGAAAGAAAAATTCAAGTTGTAGAACTCTCGTCATCGTCGTAGAGTTCTTGCCCAGCAGTAATCTCATCTTCGTAACCTTTTGAACCTTCAATAGTTTGTATTCTAAACATGTAGCTCTTATACCAGTTATACTCTGGCATAACTTTTATTGGCAAGAGTTTCCATGCTCTAGTC
Source organism: Thermococcus argininiproducens (assembly GCF_023746595.1). Classification (NCBI taxonomy): domain Archaea; kingdom Methanobacteriati; phylum Methanobacteriota; class Thermococci; order Thermococcales; family Thermococcaceae; genus Thermococcus; species Thermococcus argininiproducens. Next base: position 710,549 of record NZ_CP080572.1, on the reverse strand, counting down.
TCTTCCACATAACCCCAGTTGACATATTCATTAAAGTTCCTTATTATATCTGTGATAACAACGTTGAACTCGGTTATGAGAAGCTTTTCTATCTGGTGCCATTTATCAGTAGAGCTTTCTCTTCTTGTTATACCAAAATACCCTGCACATCCAGGGCCTTTCAGTGTAGCTATTCCCCTTCCTACAAATGCTCTAACTGCATCTACTGTTTCGGGGGGATCTGTGATGAAAGTATCAAACTTTCTCAAGGCATACTCTGGTAGGGGTTTTCTAAGATCGAAAGTGAATATTTCTACATTATCATATCCTAGCTCCTCTGCTGTTTTTTCAATAAAGTTTGTAAGGCGTTCATCAATATCAAGAACCGCAATTCTCTTTGGAAGGCCTGAAAGCATTAAAGCAATGCTTGTGAGATCATCATCCCCCAAAACAAAGACCTCTTTATTCTCCAAGTCCCCTCTAGTATGCATTAAAGCAATTCTTGAGACTGTTGTTTCAGGAGTTACATAAGCTTGATCAAACTCATGTTTCGGTTCAGGCCTCTCTTTTACAATCTCTTTAAATTGCTCAAGAAGCTCGCTAAATGCATCGAGTTCAACCGTCTTTCCTTCACAATGTTTACAGGTATAATCCTCTCTTTTTCCAATCCCATACTTCTCCACGAGCTCCTTCCCCTTTTGAGTAAGAATTATGCCCTCTCTGAATTCAACGTAGTTTAACTCGTGGAGTGCTTCAACAACTGCAACTACAAGTGGAAGTGGTTCCTCACTTAGATCAACGATCCTCCATGGATTATTACTCGCTAAAATAGCACTTAATACATTCTCGATTTTTCTCTCATAAACCGGAATGGGGGTTTTCTCTTTAACTCTCTCCACAATATCCATCATCTTCACTCCCTCCGATTAAATTTTTAACAAAACCGTTGGAAGAAGTTCAGATGTACCCATTTTAAAGTTTTTGGAATACATTTTTAGCCTGTGCTCCCTTAAGAAGATGGGTGAATAGAATGGCAATTTATTTCATAGGTCTCGGACTTTATGATGAAAAGGATATCACTCTTAAAGGTCTAGAGATAGCAAAGAAGTGTGAATTATTATTCGCAGAGTTTTACACCTCCCTTTTAGCAGGAACCACCATAGAAAAAATAGAGCAACAGATAGGAAAACCTATTAGAGTTCTAAATCGAGAGGATGTTGAACTAAACTTTGAAAAGATAGTTCTCAAGGAGGCCAAAGAAAAGAACGTTGCTTTTTTAACCGCCGGAGATCCAATGGTAGCTACTACACACGCAGATCTAAGGATAAGAGCAAAACAGATGGGAATAGAAAGTTACATTATTCACGCCCCATCAATATACTCAGCCATATCGATAACAGGACTTCATATCTATAAATTTGGAAAAAGCGCTACTGTTGCCTATCCAGAAAAAAATTGGTTTCCAACAAGCCATTATGATGTACTAAAAGAAAACAAAGAACGTGGGCTCCATACTCTCCTCTTTCTCGACATAAAAGCAGAACAAGGAAGGTACATGACCGCAAATGAAGCTATGCGCATCCTTCTACAGATAGAAGAAATGAAGAAAGGGAATGTCTTCACTGAGAACACATTAGCAATCGTACTCGCTAGAGCAGGATCACTAACCCCCACACTTAAAGCAGGATACGTAAAAGAGATGATAAAAGAAGATTTTGGGAACCAACCTCACGTATTAATAGTCCCAGGCAAGCTTCACATAGTAGAAGCAGAATATCTCGTGGAATTTGCCAACGCCCCAAAGGAAATACTGAAAGAGGTTTAACCAAATTTCTTTCTTTTTCTGTTTATTGGGGCAATGTAGTGTTGATAAAAGGCTCTCAGCTTTCTTGTGTACTCTTCTACCCATTCTCCACTTATTTTCCTTCTAGCCACTCCATCTTTCATAGCTTGTTCTGCAACTGCTCTTGCTTCCATTGGATAAACTTCCGGGTGCAGGGGAGTAGGAATTATATACTCCTCAGAAAGTTCCTCATCTGAAACAACGTTAGCTATTGCCTCTGCCGCTGCTATGTTCATATTCAACGTTATCTCCTTTGCTCTCACGTCCAACGCTCCTCTGAATATCCCCGGAAATCCCAGAACATTATTTATTTGGTTAGGATAATCACTTCTGCCAGTAGCAACTATCTTAGCACCTGCTTTTTTGGCCTTTTCAGGCATGATCTCCGGAATGGGATTTGCCATTGCAAAAACTATAGCATCATCGCTCATTTTTTGGATTATTTCTTCATTTACACTCTCTCCTACACTGACTCCTATGAAAACGTCTGCTCCTTCAATGGCATCGATCAAATTCCCTTCTACGCCGTATATGTTAAATTTGGCCACTTCTCTTTTGTATGGATTTAAGCCTTCTCTGCCCTCATAGATTACTCCCTTCCTGTCTACCATCACTATTTCCTTAACCCCTTTATGGTGAAGAATTTTGGCTATTGCAATCCCCGCTGCACCAGCTCCTTTTATGGCTACTTTTATCTCTTCAAAGTTTTTCCCAACAATTTTTAATGCATTTATAAGTCCCGCTAAAGTAACAACCGCTGTTCCATGCTGATCATCGTGAAAAACTGGGATGTCCAGCTCCTTCTTTAATCTCTCTTCAATTTCAAAACATCTCGGGGCAGAAATATCCTCAAGATTTATACCTCCAAATCCCCTTGAAATCAGCTTTACAGTATTTACAATCTCATCGACTTCTTTAGTGTCTATTAGTATTGGAAAAGCATCTACTCCCGCTAACACTTTAAAAAGAACACATTTTCCCTCCAGAACGGGCATTCCGGCCAAGACACCAATATCTCCAAGACCCAGTACTGCAGAACCATCAGAAATAACAGCTACAGTATTTGGAATTACAGTATAATCCTCATAACTCCTCCCAGCAACAATAGATCTGCACGGTTCAGCAACCCCTGGGGTATAAGCCAAGCTGAGATCATAAGGATCCCCAACTTTCACCTTTGGAATAATTTCTATCTTACCATTTCCTGGAAAATTATTCCTATGATATTCAAGAGCATGTTCTGCAAGCCTTTTTCTAAATTCTTCATCAATCATTTACAACAACCCCTTCCTTCTCTTGTATGATCTTTTAAATATTTACGCTTCTTTTAATTTAACATATTTATGTCCAAAAATATTTAAATATCCTTATTATTTTAGCATTTTTGTATCAATTTGAGGTGAGCGAAATGTCGTGGTTCGAAGAGTATTTTGAGTTCACTGAGTATAGAACAAATATGAAAACCGAAGTGCTCGCCGGTATTACAACGTTTATGACTATGGCATACATACTCTTTGTGAACCCAGCTATATTGAGCGATGCAATAGGTAAGGAAGCATTTAACTCACTTGTAGCTGTTACAGCATTAGCAGCAGGAATATCCACAATAATAATGGGACTCTATGCAAAGAAGCCTTTTGCATTAGCCCCAGGAATGGGCCTTAACGCTTATTTCGCATACAGCGTTGTTATTGGAATGGGTTATGATTGGAGAGTTGCCCTCGCAGCTGTTTTCGTTGAAGGTATACTCTTCATAGTACTAAGCGTCACAAAAGTAAGAAGCGCCATAATACACGCAATCCCCCTGAGTCAGAAATATGCCGTTGGAGCAGGTATAGGTCTTTTCTTGACATTTATAGGTCTCAACGATGTGGGCCTTTTAACGGCCTTTGTTGATGAAAGTGGTGTCTTAAAGTTCACTGGCTTTAATGTATCCGCACTTGCCACGAAGCCCATAATACTATTCTTCTTTGGACTATTCCTTGCGGGAGTCCTTATCGCCCTTAGAATTAAAGGAGCTTTATTGATCTCAATCATCACTACCAGTATACTTGGATGGATAACTGGTGCTGCACCCTGGCCAGACCATATCTTTTCAACACCAAACATAAGCTACACCTTCCTAAAGCTTGATCTCCAGGGACTTCTCAATGTGGGGGCTATTGGTGTAGTATTTGCCTTCTTTATGGTAGATTTCTTCGACACGCTTGGAACAGTCACAGGATTGAGTGCCAAAGCAGGATTTCTAACAAAAGAAGGAAAAGTACCAGATGCTGAAAAGGTACTTTTAACTGATGCAATAGGTACGACTTTTGGAGCGTTGCTTGGCACTTCAACGGTTACTACATACATAGAAAGTGCGGCTGGTATAGAAGAAGGTGGAAGAACAGGAATGACAGCCCTCGTTACAGGCCTTTTGTTTCTAGCAGTAGGATTATTCATAGCCCCACTTGCCCAAGCTATCCCTGCATTTGCAACAGCCCCAGCTCTTGTTATAGTGGGTTACTACATGCTAAGTGCAATAAGAGGGGTAGACTTTGACGACGCAAGTGAAGCTATTCCAGCATTCCTAGTACTCATAACCATACCTTACACTTACTCAATTGCAGATGGAATAGGAATGGGCTTCATAAGCTACACCATACTTAAGCTCTTCAGTGGCCGTAGAAAAGAAATACACCCACTCATGTACATATTAACCTTGATCTTCATAGGATACTTTGCATATTTAGGAGGGGTCTTCTGACCCCCTAAAATTTAAGAAAAGAGCTTTTCTCAACTTTTTTCTTTAGACTCCTTCAGAAATTGCTTAAGCACATAAGGACAGTGCTCCTCTATGTACTTGGCAAATTCTTTCATTCTCTCAGCTGTTATTTCATGCACATAATGTTCAAACTGGCATGCATCTTCTTCTGCTATCTCAGGGGGGATCCCAAGGATTTCGGTGAAGAATTTCATTAAAAGTAGATGCTTTTGGTAGGTAGATTTTGCAACTTCTACTCCCTTCTCAGTTAGTAAAATCCTATCATATTTTTCATACTCAATAAATCCTTTCTCATTAAGCTTTTTGAGCGCATCAACAACACTCGGAGGCCTTACTCCGAGTTTTTTTGAGATATCTTTTACCCTAATTATCCCCTTATTCTTTTGAAGAATATACATAGTCTCCAAGTACTCCTCTTCCCTTTTACTTATTTCCACACACCTCACCTAGGTTAGAGTAACCTAAATAATTTAAGTGCTTTTTGGTTTTACATTTTTCTTTTGAAAGTCTCGCTCTTTAGGGTGGGTCTGAATGAAACCCCTCAAACCTCCCCATCTTGAAAAGCGGGGAGGAGGTCAGAAAGAATAATGGAAAAATTATCTAGCCAGTTCAATACCCCTCTCTAAGGCTAGAATATTAACTTCCCACAGCTTAGCCTTCAATGTTTCTTTAATACCCTCAATGAGGCTCTCCTTCCTTAGTGGTACCAAGCCCCTACCGTAAGCATAACCAAGCATTAAAACTCCAAGGGTCCGTGGATTAATTTTATCTGCCTCCTTTTGGAAATCCATCATTTCAACAGGACATATTCTTTTTAAGGCCTTCTGGACGTCATTCAGATCTGGATATTCCTCTTTCCCGACCAAAGTGGTGGCTGTGTGAATAGGATATGCATTAACTATTGCATAACTTTTTCCACTTAAAAAGCGAGCATTTCTTAAGGCCTCTGCAGGTTCAAGGGCCAGCATTAAATCAGCTTCTCCTTCTTCAATTAGAGGAGAATAAACCTCTTCTCCAAAACGAAGATAACTAAGCACGCTTCCATACCTCTGGCTCATTCCAAGAGTTTCACCAATTCTGACATTATAACCTTCTTTCATTGCGGCATTTCCAATGATTCTTGAAAGTGTAAGCCCCCCTTGACCACCAACACCGGTTATGATTAAATTGAACTCCATGCCTGTCACCGAGAATATTAAGAGAGAGGGGTTAAAAATCTGGCGCTCGAGAGAAGATTTATTTATTAGACACCCTATCTATTCTCATGGGATTTGAAGAATACTATCAGGCATTTAGGGCATATACTGATATTTACTCAAAAGAATATCAAAAAAGAATAGAAGAACTCGAGCCCTATTTACTCAAATTCATGGAGAAGAAAGGAAAAGTTTTAGATTTGGCTTGCGGGGTCGGAGGATTTTCATTTCTTCTTGAAGAGTATGGATTCGATATAATCGGAGTGGATATCAGTGAAAAGATGATAGAGAAAGCCAGGACTTATGGAAATGAAAAGAACTCTAAAGTCGAATTCCTTATTGGGAATGCTATGAATCTTCCCTTTGAAGATAATATATTTGACTATGTAATATTTCTTGGAAACACAACGACACATTTTTTACCAAGAGAACTAAATAGGGTCTTCAAAGAAGTAAGGAGGGTCCTTAAAAAGGAAGGGCTCTTTTTAATAAACTTTATAGATATGAGAGAGCTACTCTCTCGAATCCAGATGGGGACTGTCATAGGAGAAAAATATTGGATTAATAAAGTCGTTATAGATAAAGAAGAGAAAACCGCCCTGATAGAATACAGAAGTGATGAAATCACTTTTCGAGTCAGATTTGTTATTTGGGGAAGTACAACTATAGATCTACTTGCAAGAATGTATTTCACTCCAATAGAGACCATTAAACTTGATGAACTTTCATATCTAAATATCTACAAGAAAAAATAAGAAACTAAGACTCGAGTCTAAGCCTCTTAATGACAAATTCCCTGTCCAGTGACGCTAAGAATGGAGCTAATCTTGGACCCCGTTCTTTACCTATAAACAAACTATAAAGCACTTTAAAGTATTTTTTACTTGAAATTCCCCGTTTTTTAGCAGCATCGAAGATAACCGTGTTTAACTCATCGACTGTAAATCTTTCCTTTCTTTCAATCCATTCTGCGAGTTCTTCCAAAGCTTCTTTGATGTCTTCACTCATCTCTACTGTGGGCAATTTTTCTTGAAGTTCAAATTTAACTCCTTCAGGAGCATATTTCTCTACCCAGTTTTTAGCAAGCTGTATCCTCAATTTTATTCTCTCTAGATCTTCTTTTCCCAGATCAGTTGGAATATGACCCTGTTCCTTTAGCACATTTATTATTTTATCCTCGTCCAAATGGGGCATCTGAACTAGCACTACGAGGAACCTAAAAGGTGCCTGCGCTATTAATCGCTCTGGAATAAAGGGCATTGAAAGTTCATAAGTCCTCTTAAGCTCTTCCCCTTCTTCAGGGTTTTTAGCCTCTTCCATACCAAAATACAGCCTCTCGACCTTATCAAATTCATCATAAAGATTTAACAAACCTAATTCGAGGTCGATTTTTATTTCCTTGTTCGGCCTATGTCTCGCATAGAGGAACCTTATTACTCCCGGCTCTAGAACTTCATAAAGATCGCTCAGCAATATAACGTTTCCCTTAGATCCACTCATCTTACCTTTTTGACCTTTTATGCCTACAAACTCATACATAAGCGGCATCGGAGGTTCTTTTCCATAAACTGCCTTTATTATCTCAATACCCGTTTCATATCCTGAACCTGCTGCTAGGTGATCCTTTCCAGCTGGTTCAAAATCCACATTAAAGTGAGCCCATCTCATGGGCCAGTCTACCCTCCATCTGAGCTTAACATTCCCGTCTCTGATGTCTGTAACATCTTCACGGTCACAATGTATACATCTATACTTTATCTTCCATTCGCCATCCCATTCGACAAATTGAGCCTCTTTGCGGCAGTTAGGACAATAAATTTGAACTGGTTGCCAATCTTCAGGCAAATGGGGCTGTTTTGCCATGTCTCTAAACTTATTTAAGATCTCCATAATCTTGTTTCTCTTTTCAAGGGCTATCCTCACATCATTAGCGTATTCTCCACTTTTGTAAAGTTCGCTCGCCCTTAGGAAATCCACAGCAATGCCTAACTTTTCTACTTCTTCTTCAAAGAGCTCTCTAAAGTGATCAGCATAACTCTCATGACATCCCCAAGGATCAGGAACTTCACTTACAGGCATTGTGAGATACTCTTGCCATTCCTTGGGAACGTTTTTCGGGACTTTTCTAAACCTATCATAATCATCCCACATATGAATATGTCTAACCTTCTTTCCTTTGTCTTTTAAAGCGTGACCTACTATATAAGTGGTGAAAAGTTCTCTAAAGTTTCCTATGTGGACATAACCACTAGGAGTGATTCCACTCTCAACTACATAGGACTCTTTATCCCCCTTTTCTCGAATAATTTTCTCAGCCATATAATCAGCCCAATGAACCATTTTTCATCCCCCAATGTAGACTCATAAAGATCATTTTTAAGTTTTGGCTCTGCGTTTTCAAATAGAAATGCGAACAAACAAAGTTTAAATATTTTGACCTCCTATTAACGGGTGATGGAAATGAACATAGCAACGGCAGTATTTTTTGCAGCACTCCCTATTTTAAGTGCAATATTCATAACAAAGTACACAGGCAAAGAATATGCATGGGTAAACAGAAAAATAATTCATTTCAGCATTGTGCCTGCAACACTCCTCTACTATTTCGAACAAATCCCCAAAGAAATATTCTCTCTAGCAGCACTTCTTTTTGGAACCGCCCAATTATATTTGCACATAAAGAAGGGAGAACTTCAGTGGTATCAAATAGATAAGAATTATGGGGAGGTGTTCTTTGCATTCTCTGCAGCCGTAGTAGTGTTTTTCCTCCCCAGAGAATATGCAACAGCACTTCTTTTGGTTATGGCAATAAGTGATGGGGTTACTGGAATCATAAGATTTCATTATTTCAGAAAAAGAGGGTATAATGTAAATTTAAAGAAACACTGGAGTGGTAGTGTAGGATACTTTTTCTCAAGTCTTTTAATAGCCTTCTTTTTCCTTCAGAGTGTTTCTTGGTACTCAAAGTTCTTATGGAGTATTATTCTTACATTTGCTGAATACCAGCGATTTATAGACGACAATCTCTCCGTACCAATCATAGGGATACTAATTAGGAGTATACTCTAGCTATTCAGCCCATCTAACTTTTAGACTATCCTTTTTGGCCTTTAAGAATTCTTCCACTAGCGCTTTTCCACTTGCTTCCATAAATTCCTCAATGTTATTTATTCCAAGCTCTTTTAGACCTATTGCAGTGACTTCTTCTGGAATTCCTTTTGCTTCCACGTTTATCCCTATGTGAACTTTAATACTCATCGGAGAGATTGTAGCAATAGAAATACTAAGTTTCTTATCATTGACGTAAATGTCATCGCCGCGTCTGGAAGTTTTTATTCCGTATGCCTCCAAAACTTCACAGAGCCTTACTATAAAGAGCTTCTGAAGGACTGACGCTAAGAAAACATTTGGAACCTCAAAAACCTCTATTATATAATGGACCATGTCATCACTTTTTATCTCCTTTTTCTGACGGAGATCCTCAATATCGATCATCTCTTCAACTTTGACATTACATTTTCCCCTGAAAATGACTATTGAATTTCCTAGAACTCCAAAGTTCCTGTACGCCCAGTGACTCTTTATGGCAGAGCCGTCATAATCAATCCTCTTATCCCTAACTATCAAAAGTTCCATTTTCCTCACCCCAACTTCTTTCTATGAGGTAGAATTTAAGTTCTTCAAAATTTTTTACATCTCTCCACATATGAACAAACTTTATCTCTGGAATTGCCCTTTTGACTTCTTCTAGATGAAGAGTCCTATCGTCAACATAGATTACTTCATTTATCTCATACCCAATGGTTTGAAGTTGTTTGAGAGTCCTAAGTATCATATCGGCTTTATTTGGATGGTTTTCAATTTTAGGAAAAACAAAGTAATGCCAAATACCAAATTCTTCAAGAATAGGTCGAACCAATTCTTCTACATTCCAGCTTGCAATACTCAAGAGAAATCTGTCTTTTGCCCATTCAAGAAACTCCCTAGCTCCTTCAAAAAGTCGCAATTTATTTCCATAAGAGTCAACTAATTCATTCCTATTGACTTTAAATGGAGGGGTCAACCTAGATGCATCATAGTGATCCCACAAAGTACCATCAAGGTCTAGAATCAACAATTTCATTATTTTCACCAAGAAATAATCATAACTTAGATTTTTGAAATTATCGTTAAACTGGAATATACATTCAGAAGAGATTAAAGTTACAAGGACCGTGCATAGGTAGATTTGGCCTATCAAATGCCCAGCCCCCTTTCGGGGGTAAGAACCTCGGGCTATTGGGAGCGGCAGACTAAACGGGTCGGTTTCCCTTCCCGCTTACATCCCCGCTCCATCAAACCCGTCTTCTGCGGGCGCCCTCGTCCCTGGCAACGGACCGGTCACCCGACCCCTTGCGCCAGGGAGTGGCCGCCTATTTTCGGGGGCCGCTTCGGCCTTAGATGCCTTCAGGCCTTATCGGCTACGGCGTAGCTGCCCGGCTATGCCCTGTAGGACAACCGGTAGACCAGAGGCCGCGGCACCCTGTTCCTCTCGTACTAAGGGCGCCTTCCCCTCAGGCGGCCAGCACCCCCGGTAGATAGCATCCGACCTGTCTCACGACGGTCTAAACCCAGCTCACGTTCCCCTTTAATGGGTGAACACCCCCACCCTTGGCCCCTGCTGCAGGACCAGGATGGGAAGAGCCGACAGCGAGGTAGCAAGCCTCGGGGTCGATATGGGCTCTCGCCCGAGACGACTCTGTTATCCCCAGGGTAGCTTTTCTGTCATCCCAGGCCCCCACCGGGGAGGCTCTGGGGTTCGCTAGGCCACGCTTTCGCGGCTGGACCCGCCTCTGTTACGGGTCCAGTCAGGCCGGCTTTTGCCCTTGCACTCTACGGCGGATTCCTGACCCGCCTGAGCCGACCTTAGGGCACCCTCGATACCTTTTCGAGGGTGTGCCGCCCCAGCCAAACTGCCCACCTACCGCTGTCCCCGCTTTTGCGGGTTAGCCATACGGCAAAGGGTGGGCGGTGTCTCATGGACGGCTCCATCCGGCCCGGAGACCGGACTTCGACGCCTCCCGCCTACGCTGCGCACCCTCCGCCGTATGGCAACGGCAGGCTGCAGTAAAGCTCCATGGGGTCTTCGCTTCCCACCGGGGGTCCCTGGCATATGCGCCAGGCAGTGGTTTCGCCGGGCCCCAGCCGGGGACAGTGGGGACCTCGTTACGCCATTCATGCAGGTCGGCATTTAACCGACAAGGAATTTCGCTACCTTAAGAGGGTTATAGTTACCCCCGCCGTTTACCGGCGCTTCACCCGGTTGAACCCGGGCTTCACGTACCGGCACTGGGCAGGCGTCGGCCCCAGTACAAACCCTTTCGGGCTAGCTGGGACCTGTGTTTTTACTAAACAGTCGGGCCCCCCTAGTCACTGCGACCTGCGGTTTACGCAACCGCAGGCACCCCTTCTCCCGAAGTTACAGGGCCAATTTGCCGAGTTCCCTCGGCTGGGTTTCCCCCGACACGCCTTAGGCTTCTCACCCAGGGGCACCAGTGTCAGTTCTCGGTACGGTCGCGGAGGATCGTTCTCCAAGGGCTTTTCACGGGCCCCAGGGATCGGCGGAACCCCCCTTACGGGAGGCCATTCGCGCTTTCACCCGGTTCTCGCCATTACGGCACTCCCCGGGCTTATACGCTTAGCCGGCCTTGTGGACCGGTCCGCCTACCCCGAGGCGTCACCCTCGGAGCTTGCGTTGCCGCACCTACCTCCGCGGTACGGGAATATAAACCCGTTTCCCTTTCGCCAGCACCGAGTTACGGGCTGGCTTAGGACCGACTAACCCACGGCTGACGAACATTGCCGTGGAACCCTGGCCCCTTCGGCGGCCGGGATTCTCACCCGGCTATGCTGCTACTCCCGGCAGGATCCGCAATCCCGACGGGTCCACCGGACCTCACGGCCCGACTTCTACCCCATCGGGACGCCCGCCTACCCGATCACGGACCAATCGGTCCGTGCGCCGGGGTCTCGGCGGCCGGCTTGAACCCCGTCCATTTTCGGGGCCCCTGACCTCGACGGGTGAGCTGTTACGCACTCTTTAAAGGATGGCTGCTTCTAAGCCTACCTCCCCGCTGTCTAAGGCCAGGGACACCCTTTGGAGTAATACTTAGCCGGCACTTTGGGGCCTTAACCCCGGTCTGGGTTGTTCCCCTCTCGGTGGACGGCTTACACCGTCACCCTACTCCCCCCATCTACGGCGGTAGTGGGTTCGGAGTTTGACAGGGTGCCGGAGGCTTTCGCCCCCTGCACACCCAATCAGTGCTCTACCCCACTACCTACCTCCGGGGAGGCTATCCTGCGGGATAATTCGGCGGGAACCAGCTATCTCCGGCCTCGATTGGCCTTTCACCCCTAGCCCGAGGTCACGGGAGCGAATTGCACATCAGCATCCCTAACGGGCCTCCATCCCTCTGTTGAGGGACTTCACCCTGCCCCGGGCTAGATCGACCGGTTTCGGGTCTCACGGCCGTGACTCCGGGCGCTTTCACACCCCGTCCCTCGGCGAAGCGCCTGCGGACCTGTCGGTTTCCCTGCGGCTCCGGGGATTTATCCCCTTAACCTCGCCACGGCCGTGAACTCCCTGCCCCGTGTTTCAAGACGGACGGTGCAACCCCGGTCCTCTTCCCTCGTACTCTCCCGTCGCCGGGATTTCCTTCGGGAAGAATCATTCCTTTCGGGCCGCACCCAACTATCGCCACCTGGTTTCAGGCTCTTTTCACCCCCCTCCCGGGGTGCTTTTCAGCTTTCCCTCACGGTACTAGTTCGCTATCGGTCTCGGGACGTATTTAGGGTTGGGAGCCGATGCCTCCCAGCTTCCCGCCGGATATCCGACCGACGGTACTCAGGAACCCCGCAGGAGCCTTCGGGCTTACGCCTACGGGGCTATCACCCTCTCCGGCGCCGCGTTCCAGCGGACTTCGGCTTCACCCGAGAGGCTCCAATGCAGGGCCCTGCTACACCACATCCCCTGAGTGTTTCCACTCAGGGTTCAGTTTGCCCTGTGCCGTTTTCGGTCGCCCCTACTCACGGCATCGCTTTTGCTTTCTTTTCCTGCGGGTACTAAGATGTTTCAATTCCCCGCGTTCCCTCTCCCTGGTGGGAGTGCGGCAAAGCCGCAGGAAGTCCCATTCGGGAATCCCCGGCTCGAAGGCTGCCTGCGCCTCACCGGGGCTTATCGCAGCTTGCCACGCCCTTCGTCGGCGCCCCGAGCCGAGCCATCCACCAGGTGGCTTAGGTTTCTTACCCCCTACTTGGAGGCTGGACATTTTTTGGGCCAAATCTACCTATGCACGGTCCTCATCGTGACCCCTATTTCGGGGCCTAGGACCCTTCCACCCCGAGCTTTGCTCGGGATGTGCACCTCTTCGTGGTGGACCGGCCGGGATTTGAACCCGGGGCCTCCGGCTTGCAAAGCCGGCGCTCTCCCAGGCTGAGCTACCGGCCCACTTCAAGCAGACCCAACACCCCTTAAGCCCCCCGGATGGGTTTCCGGCGATAGGAGGTGATCGAGCCGTAGGTTCCCCTACGGCTACCTTGTTACGACTTCTCCCCCCTCACGGAGCCCGGACTCGACCCCGCCCAGAGGACGGAGCCTCATCCAGACCCCGCTCGGGTGGAGTGACGGGCGGTGTGTGCAAGGAGCAGGGACGTATTCGCCGCGCGATGATGACACGCGGGTACTAGGGATTCCAGCTTCACGCGGGCGAGTTGCAGCCCGCGATCCGAACTGGGGGCGGGTTTAGGGGATTCCCTTCCCCTTTCGGGGTCGGATCCCATTGTCCCGCCCATTGTAGCGCGCGTGTAGCCCGGGGGTTTCGGGGCATACTGACCTACCGTCGCCCGCTCCTTCCTCCGGCTTATCGCCGGCAGTCCCCCCAGAGTGCCCCCTTCCCAACGGGAAGGGCTGGCAACTGGGGGCACGGGTCTCGCTCGTTACCACACTTAAGTGGACGCCTCACGGTACGAGCTGACGGCGGCCATGCACCTCCTCTCGGCGTGTCCGGCAAGACCTTCAGCCTGGCCTTCATCCTGCCGTCGCCCCCGGTGAGGTTCCCGGCGTTGAATCCAATTAAACCGCACGCTCCACCCCTTGTAGTGCTCCCCCGCCAATTCCTTTAAGTTTCAGCCTTGCGGCCGTACTCCCCAGGCGGCGGGCTTAACGGCTTCCCTACGGCACCGGGCGAGCTCGAAGCTCACCCGACACCTAGCCCGCATCCTTTACAGCCAGGACTACCCGGGTATCTAATCCGGTTTGCTCCCCTGGCCTTCGTCCCTCACCGTCGGACCCGTTCCAGCGGGGCGCCTTCGCCACTGGCGGTCCCCCTGGGATTATAGGATTTCACCCCTACCCCAGGGGTACCCCCCGCCTCTCCCGGTCCCAAGACCCGCAGTATCCCCAGCAAGCCCCACGGTTGAGCCGTGGGATTTCGCCAGGGACTTACGGGCCCGGCTACGGACGCTTTAGGCCCAATAATAGCGGCCACCACTCGGGCCGCCGGTATTACCGCGGCGGCTGCCACCGGCCTTGCCCAGCCCTTATTCCCGGAGCTTTTTACACTCCGGAAAAGCCGTGGCGTTGCCACGGCACTCGGGGTCCCCCCGTCGCGGTTTCCCGCATTGCGGAGGTTTCGCGCCTGCTGCGCCCCGTAGGGCCTGGACCCGTGTCTCAGTGTCCATCTCCGGGCTCCTGCTCTCACAGCCCGTACCGATCTTCGGCTTGGTGGGCCGTTACCCCACCAACTACCTAATCGGCCGCCGGCCCATCCTCGGGCGGACAAAGTCCCTTTCGGCCTGAGGACCTTCCAGTACCTCAGGCCTATGGGGGATTAGCCCCAGTTTCCCGGGGTTATCCCCCTCCCGAGGGTAGGTTACCGACGTGTTACTGAGCCGTCCGCCGGTGGTGCCCCAAAGGGACACCCCCGTGACTCGCATGGCTTAGTCGGACCCCGATAGCAGTGGCCTCCGGCAGGATCAACCGGAATTGCTATTAGGAGTACGGCCGGTGGGACTCCCTTCAAAAGGGAGTACCATAAAACCCATCCGGGGTTTGGTCGGGGTGTTGGGCCTGCCTTACCCCCAAGGGGTCCCCTTTCGGGTTTCCTTGGGAGCGCACTTTGCTGTGCCCAAGGCTGGAGGGCGGGGTTCATTGTTGGGTGCTTTGCACCCACTCCCCTCGACGCCGCCGTTTTATGCCTGGGCTTTGGGCACCCTCATTCGGGCGCTCCACCCTATAGTCCGAGACCCCCACAATGAAAAATTTTTGCAAAACCCTTCAGTAAGGAGATTTTTGAAAAAGAAACTGTCAAAAAACATTCCAATAATACCCACTTTTTAACAAATAAATGTAAGATTTCTTGCAACTTAAGCTAGTGTAACCATATATCCTCAAGTATATTTTCTTCGCTAAATCTTCTAAAAGAAGTTTAAGCCTCTCACCAAGCAGTATTTTTAAATGGACATACCATAGAACACTTGAGGAAAATATATACAGAAGGAAGTAAACATAAGAATGATACTAGCAAATACCCTCCACCATATCTCGTGACAATATGCCCTTTCCACCACCTTCATCTCTCTCAATGTGCTTGACTTCATTGAATTTAGAGTAATATCTACCTATTTCCAACAGCTCTGGTACTCCTCTTCTCAAGTGCTGAGAAGTATCAATGCAGACCTGCAGTACTATTGAACCACGAATATACCAAAAGACTAGATATAACCCTTGTGAGAAGTTCAACTTGAAATCCAAAGTTGAATCTTTAAAATTAAAAAAAGTTAAAGCCCCAAAATATCTTCAACAATGCTTATTTTCGAGACTGGTGTAGGAATTGTGTTTATAACAGCAAGTTCATCAACAGCGGCGCTTACTCTTTCAATGGCCCCCTCTGCAAAAACTCCATGTGTAGCAACAACAAATATTTTATCTGCTCCCATGTTTCTGAGAATATTTGCAGCTTTTATCATAGTTCCACCAGTGCTTATAATATCATCTACTATAAGCACGTTCTTGCCTTTAACGTCCACATCCACAGGTGTCATTTGTACTTCTGTTGGTGAGATGCGTTTCTTTTCAAAATAACTGAAGTCCAACCCCAAAATATCTGCAACAGCTTTTGCTCTTTCTAATGCACCCTTGTCTGGTGCAAGAACTAAACCGTTGTCAAGGTTATCTTCAAAGTACTTGGCTATGGCTTTGGCAGGGCTCAAATTCACAGCTTTGCCGGGGAAAAATTCCAGTGTTTTAGGATTGTGGAGATCAAACACATAAAGTTCATCATAATAAAGTCCAATCATCTTCATGATTGCCCTAACACTTATGGGCTCACCTTTCTTGGTTACTCTATCTTGCCTAGAGTATGCTAAGTAAGGGACAACAGCTTTAAGATGCTTGAATCCTTTTTCCTTAAGTGCATCTCCTAGGAGCAAAAGTTCAATTAGATGTTCATTTTGAGGATTAAAGGTCGATTGTATAACTAAAGCTTCTTCGCCGTCTCCAAGCACTCTAACATACTTCTCCCCATCAGGGAAAGTTTTTATTTCTACCTCAACAACAGTTTTTCCAAACTTCTCAGCTTTGTTCTTAATTTCCTCTGCCATGTGATATGCACCACTACCTAAGATTACTTTCATTCTTGTCACCTCCATGAAAGGTTCCCCCAAGACTTAATATCTTTTCTCATACTAAGAGAACCGCTATAATACCAGCTAAGAATATACCATCAAAGGTTCCCGCTCCTCCAATGCTCACCATTGGAGCACTGAGTTCTTTGAGTTTGTCCCAATTTAAGAGATCGGCTCCTATTAAGACACCCATGGTCCCACTGGTATATGCAATAAGGGGTTTATTATAGGCACCTATCGAAAGAGCAAGTATTACCGCAACTAAAGGTGGAATAAAGGTTGGGATAGCTATTCCCAAGCCTTTCACGGGTCTAGAGAAAGCTTTACTGACCACAGCAGAAACCAAAATAGCCACTATCATCCTAGTGAGAAGGAACGTTTCATCAAGGATTAAAAGTCTTACTACTTCATACACAACAATACTTAAAGGAACGAGTGCACCACCAACGTTTATACTAACAATAGTCTTCTGCTCTCCCCAGTCCACATATGGAACTGGATACGTAACTCCAAAGAAAGAGACTTTTGCCACCTTTACGATTGGACCATAACTCCTTATTTCTGTAATTGGAATATTCACAAAACTTCCTATCAAAGCTGCCCAGAATAAAGTAAACGCTACAGGTAAAGGAAGTCCCAGCTTCTGGAAAGCAATAGTTATTGTACTAGCAAAGAGTATGAATAACAAAGGTAACAACAAGACCAGGAAAATTAAAAATGGCAAAGTCAGAGGCAGGAAAAAATATCTTCTCAATTTTAAACCCCCCTAACATTAAACCATGTGAAGAAATCCTTCTGGATTATGATATTACCCAGCTTATTCTTATTAAGAGAAAAGACCCCAGGAATCTTTGCAAGCTTTACTTTCTCAATAGCAAATCTCTTATTTGTATTGCAAGTTTCCTCTTTAGTTCTACTTGGAATATTCCAAACGTTTCCTCTTTTTTCTCTAAACTTCCATACTGAATAAGGTCCTCTAACTCTCAGGTCTTTCATATGGCTTCAAATCGAAATAATGAGAACTCCTTTATAAAACCAACGTTATATGGGAAAGATTTAAGTGGAGTTCCACTCTATTATCCGTGGAGGCTACGCCTATGAAGATTATTTGGTATGGACACGCGTGCTTTTGGATCGAAACAAGAGGGGTAAAAATCCTCATAGATCCTTATGAGTATGTAAATGATGATGCCATAGACGGCATTGACTACATCCTAGTAACTCATGAGCACAGTGATCACTATGGAAAGACTCCTCTCCTAGCAAGACTCAGAGATGCTACAGTGATTGGACCGAAAACCGTTTATTTGATGGCAATAAGCGATGGAATCACCAAAGTGAGGGAAATAAGAGGAGGAGAAGAGATAGAATTAGAAAACAATGTGAGAGTAAAAGCGATTTTTGTGGAGCATCCCTCCAGCCAATATCCTCTTGGTTACATTATTTCCAATGGAAAGAAAACTATCTTCCACCCTGGAGACACATATTATACCCCAATTTTCAAAAACTTGCGTGGAGAGGTTGATGTTCTTTTTGTTCCAATAAGTGGGAGATCAACAGCAAATGTGAGAGAAGCTGCAAATATTGTAGAAATCATGCGACCAAAGATTACAATACCTATGCATTATGGAGCCTACAGTGAGGCTGACCCAAACAAACTTATCAATGAACTCCGAGAGAAAAGGGTTTGGAGCCTAGTGAAAGTCTTAGAGATCGGCAAGCCTTTTGAGATTTAACGGTGTGAACGATGCTAACTACTGGCAGTAAAGCCCTAGACGAGTTATTAGGGGGAGGTATAGATAAAGGAGTTCTAACACAGATATATGGACCATTTGCCACTGGAAAGACTACACTAGCAATGCAAGTAGGGCTTTTAAATATGGGAAAGATAGCATATATTGATACTGAAGGAGGCTTTTCTCCAGAAAGGTTAGCCAAAATGGCGGAGTCACGAGGTATGGATGCAAATACAGTTCTCCAAAGATTCCTGATATTTGAAATATTTGACTTCAAAGAGCAGAGGAAAACTATATCAAGGCTTAAGAAAATCGTTAACGAAACGTTTTCCATGATTATTGTTGACTCAATAACAAACCACTATAGAGTTGAAGAGAACAAAAGTGCTATAACAGTAGATTTAGGAAAACAACTCCAAGTGCTCCTATGGTTATCAAGAAAATACAATTTAGCAGTTATCGTAACCAACCAGGTGTATTTTGACTCAAAACAAAATACGCTAAAGCCGATAGCTGAACACACATTAGGGTACAAATGTAAGGATATAGTACGTTTAGAAAAATTGAGACCTGGTTTGAGAATAGCTATCTTGGAGAGACATAGGTTCAGGCCAGAAGGTGGAATTGTATATTTTAAAATAACAGATAAAGGAATAGAAGATGTGGAAAAAACTAAATCTTCTCAAACAATTCTTGAGTAAGCCTCAATATAGCCTTGTATAACTTTTCGCTTATCACTCCATCTTCGTAGTGCATCTTTAGTTCCTCTTTATCAATTATCTCCTTCTTTCCATCGGGCCACTTGACAATATCAACTTCTAGATCAACATAACGGGCTTTGTCTGGATAGATCTCAACTGGAGTACAAATGTTGTAGTATTCTCCTTTCAGATTCCCTTCTTTGTCATAGTAGCTGTGTTTGAACCACCATTTACCATCCTCTATCTCTGTTATTGCATAATCTCCGTGTTCTATTGGTACATCCAGCCCATCATAAAACTTACCTGGCTTTAGATACCTCTTAACCTTAAGTTTGAGTGGATTTAATGAGACCTCTAAAATTTCTCCTGGCCCAATCTTAATTATTTGGCCATCTGGCTTTACATGTTCAAATCTAAAAAGCCATCCAGACTTTGGACCTTTATTATTAACTAACGTCTCTAAAAAGCCTTCACTAACTTTTTTTCGTTGAGATGGCATTTTAGCTAGAATTCCTTCTCCTATCTCAACTGCAAACCCAAACTCGGGGTCGTAGGCCTTGAATTTATGGTGGCCCTCTATTGTGGGAACCACGGTGTTTCTAATATCGTCAAGCTTTGCCTTAGCCGCTCCTCCAAATTCTACTTCGTATATATCCCTTCCATCTACAATTTTTGCTGGAGCTGAGTATTTATCTGCGTCTTTAAGCTTTTCAGCGATTTTTGAAAGTTTAATAAGCTCATCTCGTAATAAATTCCAATCTTTGTATGCTGCAGCTGTCCTCCATAGAACTCCCCATTCCCCTAAATCCACACTTAATCCAAGTATTCTAAGTCTCTCCCGCTCACTCTGCTCCCTAATTTTCCTAGAAATTTTAACGTGTCTCTGTGTACCAATTGGCTTTGGAATAAGAACTGCATAATCTCCTGGGATAGTAAGAAGGACGCTTAAATGTGGAAGCAAGTTGTTTTTCTTTACCTGAACTAGCACTTCGTCTCCTTCCATAGCATCTGGGAATTCTTCAATTAGCAATGTCCCAATGGCACTTCCTATATCAACATAGACATATCTGTCGTCTCTCTTAACCACCATTCCTTTATATATGCCATACAGCTGATATGGCATCTTTCTGAAAAAAACATCCAAAAATTTCTCTTCAAGAACTTTTTTAACTTCCTCAACTTTTGTACCAACTAAAACTACACCATGGGAATCTCTTTTGTCCTGAATATCTACATCAAATTCATCATAAGCTTTTTCAATGTTTAACCTTTCGACGATTCTCTGACTTGGCTGGCTTATTTTAAATCCTTCGTCAAGTAGCAGTTTTGTTAATGCAGTACTGTATATTCCTCTAATCCTCACCGAAACCTCTGAGTTTGTAGACATATTCACCACCTCTTTCCCGTTTTTCCACAACACCGATGAGCATTAAGCCTTCAAGGATTTTAGCGGCATGAGTTCTCTCAACACCACTATTTTTTTCTACGTTCCTCACCTCAACCCACAATAGGCCTTTGGAATGCCAGTCTCTCAAAGCCTCTTCAACTTTATGAACCCATGAAGGGTAGTAATACAAGTAATACACAAAGGATATGAGGGTATCAATTGTATTTTCTAACATCTCTATTTTTTGCATTTTATTCACGATATTGGTCGGTGGTAGTTTTCTCTCTTCGCTTATAAATATAAGCCCTTCAAGCTCCCCAGTTAATTTCTGAATTGCTTGAGTTATAGAGTAATCATAGATCCTATAAAACTGCAAAAGTCTTTGAAGTGAAGCATTTATCCTAGCTCTTTCACTAAAACTAATTTTAGGACTCTCAACTAGTGGAAGAAGTTCTTCTACACGAAATTTTATCTGATGTTCATTCTTTTGAAGTTCCTTTGCAAAAACTTCAAAACGACCCCCAATTAAAGAAGACAAGCTAACTATCTCAGACGCAACATCAAATTTTTTCTCAATTATCTCATGAAGGGTTAAGAGTAGTCCCCTTAGCTCATCAAAGTCCCAATTTGAAGAGAGTGAATAAGCCTTCAGAAAAGCTTTCTGAAATTCTTTATGGAGAAGCTCTGCTTTTTTAACAACTTCGCGAATTTTCTCTACATCCACGGTAATTCCCCCCTAAAATATAATACACTCTCATCGTTCTTTTACTTTTCGCCAAGTAATAGGTTTAACAAATATGTTTATCCAAAAGCTTTTTTTAAAGCAAAATACTTTAATAATTAGAGGGAAGCTCATGATCTTAGTGGATCGTTTTGGAAGGCCAGTCACGAACCTTAGGATCTCTCTAACTCATGAGTGTAACTTGAACTGCTTCTACTGTCACAGAGAAGGCCAAACACTCAACTTTCAAGAGATGAGTCCAGAAGAGATAGAACGAATAGTCAGAATAGCCTCAAAGCTGGGGGTAAAAAAAGTAAAACTAACTGGAGGGGAACCAACAGTAAGAGAAGATATAGTTGAGATAGTAAGAAGGATAAGACCGTATGTCGTCGATCTGTCAATGACAACAAATGGAACAACGATGAACATCCTAGGGGAAGCCTTAAAAGATGCAGGACTTGATAGGGTAAATATAAGTCTAGACACATTAGATAGGAATAAATATAAGGAGATCACAGGTTTTGACGTACTCCCACAGGTTATCAAGGGGATAAAAAAGGCAGTTAGGCTTTTCTCTCCCGTTAAACTAAATATGGTTGTTATGAAAGGGCTTAATGACGATGAAATTTGGGATATGGTGGACTATGCTGCCCAAAATAACGCTGTTCTTCAGCTTATTGAAATCGAAGTTCCTAGAGAGATGGAAAACTCGTGGTTTTTTAAGAAATATTTTTATCCATTAAAGCCATTAGAGGAAGAATTCCAAAAGATTGCTATAGAAACGAAGGAAAGAAGAATGCACAGAAGGAAAAAATACTTCATACCAACAAAATATGGCACAGCTGAAGTTGAGATAGTTAGATCGATGCATAATACCGTTTTTTGTGCAAACTGTACAAGGATAAGGTTAACCTCAAGTGGTCATCTAAAAACATGTCTCCTTAGAAAAGATGACCTAGTAGATATCGTGACCCCAATAAGAAATGGAGCCAGTGATGAAGAGCTTATTGAAATCTTTAAGAAAGCTATTCTCATGAGAGAACCCTATTGGAAGTGAAATATTCTACACAAATTGTGAGTTACCTTTCCTCCTTTCTTTGAGGAGCCTGAAGAATGAGTGTGAAGATCTTTAGATAAGTGTGTTAGAGTGCGAAGAGGTTTGTACGTCTTCTTGTCCGCTGGAAGATGATTCTTTTGCGTCAAGTACATTAGTATCATTAATTACTATGCAACAGAGTAAAAAGTATTTAAACTTTTCGGGCTCTCATCCCCTCCCTTTCAAAAGGAGTCCCCACACCTAAAAAAGATAAAAAAGGTTTTAATATAAACTACATCCAACCTATAATTTGAGGGGGAGAAGGATGACCATTAATTTATACGGGCTAATAACAGGCCTCGTGATAATGCAAATAGGAATTTTTGGGGTTTTTAAGGCTTATAAATACTATCGCTCACTTAAAGAACCGAGAAAGATTTTGGCTAAAATACTTTTGATATCTTTTATACTCTTCACTTTGGGTTCAATTGGCGTTATTATCGACTCTATCAGCCAGAAACACTTGTGGGAAATAGGAGCAATTTCTTTTACTGCTTCCTATCTCTATCTTGCAACATCATTACTGCGATACTTATACATCACCATGGAGGAGAGAAAGGAAACAAAAAGGACAGTCGAAAAACGTAGTAAGTTACCTATATCTGGAGCTTATATAATAAGAAAACCTCTTTCTCCAGAAAGAATTGAGTTTTTCTTCAGATATTCAAGTGGATTGCTTGTAATAAGCAGGACTCAAAAGCCACTCTGGGTTAAAAAGTATGGGCTAGAGCCGGATAAATTTCTCTGGATAAGTAGGATGGAAGGAAAAGATAAAGCAGATCCACTAAAACTACATGTAATTCAAGATGAGATCCTTAAATTCATTAGACGGCGCAAAGGTGGATGCGTGATTTACTTTGAGGGGATTGAATATCTGATGTTGTACAATGAATTTACTTCTGTCGCGAAATTCTTCTTTTCACTAAAAGACTATGCAATTTCAGGGGACTCTTTGCTGATTCTATATCTACCTCCGAAGATATTAGAGACTTCTCAAGAGGCTACAATTCTTAAAGAATTCAAAGTAAGGGAAGAAAAAGAGTTAGTTAGAGAAATCTCACAAAAACTACTTGCAAACATGTTGGAGGGTGAAGATAAGAATGCCAGCAATAAAAGTAAAGAAAAGTGAGGCTGAAAGGGTCAAGAGACTTCTCAAAAAAATAGGGGTATATGATGGCAAGCGAAGACCAAAAAGATCTAACGAGCATATTTTCCTTCCAGTACTAAATCCACAAAAAGTGAGAGAACTAGGATTTGAAATAGTTGATATTGAGCTTCCAATGAGACCCCAAAGACAGATATACCAAAGTCTTGAAAGCGTTTTAAAGAACAAGTTTACAGAAGAAGAGCTAAAATTCGTACGGCGGTATGATGTAATTGGTGATATAGCAATCACCCAGATACCTCCAGAGATCGAGCATAAGCAAAAAGAGATTGTAGAGGGTCTCCTAACAGTCCACCCATTTCTTAAAGTTATAGCAAGAAAAGGTTTTCATACTGGAGCTTTTAGAATACGAGAGTACTCAATAATCTGGGGAGAAAATCGCTTAACAACAATCCACAAGGAAAACGGTGTGAAGATCAAGGTGGATTTAAGCAAAGTTTTCTTTAACCCAAGGATGAAAGGGGAAAGATATAGGCTGGCCCAACTTGCCAATGATGGTGAAAAAATTCTCTTGCTTTTTGCTGGAGTACTTCCCTATGCTCTTGTTCTCGCCAGATATAAGAATGTCAGCATTACAGCAGTAGAGCTCAATAAAGAGGCTGTAGCTTTAGGCATTGAAAACATTGAGTTAAATAAACACCGACTCAAAGGAAAGATAGAGATTATCCAAGGAGATGTCTTTGCCATTGTTCCAAAGCTGGGAAATTTCGATAGAGTTATAAGTCCAACCCCTAAGGGAGTAGATGCTCTAAACTTAGCTTTAAAAAAGGCTGAAAAGTGGGTTCATTACTACGAGTTTGTTCATGAAAATGAGCTTGAAGAATTTAAACAGCGGATTCTTAGAGAATGTAAAAAGCTTGGAAAGGAGTGTGAAGTTAAAATAAAGAAGGTATCTGATTTTAAACCCCATGTGTATAAGGTGTGTGCTGATATTAAGATTCTTAACTAAAACATTCCAAAAAGTAACCTACCGCTTCCTAAAGAGGGTTTTTCGAAAGAAAAAGAGAGGTTATTTTTTCAAAAACTCAAATAAAGTTGCTTGTTTATCCTTCTTTTTCTCTTTTGCTTCTTTTTCCTCCTTTGGCTTTATTTCTTCCTTTTTACCTTCTGCTTCTACGGCCTCCTCTTTTTCACTCTTTTTATCCATCCCTTCAGCTTTCTCTTCTTTTTCTTTCCCTATTACTTCTTCCACTCTTGCTTCCAACTCTGTCTTTACTTTTTTGAGCTTTCTGTGTATTGAAAGGGTCTTTCCTTTAATTTTCGCTGCTTTCTCTTTATCTTCAGTTAGAAACTCTAATTCTTTATCACCTAATTCCAAGAAAACAGCTATATGAGCAGCAACATCGAGATTATTGGCGAATATTGCTTTAAATATTTGCATTGTCTCAATGGCCTCAAGTTTGCTCATATGCATTCCTTTCATTATCTTCTTCACGATTGAATCTCTAATAGAACGTTCTTCTTTTGTATCACGAAGAATCCTCAGGGTTTTTGGAGGATAAAATCTCATGAATCCTTTTTTCTTTACCCCTGCAACTGCAACCCCTGCAGTCATCATATCCATAGCGTACTTCCACAACCCGTAACTTCCTGATCTCTTAGCTCGTCCTAGGTAAATGTCTGCCCTACTAAGGGCATCATAGGCTCTCGCTATATCTTCTGGCTTGTAATATACGTAAGGAATATTCTCGTCTAGCCAAAGAAGAACCTCATCTGGAGTGTTATCAAGATTCATTAGGGCCATTTTAGCCCTTTTAGCGTTGTCAGTTGCAAATATAGTCCCTAATGCCTCAAATATGGACTTTTCAACATCTCTGTATGCTAAAATTAGCTCAGCATCCTCCACTCCACCACTTACCACGGTCTGAAGGTCGTTTATAGCAGCTCTTAAATCCCCTCTAGCTCTCTTGGCAATCATCTGGAGAACTTCTTTAGGAACAAAGATCCCTTCTGCCTTAATTATCCTAAATAGCGCCTTTAATATATCTCTCTGGGTCAATCTCTTGTACTCAACGATTTCAGCTTTATTTCTTATTTCTATCGGAACCTCCCAGTATCTATTGGCAGACATTATTATTGGATTGCGAGCCTTGGTTATGAGTTTGGCTATTTCTCTAGCACCACTTGGCTCTATGTTATCCGCTTCATCTAAGAAGATAAGTTTCCTTCTCCTCCCAAAAACATCCATTGTATAAGCAGCGTTTAAATAACGCTCTATCTTCCCAAATGTTCTGTCATCGCTGGCATTAAGTTCAATAACCTCAAATTTGTATTCATTTGCCAAGGCATAGACTGTAGTAGTTTTTCCACTACCTGGAGGACCTGCCAAGATAAGAGCCTTCTTTTTAGGGGCTCCATGAACCCATTGCTCAATCCACGGCTTGACCTTTTCTAAGGCCTTATCTTGGTTTACAATATCCACAAGCCTCTTTGGTCTATATTTCTCAGTCCAAGGAAGCATTTGAACTCACCTAATCCTTGCCAAGCAATGTAAATTGAGCAAGCAACGCTTCAAGTTGGATCATTTCATTGGAACCTTCAACAAGTCTAAAGTTGTATTCACCAATTTTATCTGCGAGGGCCACTTTCTTTGGCTCACTTATTGGAAGGTTAAACACCTCTTTGTGCATCTGTATAAGAACATCCTCCCCGCTTAATCCTTGTTTAAGAAGAATCTCTCTTAGTTTGTCCCTAGCTTTAAGGAAATTTCCTTCCAAAGCGAAAAGCATCATTTCCCTAACATCCTCTGGACGAGCTCTACTTGCCACTAAGAAAACGTTTTCGTCAGTGATCTTTACGTCCAAAGCTGCAGCTGCTTGAAGTACGTTTATAGCCCTTCTCAGGTCTCCCTCAGCTACATAAAGTATAGCTTGAAGGCCTTCTTCAGTGAGCTCTAATTCTTCATTTTCTGCTATGTATTTGAGTCTCTTGGCTACATCTTCATCTCTAAGTGGTCTGAAGCGGAAAATAGCACATCTACTCTGAATGGGCTCAATGATCTTAGAGGAATAGTTGCAGCTCAAGATAAAGCGAACGTTGCTTGAGAACATCTCCATTGTTCTTCTCAAGGCTTGTTGAGCGTCTTGAGTTAAAGCATCGGCCTCATCGAGGAATATTATCTTGAAACTTACTCCTCCAATAGGCTTTGTTCTTGCAAACTCCTTTACTTTCTCCCTTATGACGTTTATCCCTCTTTCATCGCTCGCGTTGAGTTCTAAAAAGTTATGACGCCAGTTTTCGCCAAACAGCTCCCTCGCTAAACACAGTGAAGAAGTCGTTTTTCCTGTGCCTGGTGGTCCAGCTAGGAGAAGGTGGGGCATCGAACCAGTCTTAACATAATGCTTCAATCTCCTCACTATATGATCCTGACCAACAATGTCATCAAGTCTCTCAGGCCTGTACTTTTCAACCCAAGGTTTTTCAAGAATTTTGACTTCTTTAACCTCTTTTACCGCCTCAACCATAGCGATCACCTATTATCGTAACCTAACTTCTTTATACTCAAGCAGATATTTAAAAGCTTTGGACTTTTCATAGTTTTAGAGAGAGTTGATTTTTACTTAAACATTGTTATATAGAAACTTACATCCCAAAAATCTAGAACAGAAAAGCAAACTCTTCTTAAATTGGGAAAACTATTAATTTGTGCACCTTTCTGTTATTCTAACAAATTCCATTGTTGCTCCGGGCATGAAAAAAGTACTATTGTTCAATTTGTACTCTATTTTTGGTCTCAATAAGAGCATTTCAACTGTAGGATCAACTTCGATATACATGACAAGGTATCTTTTTTCTCTTGGAGGTATCTGACACCCTGTGGAAGAAAGAAGATTCTCTTTTGGAATTTTTGATCCATCTTCCACTTTTGGTAAGTCTAAAATGGATGTGGTGTTGTAACAAGCTATAGCGAGAGTTCTTAAGCTTTGAGAGTCTAGGGGATGAAAAATGTTCATAATGTAGATGCTCTCATTTGTTGGGTTAAACAACCCTATCTCATATTTTACCAGTTTAGAATCGTTTACAAATGTAGTAGCATATCGGCTGTTTTCGGTAATAATTAATTTTGGGGCAATTTCTTTGCCAGTTTCAATGATCCAATTTCCTAAGGAGATGGTAAACTTCTCTGTTCTAGTTGGAGTGGTAACATAAATGTAGGAGTTTACATTCTCCAACTCGTAGCTCCCAGACTCAAAGCCCAAAAGCTGCATTGGTATAATCATTCTAAAGTATCCTCTGAATGACCTTTGCAGATCTTCTCCTTTGTATTGAACCAGTGAACCTAAGGGCGTGGAAATAGTTACACTAATATTATCTTTCAGCTTATCTTTCTCTAATTTCATAGAGGAAGGACACCAGAAAATAGTTGCCTCTATACTCTCATTTGGAACTACATAAACGTAGGCTAATCTTTCACCAATGAATCTATCCCAGAACTCATTCTTAGTCATCTTGTCCTTGTAGATTCCAAGCGAAACAGAAAAGATAAGGATAAAAGCCACAGATAAAACAAGAACTAAATAAAAGTCCCATTTTAATTTTCTTATCACTAGGAATTCACCCCTTGTGTTTCTACATCTTATATAATCATCTACAACCTCCTATTTAGCACAATCATATCCCTAATCCTGAAATTTAATTATAATTAAAAACCAAGCAGGCCAACATTCTAACTTTGCGGCTTTGCTCTGTCCTCCCTACGAAGACCCACAAAAATTAAGCACTTGAAATATATAAAATTTACGGCCGATAATCGTAAATTTCTAGGATCTAATCTAAAGCAATACATACAAAAAAGCCATTATATTGTCTCCAGGGGTAACCGTAGACATATCATTGAGATACATGAAAAACTTTTATAGGTGTAAAAAGTAGATATTCTACTCGGTGGTGCATATGGCGAAGCTTGATTGGATTACTGAGGAGCTTAATGAACTTAAAGAGAAAGGCCTCTATGTTAAGATTAGAGTCCTTCAAAGTTCTCAAGGCCCCTGGGTTGTTGTGGATGGGAAGAAGGTTCTTAACATGTGTTCCAACAACTACCTTGGCCTTGCCGCACATCCAAAAATCAAAGAAGCCGCAATAAGAGCAATTCTCGACTATGGTATAGGTGCGGGAGCTGTTAGAACTATAGCTGGTACAATGGAACTCCACGTAGAGCTCGAGGAGAAACTGGCAAAATTCAAAAAGAGAGAGGCTGCGATTCTCTTCCAGAGTGGTTATAATGCAAACCTTGGAGCCATTAGTGCCCTCATAAAGAAAGGCGAAGATGGAGTTTTTGTAAGCGAAGAACTCAACCACGCGAGCATCATAGACGGTATGAGATTAAGCGGTGCTCCCAAAGTTATCTACAAGCACCTTGATATGGAAGACCTCAAAAAGAAGCTTGAAGAGGTTAAAAGCAAGAAGAAAAAACTCATAGTCACGGATGGAGTTTTCTCAATGGATGGTGACTTAGCTCCGCTACCAGAAATAGTAGAGTTAGCAGAGCAATATGATGCCATGGTTTATGTGGATGATGCCCATGGTGAGGGTGTTTTAGGAGAACACGGAAGAGGTATAGTGGATCACTTCAATCTCCATGATAGAGTCGACTTCGAGATGGGGACTCTAAGCAAAGCTTTTGGTGTCATCGGGGGTTACGTTGCCGGCCCAGAGGAAGCAATAGATTACCTAAGACAAAGAGGAAGACCCTTCCTATTCTCCAGTGCAGTAAATCCACCAGATGTCGCTGCAGCTATTGCTGCTGTTGAGATTCTTCAACACAGTGATGAGCTCGTCAAAAAGCTTTGGGACAACACATACTTCCTTCAAAAGGGTCTCCGTGATATTGGGTACAATCTTGGAAATACCAAACACCCAATTACCCCAGTGATGCTTTATGATGAAAAACTTGCTCAAGAATTCAGTAGAAGATTATACGAGGAATACAATATTTTTGCACAGGCTATCGTATATCCAACTGTTCCATTAGGAACCGCGAGAATAAGACTTGAACCCTCAGCAGCCCACAGCAAAGAAGACCTACAATATGTAATTGATGCATTTGAGGATCTTGGAAAGAAAACTGAGTTCCTCAAGTGATTTCCACTTTTCTTATTTTCAAAACTTTACTCTTTCAACTTGATAATAAACAACATCATTATCCTCATCAACAACTGCAAGAACCATCTTTTTCCTCACTCCATGGGCCACCCTAACCCTTGCAATCAAGTCATTTGGATGCATTTTTTGACTCTCACTTACAACCCAGATAAGCCAGTCGGCATGCTCTTCCATACCCTTCCTATATACTCTAAAATGAGAGCCATATTTAAGAGCAGTCTTGACAGTGTATCCCCTGTCTCTAAGATCCTTGTATACCAAGAATTTTAAGTCAAACTGTTCATCTTTCTTTCTACCTTTTTCAAAAAGTTCTTCAAGACCTAGTTCCTTTTCACCCTCAAAAACCCTAATCCACTCTTTTTCAAGGAGATAGGCAGCTTCAATAAATGAGAGAAATAACTTTCCACTGATAACCTCTCCGTAATGTCTCTTGTTATAAAGTTTATTTATCGCACTTTCCATGGTACTGAAAACCCTCTCTCCACTGATATAAAATTTGAACTCGCTCAACTCTTGCCCCCCCAACTCTCTGGAGTTAACATCATATAGTAGGCATCTTCTCCATCAGAGTAATACCTCCGGATAATTTTCATCTTCTTAAACCCTAGTCGTTCATAGAGTTTTATCGCT
Organism: Thermococcus argininiproducens; assembly: GCF_023746595.1. Classification (NCBI taxonomy): domain Archaea; kingdom Methanobacteriati; phylum Methanobacteriota; class Thermococci; order Thermococcales; family Thermococcaceae; genus Thermococcus; species Thermococcus argininiproducens. The sequence goes on along the minus strand of NZ_CP080572.1, from coordinate 680,567 downwards.
CCCTGATTGCTAACCCTAACTTCCAACCCTATATACCGAGCACCCCGCTTTATTAACCTATCTATAACCGCTTCCATTAATGCTCTGCCTATCCCATTCCCCCTGTAAAGGGGATCAACTGCGATGCTCATTATATGTCCTTCCATATCCGGCTTCAAATAACCCATGACATAACCAATGACTTGACCATTATACTCAGCAACTAGGAAAGTTTCTCGATTTGCTTCAAGGAACATTAGAAATAATCCTCTAGGGTATTGTTCTCTAAACGATTGTCTTTCAATACGCATGATCTCGTTTAAGTCAAAAAGGGTGGCCGGTCGAATTGTAATGAGACTTAGAGGTATCCTTCGGGGAAGGAAATCTCGGGAAGAGACACTCATGTTTTAATATTTGCTTTGTAAGTTTTTAATCTTATTGATTGAGAGCTTTAGAATTTGTTATTTAAAGATAGGAAGGACATATTAGCAGAAATAAGCAAGTTCTTAATTAAAAAAATGAGTTAGATTGAGAATCATTCCAATGGCTCTCTACCATATCTCAAAAATGCTAGATATCTTCGATCTTCTCCTATTAAAGCATTAAGTATGGCATCTACATAAGTATCAAACTCTTGCTTCTTTATAACAACAGTGTGATGAGCATACTCTAGAGGTATAATGTACTCATCTTCAGAAACAGAGAGTATTGCAGATAATAGCTCATCATCAAGCTCAATTGCTTCTAGGAGATATATGACACCATTCTCAATAAACCTCACATAAGCCGGTTGAATACTCTGAACTGGGTTTCCCTCCTCGGGGAACAAGAGCATGACCCTTTGAAGATACTTATCTCCTGCAGCTTTTTTGATAACCTCTGGAAGAGACCATTTTCTAGTTTCCCTATATCTAAACCGCATATAACCTCTCTTTTTCGAGATTGAGTCTATTATTGGAACATCAGGCATCAAGGCATGCTTGCTCTCCTTCTTACCTTCTGTAACTTGTTTTATTATGTCATCAGTGTAGAAAGTTTTTGCCACAAATGCCACTTTACCCTGGAGGAGCTTATCTATTGAGTGAAGGTACTCCAAGTATTCAAGAAATATTATGAAGTCCTCCCTGTAATTTGGATCACTTTCTATTTTTTCAACAAGTTCTTCCTCAACAACATACGGCTTTAACAATTCAAAAACTTCTTCTCTTCTGGCCATCACTGTAGAGTAGTTAATAACACCTTCCTTGTCAAGAGCCCTCTTCCATTTATCCCACTCCGAGTCAAGAAGTTCTAAAAAACCTTTAACCAGATTTATAGTACCAATTTTATCTTCCTCATAGAAATGCCTTGTGGCACTTTCTAAATAAGCAGGGGGACGTGCTATAGAACCACTTAGCGTACCATCCATTAAAATAAGATCTGCATTTTTCAACTCAAATGTTAAAGCGCCCATCCTGTTCTCAAGCATTTCCATATGGAGCCTTATTCTTTCATCAACGTGTTTATATGGAGATACCAAACCGATTTCATGCCATTGAAGAATGTCCTCTCCCACAGCAACAGATGAAACTGCATAGATTATAGCCCCGCTCAATCTCTTCACCATTCTGCTCCCATCAATGGCAAAAACGTTTGCTTTTCTCTCAGGAGGAAAATCTTCCCACTTATATCCTGCTTCTACAACCAACCTCTTTAATCCCTCAATCCTCTCCAGCTGAGAGTCTAAATATCTCTTCACATCATTAAGATGACTTTGACTAATACGCGCCAAGACTTTCCACCTCTACATTACTCCTTCCACCAACAAGAGTAACTCTGATAACATAATCCGCTGCGTCCTTTAATTCTTCATCATGTGAAACTATTATCACTTGTGGGATCTTTCTTAGATGCTGAGTTATTATCTCTACCAGCTTTTTCCTTCTTTCTTCATCCAAAAATGGAGTAGGTTCATCTAAAATTAAGAGCTCCATGTTTTTCACTTTGTAAAGCGATAATGCCAGCCTAAAGGATAATCCAAGAGCTATTTTTTCGCCTCCACTTAAAAAGTCAATTTCTTTCTCTTGTCCTTGATAAAGGACAACTATCCTAATTCTCTCTTTACCAAACTTTTTCTCCCTGATTATTTTTATTCCCTGATACTTTCTTTCCGTCATTTCAGAGAAAAGTTCACTTGCAACTCTTTCCACTTCACTTAAACCTTTCCTTTCTGCTTCTGCTTTTAGTTTAAGCAACTTTTCTCTCAAGGTTTTCATGTCTGCTATCATCCTACCAACAAGCTCAAGTTCTTTCTCGGCCTTTTTAACCTCCTCAAGTCTTATTTTGAGCTCTTCTAGATTTTTGAGGACCTCTTCTTTAAGAACCTCACTACCCTCAATCTCTTTGAGCAAAGCAGCATGAGTATTCGATAGATTTAAATGCTCTTTACGGATAGCCTCAAATTCTTCCTCGCTGAATTGTCTATTTAGCTCCTCTAACTCCCTATAAATAACTTTAAGATTCTCTTTAAGGATATTAAATTCTCGTTCTTTCTTCTCTAATGCGTTTTTTAAGAGATTTTGCTTCTTTTTCCGAGTTTCAATCTCCTTTGGAACTGCCCTAAGCTCTATGTACTCCTTGTATATGGGATCCAATTTTCTTATCCTCTTTTCCACTTCTTCAAAAGAAGTAAATCCTCTCTCTCTTATTTCTTGAAGAATCGCTCTTTTTCTTCCTTTAAGATTCTCTAAATCTTTTGATATAGTCTCCAGTTCCTTTTTTACTTTAACAAGCCTCTCTGTCTCCCTCTTCAATCGGATAATTTCTTTTTTTATCTCAATAGCCTTCTCCCTCACTTTCTCGAATTCTTCAGAACTTGTTTTCAATCTTTCAATATCATACCTTTTGAGCTTCTTTTCAACAGTTTCTAGGAACTCCAATGTCTTATAGAGCTTGATTAAAGTCTTTTCTCTATTTTTAATCCTTTCAAGTTTCTCTTTTTCTTCTTTGAGTTCTTTAAGCTGTTTACTAATTTCTTTCTTCTTTTCTTCTATCTTGGCGAATTCCAGCTTATATTCTCTCTCGATTTCCCCTTTATCATGCTCTTGTATAGGCCTCTTACAAAGAGGACATTCCTTTGCACCCTCTAGTTTCGATAAGTTATCCCTTAGTTTCCACTCAATTCTGTTCAATCCGTTAAGCTCACCTTTTAGGCTCACGAGCCTATCTTCAAGTTCCTTTAACTTCTCTTTTGCCTTTTCAACTTCTTCTAGCTCCTTAGTAAGCTTTTCTTTGGTATAACCTGCTTTTTCAAGCTCCTTCAAATATTTCTCCCTTTCAGCAAGTAACTGTCTAACTTTCTCATACTCTTCCGCAAATCCTTTCAATGTTCTATATCTCTCTAAAACTTCCTTTTCGAGTTTTTTAGCTTCCTGAAATTCCTTTTCTTTTGAGCTAAGCTCACTTATCTCTCTTTGTATTCCCCTAATTCGTTCTTCTAACCGACTTTCTTCAATTTCAATTTTTTGGATCTCAGCTCTCTTTGAGAGAATAGCATTAAGCATTCTATATTCTTCTTCCACCCATTGAATCTCTATTAGACGTTTTTCCTTATCTCCCAGTTCATTAAGTTCTTTCTCTAACTCCGAAATTCTCTCTTTAATATTCTTTATCTCCGTTTCAAGTTGTTTCAATGAGCCTTCGGTTGATAGTTTTTCCTTTTCTTTTTGACCCAATAATTCACTGAGTTTTTTGAGATACTCATATCTCCTTGAAACTCCAGACAACTTTTCTGAAATTTCAATCTCCTGCTTTCTAAGCTCATTTATTCTAACAAGTATCTCCTTAAGCTTTTTCTCTTGCTCTTCTATTCTTCCTTGAAGATCTCCAGAAGTTTGAATTAACTTTTCTAGATAGTCTTTTTTCCTTCTCAGCTCCCTAACAACCTCTTGGGCATTGTTAGCACTATTTTCAAAATCTTCAATCCCCAAGACTTTTCTAAGAACCTTTTCCCTGACATTCTCATCAATTAGAATGTTCTCTATCTCACCCTGCTTTATATAAAGAGCATTTCTAAAAACGTGGAGAGGATAGAGATGCTTCTCAGACCATTTAGCAATGTCACTATCCCTGTCATACAGGATTGCTCCATGTTCTTTAAGATAGCTTTCAGCATTAGACTTTCTTACAATTTCATACCGTTTATCGTTATGTTCAAACTTTAGAACTAGTTCAAACCCGGATTTTCCTATTCTCGTATTTACCCTTTTATATCCTCTAGGAAAACTCCCATGGCCAAGATAAAGGGCAGCGAAGATTGCTTCAAGAATTGAGCTCTTACCAGAACCGTTCTGACCAATTATTAAGTTAATCCCATCATTAAATTCAATGTAAGAACTCTCATGAGCTCTAAAATTCTTTATTTTAAGGGATCTTATCCTCATTTCTCTCACCTCATACCAAGCCAAGCATCAATAGTCTTAGCTTTGGGACCCTTTACCTTGGGTTTATCTTCCTTTTGTCTCTCTTTATTTTCCTCCTCAATAATTCGCGCCTCCCTTGAGGACTTAGGATGTTTATATACCCCCATCAACCAATCAATAAAGTTATCAAGTTCTTCTGAGAACTTTCTTGGATCATTCGCAAGTTGTAAGAATAAATCTCTTTCAAAATCAGACAATATCTCATTTAAAAGCTCGTCTACAGTTTTCGTTGGATCTATCCCCACTACCTCTGAAGACACTCTATTATTAAAATTGTAATATGAGAGATCCCAATCTTTTAACAGATCATAGAACTCGCTTACATGCACTCCTCCTTTAACAACCCCTTCAAGAGTTATGAGTACTATACTATCTTTTTCTACATGTTCCCTAATATCAGAAATCTTATTTCTGAGTTCTATTTTTGAATTTCCTTTTATTAGGACATTATAAAATGGTCGAGTTTCTATTTCTACGAAACGTGGCTCAAAGTCCTCAACAACATAGAAGCCCTTAATGTTCTCCTCAAGTTTTTTAACACTTATTCTCCTATCGTAAGTTATCTTGTGACTCGCTTCTCTAATTTCAGTTCGTTCTAATGATCCCGGATATATAATATCCCCCGAAAGACCACTTTCTTCTTTTCTAAGTTCCTTTTTCATGTGGATATGTCCCAATGCATAGTACCTAAATCCTTCTGGAATCTCACTGAGTTTCAAGTCAAAGGCATCTTTGTAGGGTGTGCCCTCAGCAAGATAATCAATTGCTTGGTGAAGCATTAGAACTGAATTAGAACCTCCTCTAAAAATACTCTTTAGGATACTTCGTCCATTCTTAATAAGTTGCCATCTGTTGTTATGTCTTAGACCATAAATTTCAATATCCCCAAAAACCCCATAGACAAGATAGAGATTTCCCTTCTTGACACTTTTCTGAAACTCGCTCTCTCTTGGAGTTTTCTTTATTCCAACAGTGTATATTAATCCCAAATGCTCAAGCAGATCGTATATTGAAGTTTCTCTTATTGTTTTATCGTGGTTTCCCTCTATTGCAAAAACGGGTATATTCTTTTTCTTCACTAAGCTCAAAATTTCTACTGCGTCTCTAATAGCTTTTGGAGATGGCTTGCTTACGTGAAAAAGATCACCTGCAAGTAGTATAAAGTCTACTCTCTCATCTATTGACTTTTCTATAGCCTGTCTAAAAGCGTTTAGATAATCTCTGTACCTAAAAGGTTGTTGGAACTGCTCCCTTCCCAGATGAGCATCTGCTATGTGAGCAAATTTCATTTCATTCACCTGCAAGATCTTCCAGTGTTATCTCACTCTCCTCCTCAATCTCACTCCATTCTTTTACGATATCAATATCCCCTCCACCGTAATATCCATTAAACTCTTCTTTAAAGTTGTATATTTTTACCATAGCAGGTAACGGTATCGCAAAGCCTACTACTACAGCTTCACCAATTCCAAGAGCGGCTATGTCTATAAGCAAATCCTCGCTTATTTGTTCGCTTGCCTGTTGTACGTATCTTTGGTCATGAGGCTCGACTAACCGAAGGATTATTTTCGTGTTTGTTTGACTCAGTATATCATCATCAAGTTTCTTAGGCCTTTGAGATACTATACCAAGCCCTATACCAAATTTTCTTCCTTCCCTAGCGATCTTACCCAGCCAGTAAGCGGCTTGAGTTTTGTGTTCCCGAGGAGCAAATATATGGGCTTCCTCAACTATCACGAGAATGGGCTTTGTTAATGCCGGGAACTTTTCTCTGGTTTCTCTTATTTTTGAAGAATCATTCATTCTAACTGCCTTCATGTACTGAACCCTGTGTTTTAATATTCCTCTTAAAAGATAAGATGCAAGGGCAATCATTTGATCCTCTTCCATACCACTTAAATCTATAACATTAACCATTCCAGGGACTATTTCCGATAATATGTTTCCTAGCTTTATGAACTCGCCAAAATTGGTTTTAAGTTCTTGAAGATAGTCCTTTAATCTTATTAGTGAGTCTAGATCTCGCGACTGTATTTTCCTTTCTAGTTGCTTTCCTTGAGAATCGTAATATTTAATAATAACATCTTCACCTTTCTCTTTACTTTCATACGCTCGAATCCATTCTTCAACTTTATTTTCTAGGGCATTTACAAAGGCCATGCCCCCCAAAATCTTTGAGTTCTTCTTTGCTTCCCATTCCACAGTATAATAGGCCAGACTCAAGAATCTCCTTTGAAGTGCTGCATTTTCTGCGACTCCTAAGAGTGTCGCAAGCTCACTTACTTTTATTTTCGCTGGATCAATAGTAGCCTTTATTGGATTTACCTTTGAACTTCTCCACGAAAGGGTTGAATATTCGCCATGAGGATCGAGAATAACTATGGTTCCATTTGTCTTATCAATAATTTCTTTTGAGAGAACTGCTATAGTATTAGATTTCCCTGCTCCCGTAACAGCTAAAACTGCAAAATGCCTTGAAACAAGCTTATTTACATCCAATCCAACTTCAACATTTTCTCTCGCCAAAAGACGGCCAATTTTTATGTGGCCATTAGAAAAAATCTTCTTCAGGTCTTCATCGTTTGCTAGCTTAACCACTTCCCCTGGTTTAATAGGCACTCTATTTGGTATTTGTCTGAATTCAAAATTTCCCCTTTCTATGTCCTCTTTAGTCTTAAGAACACCTAGAACCTTAGCACTAGCTATTATCGACTCACTTTTATCGATGACACCTTTAGAAAAAACATTGACTGTTTTTTCAATATAGTCATAACTTCCTTTCCCAGCTCCCATGAGCCAGTTTATATTTCTCACGCCTTTAACAACTGCAAGAACCTCATCTCCGTTTCTATTCTTAACTACCACAAATTCACCAAAATTGGGCATGTTTCTTGGATCAACAATAAAAGTAAAGTAATCAGTGCTTGATTCCCCATAAACAATACCGACTTTACTCATATCTTCACCTCTTCTTAATTACCTGCAGCAAAAATAAAAAGATTGCGTTGCTGGAGCAAAACGAAAAATTCACCGTTCAATTCCTCTCCTTACCTTTACAGCCAATCCCTGCTGGAAAATCTTTAGTTCTCTACCATTCAATAAGCTTTGCCCAGTTGCCAAAAGTTCATCATTCTTATTCACTACAAGCACTTCATCATAAGGCCTTATACTCTCATCGGCATCAATTACAAACTTTGCAAAGACATTTTTTCCTCTTTTTGCAAAAGGTTCTGCATCCTCATTGACAACAACCCTCATCCTCGGATACGGAAGAAATGAGTGAAGTCTCTTAGCTCCTTCAATTCCAAGAGTTAAAAGGCCATCCTCAGCCCTAAAAGTTGCTATATGCTTGCCTTTAACTTTTATTTGTCTTGGCATTCCTGTTTTCCTAGATAATTCGACAAAAACATCCTTAAACGCTTCACTTGCCCCTTCTCCGAACTGGTATTCAGCGACTGCTTGGACGTAAAACTTAACTTCATCTTTACTGGGCTTTTCTATAACAAAGTCCTCTTCACCTTCACTTTGAGCAAAAGGAAAACTCAAGCCAAGATATTTTGGGATCTCTCCAAAAATTGGATGTCTCATTGTTTTCGAGAATTTCTCTTTAACCTTCTTAGCCCTTGTTTTAGCCCTTAAAACTACTGGTGTTTTCATCATTTCTTCACTCACTTTGAAAAAGGCTGAAGCCTTTGTTATTGGTTCATTTTCCTCTAGATACTTTTTATACTCAAGGAGTCTTTTATAAGCGGCAAACATCTTGGGATGAGACCTCGAGCGTTCATCCACCAATTCCCAGAGAGTACCTTCTTTTATTGCTTGTTTTACTCTGTTAAGTTCCTCCCTAATGACCCAGAGGTTGTGAAGGGCCAATAATCTTGTTCTCTCCTCTTTCGGCATTTCTCTTAACTCTTGGGGAGTGTAACGAGAGCAGACTGGACAGGAACACGGGAAATATTCAAGCTCTTCGAGCCGTTTGGTTCCTTCAGGAGTCATATAACGATCATCCTTCGCATAAAGGGCGTAAGATGCAGAGTCAAAGAGATCAATCCCCATGGCCACGGCAAGAGCGAATATCATTGGGTGTCCAGCCCCAAATAAATGAACTGGTCTATCTGGCCTCAAACCGACCTTTGAAGCTATAACAATGTCAACTAAGTCCTTATATCGATAACTTTCCATAAGAGGAACAACTGCCCCTATAGGATGAATCTCAAAGTTCATTTCACTAAGTCTTTTGGCCGCATAAGTTCTCAAATCAAGATGTGTTGAGCCTTGAACTGTCGCATTCATTGCTATGTTTTTAAGTTCTTCAGCTTCTCTAGCCCTCTCAAGAGTTATTTTCAGGTCATCTTCAGCTTTTTCTTTGGGGGCATCGGGTATTGTGGGAATGTCAAGAAAAGTTCCTATGTCTACCCCGATTTTATGTTGAAACTCAACTATCTCCCTATTACTTATGTCAACTCCTCCATATCGCATAAGCTGAAAACTGCCAGAATCCACTTCTATTATTCCGTCATAATCCAGGAGATCATGGATACCCTTTTCAAGAGCCTCTTCTTTAAGCTTTTCGTCTTTGTAAATGATATAAGAGTTTGTGATAATGATGCCAAATCCTATCTTTTTCAGTTCTTTTGGAGTCACTATAAGCTGCTTTGGATTTACAACCGGCATTATTGCCGGAGTCTCCAGTTTCTTTCCATTGACTTCAATTCGCCCTATTCTACCCGCTGCGTCTCTCGCCTTTATCTCAAATCTGAACTCACTCATTTTCTCTCACCACAACAGTTTCAAAATTTTGGGTTTAAAAACCTACGGAAGCAAGTGCAAAAACAAGAATGTCAAACTTCCAGAAATCAGTGGAGTAAAAAGCCAACTTAATACTATACCACGAGCTAGCTCCCAATTAATAGGGTTACCTACGTAATGACCTAACCCTGTCACTCCTCCAATCACAGCCTGGCCAGAACTAACAGGAAGACCCAAAACGTTTGCAGTAGTCACGGCTATCGCAGAGCCAAATTGAGATGAAAAGGCCAATCGAGGATCAAGGGGAGTTAGCTTTTTACCAATACTCATAATTACCTCATAACTGAATGTTAATGCCCCAAAAGCCAGTGCTAGAGAAAGAATACCTTTAAAGAAACCATTAACACCTATAACCCCCATTAGCCCTACAACATTAGAGAGCTCATTTGCTCCTAAATTAAAAGCAGAAAATGCTGCACTCGTGAAAATAAGCCACTTATACATTACCTCAATAAGCTGGATTTGTTTTATTCCTTTGAACAGCCTTGTATAAATTTCATAAACAACAACTGCCACAAAAGCAGCTGCTAGGGGAGACAAGACCCAAGCAAAAACCACCCTGAGGAGAATTCCCCACTTCACTCTCAAATCAAATGCCAAAATTGCCCCTACTAACCCGCCAATAATTGATTGAGTAGTTGAGATGGGCAAACCTCTCATGCTCGAGACAGTAACAGCTGTGGCAGCACTAAAGAGAACTACTCCTATTGAATTAGTACTTAACTCCATACCCAACTCTCCAACAGTTGCAGAAACTCCTCTCCCCCCAAAAAACACGCCAAGAGTAGTGAATATTACAATAATTAGAATGGCTTTTTTAAATCCTAATAATCCAGAACCTACAGCAGTGCCAACTGCTTTTGCACTATCATTTACACCTATAGCCCATGCCATAAAAAGAGCTGGAAATATGACCCATTCCATTTTTCTCTCCCCTTGTTACATAACTATATAGAGTATATAGTCTATATAGAAACTTTCAATTATTTAAATTTTGTGGCAAAGCTCGGAAAAGTACCCATAAACGTGAAGTGACAAATAGAAAATGGCCCAATACCACAAAAAGAATGGAAAAATCACAGCATTTACTACTGCGCCTCCCTCCACCACCGTAGGAATAAGAGAAGTTAAAATTTCAAAGCCCATGAATAGAGTGAATAAGCTCCAGTTTTTAGTTAAAATAAGTACAACAGGAATCACTATATCCAAAAAAGCTATAAAATCTCCCAAAAGTAGGAAGCCCAGCTCTTTTTCAAACCCTCCCCCTAAGTGCTTCAAATCCCCAATAAACCATCTCTTTCGCTGTTTCCAGAGAACTTTAAGTGTTTTTGGCATTTTTGTATAGGCTTTTGCCTTTGGGGCATACACAACTTTTCCTAACTTTTTGATTTCCTTTGTAGTTGCATAATCTTCAACTTCACTATCAACAAAACCTCCAATTTTTTCTAAGGCATCCTTTCTAAAAGCCGATATTGGACCTGGAGCAACACTTAGATCCTCAAGTTCTTTGGCCCTTCTAAACATGGCTATCCTGAGATGTTCAACATCTTGAGCTCTATCAAGGAAAGAGCTTCCCAAAACTCGAACTTGACCACCAACTCCTACAATCTCCTTTGAATAGATACGTTCAATCAATCCTCTCAATGCATTTGGTGCCAATACAGTGTCTGCATCAGTGGTAACTATTATCTCTCCTCTGGCTTTTGAGAGACCAAAGTTCAGAGCTCTTGCTTTCCCCTCATGTTCCTTTTTGAAAACTCTAAGATTCGGATGAGAGACTAAGTTCGCCTTTTCAAAAGTACCATCTTCACTCCCATCATCAATGACAATTACCTCAAAATTCGGATAATCTTGAGAGAGAACTGACTTTATTGTCTCAACGATAGTCCTTTCCTCATTGTATGCTGGTATTAAAACACTAATAATGGGAAGATGCCCTCTAGTTTTATATGGGTTAAAAAGGCTGAGTAAATACTTTAAGAAGAAATAACCATCCCAAAGGAGTATTATTCCTAGGAGTATTTCAAGCAGCATGATTTAATTTCGAACTTTAATTTTTAACTTTTTCAATACTCATCACCGAAGAGTATCTAAAATACAAACCTTCAAAAGAAGTGAACTGCCCCGCCCTTATGGACGGGGCTTTGTGAGAGTTCATTCGGCGTCCCGTTGCCGGTAGCCTCACTCTCACGGGCCGGTTCACGCGGCCACTACCGACTATCCCTCCAACGAGGGAATCGCCGGCTACTTTCCGCAAAATGTTCAAAGCACCATTCACATCAGCATTAATTAAAACTCCAGTTGAAGACTGAAAGAGGCCTCTCTTCACCCTCTTCCCCCAATACTTTTCCTTCTTTTCCAAAGGCTCTAAAGCCAAGGCATCAACCTTACTCGTGTAAGCTTCATCAACTTCAATGAAGTTAATCCCGTAACGCTCGCACTTTGCCTTTAATTTTCGCTTGAAGAGGCCGTAAGGAATGAATTGGAAGTTCTGATTATTCACTTTCCCCAAGGAAATCCTCTGCTTCGCCTCTTCCAACTTTCCAATTACAATGCTTCCAATCTTATTCTCCAAGCAGTACTTGATGATGTAATTCACGGCTTGATTCATGAAATTATTCATCACGTTCTTTCTCTTCCTCAAAAGCCGAGCCATCCTTCTGCCGAATTTTACTCCTTGTTTGTCATATTGGCTTTGCAACTTGGCTTTTTTCTTATTCCACCACTGGTTAAAACTCTTCAACCACCGGCCTTCAACAACGAAGGCCGTCCCAGTGGTGGAGACACAAGTTGCAAAATTATCAACACCCAAATCAATAGCCAAGTACTTTGAGTAATCCAAACCCTTCTTTTCAGGCTCAACCTCGTAAACGTACTCAACCTCAAACCACAAGGCGTTATACTTTGGCAAAATGCGGATTTCCTTTATTCTATGCCCCTTGACATTCTTTGGGAGGGGGATTTCAAGGTGCATTACGCCAAACTTTTTGGCAAAGTTTCGCCCGAGGGTTAGGATGACTTTATCCTCTTTAACCTTGAAGGACTGGTAAGGGAAGATTAGGAGGAAATGCCCGTCTTTCGGTAAAAACTTTGGCGGGCGAATTGGCCTATTGTAGTTACCTTTCTTTCGCTCTTTTAATAGTCTGAAGAATGAGCGGTAGTTTCTCTCCACGATTTTCATGGTTTGCTGGGCCGCTTGACTTGGCAATAATTTGTACGGGATGCTGTTTTTGAGCAAGTGGTAGGCCCTAGCATAGGGTAGAAAAATTCCATTAAGTTCGTAGTGTTGTCTCGTCACGTACAAAGTGAGGTTGTACAAGTCTTTGGATAAGTGAGTTAGTATACGAAGAAGTTTGTAAGTCTTCTTGTCCACTCGGAGGTGATTCTTTTGCGTCAAGTACATTGGACTCACTCATTACTATGCAGCAGAGTAAAAAGTATTTAAGTCTTTCGGTGCCCACCTTTAGAGTGTCTACACTCTTCCCTCTCGGAAGGAGTCTTCCCAAAAAGATAAAAGCATGGCATCAAAAGTGAAGATGGTGGTGGTAGTGATAATCTCAAAACCATGTACAACAATGAAAGGAGTAATAGTACAACCCTACTCTTGGGAGAGAGAGGTTACAGTTGATCTGAAGAAAACTGCTGAATGTTTAAGAAATAATGGTTATGAGGTAAGGAGCGTTATTCCAAAAATGCTTGCCATAGCCGTCATTGATGGATATGAGACAAGCATATATCCAAGCGGTAAAATCATAGTAAAAGAGTTAACTGACATTGAAATGGGAAAAGAAATTGCAAAAAAGATAATTGAATGTGCTGGGCTTTCTGAACTTTTGGATGGATAAGATTAGGCATGAAGGGGTAGGGCCCCTTTAATTCTGCTTATGAGTTCTTCTTTCTTCTTTGAGTCCGCGAGAGCTATTTGAAGCACTTGGTCTATAGTCTCAACAGGAATTATTTCGATTCTTTCCGCTTTATCTGGACTTAGGAATACATCCTGCTCATTTGCCTTGGGTATTATAACCTGTTTTATGCCTGCTTCAATGGCCGCTTCTATTTTTGGAGTTACTCCTCCGACTGGGAGTACTTCACCTCTAACACTCAACGAACCCGTCATAGCAACATTTTGTTTTACTGGAATCTCTTCAAGGGTCGAGATGACAGCAGTTGCAACGCTTATACTCGCACTATCACCCTCAACTCCTTCATAAGTCTGCAGGAACTGGACGTGGATATCATACTTGCTTATATCTTCTCCCTTATAGCGCTTTATTATAGCCGAAACGTTTTGCACAGCTTCCTTTGCTATCTCACCCAGTTTCCCAGTAACAATTATCTTTCCTTCTTCTTTACTTGCTGCTGGTGCAACAGCAGCCTCAATCGGCAATACAATACCACTTTGCTCCCCTATAACTGCTAAACCGTTAACTCTACCTATTTCGCCACCTTCACTCTTAATTACCTGATATTCTTTCTTTCTCTCAATGTACCAATCAGCTAACTGTTTTTCGAGGGGTTTTGCAAGTTGAAGAGCCTTGAAAATGTGCTCTCTCGTTACGTATTTTGCACCTTCTCTAATAGCAATATCACCTGCAGCTCTTATAATTCCTCCGAGATCCCTAAGGCGAAGTGTAAGGTGCCCCTTTCTACCAGCTCTCTTTTGGGCCTCTCTAACTATCTCCTCAACAGCATCCTTTGTGAAGTGAGGGATCTTACCATCTTTTACGACTTCTTGAGCAACGAAGCGAACAAGCTTTCTTCTGTTCTCTATAGTGTCAGGCATTGTTGTTCTCATGTAAACTTCATAACCGTAACCTCTTATTCTTGAACGCAGGGCAGGATGCATCTTATCAACAGTGTCTAGGTTTCCAGCTGCTACAAGGATAAAATCGCATGGGACTGGTTCTGTCCTTACCATGGCCCCACTTGATAGCTCGCTTTGTCCTGTTATTGGCATCTTTTTTTCTTGCATCGCAGTGAGCAAGCTTTGTTGCATTTTTATACTTAAAGTTGCCACTTCATCTATAAAGAGAACTCCCTTGTTAGCCCTATGGATCATGCCTGGTTCAACACGTTCGTGGGCAGGGGTTCCAAGTCCACCTGATTGGAACGGGTCGTGTCTAACGTCTCCAAGCAAGGCACCCGCATGTGCTCCAGTCGCATCGACAAAGGGAGCCTTTCTTTTTCCACAGTTATCTATGAGGAGCTTAGGTACTAAAGCTTGATTTCTAAGCCTCATATTAGAAAGAGCCATTAATGAAACTATGAGTACAAATACTCCAAAGAGCAGAGTCTGGGCTGACCGATCCATAAGAACGGCTAGCATAACAACAAATAACACAAAAAGCAGGAGATACGACTTTATATTATCTTGTTCTTTTGCCTTCTGCCTATAACGTTCAACTATTTGTCTTCCTTGGCATGCAGGAACAGTCTTTATCTTTGGCATGTTCTCATCTTCAGGATTTGGAAAAACTAATACATCTTCTAAATTCTCTGTTGGCAAAAGTTCGGCCATTGCCTGACCAAGCATTGACTTTCCTGTTCCTGGCTCACCTATTAATAGAACATGTCTCTTTTGCTTTGCAGCAGTCTTAATAACCTCAACCGCATGCTCCTGACCAATTACCTGATCTATCAACTTTTCAGGGACAGTAATTTCTTCAGTAGTCTGGAATTCAAGGCCCAAATCCAGTTCCTCACCATATGAGCGTTCGTTTTTGATTTTATTAATTTCCTCGCTCAAAATACCTCACCTCTCTCAAATTACGGTTGCTTAAGTGAACTTATAAACTTTTTTTAAAGAAAACTACAAAGCGCAGAAAAGCTAAAATAATAGAAACCCAAAAAGCTACGGGGTGATGGAAATGAAAATAGAAGATCATATAGCTTTTACCGCGAACCATAAAAATTGGAAAGTTGGAGACAAATTACTAGCAATGGAAAGTCATGAGATAGCCCACTTTCTTGCAAGCATATCCAACACTGTAAACCTAAAAATTCCAGAGTATCTAACAGAGGTTATGAACGTTGCTGGAATAATGAGTCTGGCTGAGGAAATAGCAGAGAAAGAACTTTGGGAAATTCTAAAAACATTAAAATCTCCCGGAACCTCAAGAAAACTTAACCCTATGATATTTGAGGAAAATAAAAAACTTAAAAAACACCTACTTACCGTGGCAAAAGCTCTATTGACCAGGGAGACTCTTTTAAAGAAGCTTACCATCAATTATCCAGAGGATCCTATAACTGAGTTACGAACTACCCTTATCTACCATGATGAGCATGTGAACTTTACTGCCAAACATGGAAGCTGGATCGTTGTGAAAAGATTGATAATTGACAACAAAACACCTATGGCGGATATTGCGAGATTACTAAGCAGTATAAATGAAACCACTATCTCAAAGATCCCCATTTATGCAGAGATAAATATAAAGGGAATTAACGAGTGGTTTGCAGACATTAAAAAAGCCAAAAGCGAAACTGAGATAAAAACACTTGTTGATAAGTTCTTACACATACCTATAGAGAACTACGCTCCAAAAGAATTCCGAGAACATGCAAAAATCTATGCATTGAGAGTTGCCCTAGAAAAAGTTGGACTCACAATTGATATCCCACCGAAACCACTTGAAAAATACTTAGAAAAAAGTTAAAACGCATGATGAGGCCGAGGACACCCGAGCAATGCGATGAGGAGTCTTCGCTTCGCTGATTCCTTTCTTTTCTTCCCATTTCCAAAAAGCTTTTAATAATCCTCCGCTACAACCTCCGAGTGGTGATTAGAAATGATAAAGAGAGAAATAATATATACTGAGAAAGCTCCACAGCCAATCGGCCCATACAGCCAAGGAATTCTAGTGGAAAATCCAAGCAAGATACTCTTCGTATCAGGGCAAATTCCAATAAACCCCGAAACTGGAGAACTTATAAAAGGAGACATAAAGGAACAAGCAAAACAGGCAATAAAAAATCTCATAGCTGTTTTAGAGGCAGCAGGAGCTAAGGTAGAAGATGTTGCCAAGGTAAACGTTTATTTGGATGACATAAATGACTTTGGAGAGTTCAATAAAGTCTATGAAGAATACTTTGGGAAATCAAAACCAGCAAGAGCAGTAGTACAGGTAGCAAAGTTGCCTAAAAATGTTAAGATTGAGATAGAGGCAATAGCAATATTTGAATAAATTAGTTAGCTTTTTATCTTTTTACTACCTATTTTTTCTGATGTTCCATGTATAAGGGACTTGCAATCATATTCGGCTTTCTTTTCATCGGGGAAGGAATAACTGAAGTGCTTCATCTCCCTATACCAGGAAACGTTATTGGAATGATCCTACTAACATTTGCGCTCTTATTCAAGCTTGTTAAAATAGAAGACGTGGAAAAAGAAGCAGAGTTATTCATAAGAAACATGAGTGTGATGTTTATCCCGCCGGGAGTTGGGATAATCGCATATTGGGGCCTTATAAAAAGCCAAATACTTCCAATAACTACGACGCTTGTAATTAGCTTTCTTCTAACATTGATTTTAACAGCCAAGCTGGTAGAATACCTAAGTGGTGGTGAAAGATGAATACATTGGGTATCTTCATCACAATTGGGTCTTTCTACGCCTTTTCAAAAATATACGAAAGAAAAAAAGCATTCTATCTAAACCCCGTTTTACTCTCAATAATTACTATAGCACTCTTTTTACAATTTACCAGAATAAGCTATGAAAGTTATATGGAGAGTGCTCGCTTTTTAAGTTTCCTACTTGGACCAGCAGTTGTAAGCCTCGCAATTCCCCTCTATAAGCAGCGGAGTATAATTAAGACCTATTCAAGGCAAATATTTATTGGGGTTATTTTTGGTGGAACTCTAGCCATCCTCAGTGCTGTTTACCTTATAAAACTCCTTGGAGGGAGTGAAAACCTCCTCTTGAGTATAGCCCCCAAAAGTATCACAACTGCAATCGCAATAGGAGTTAGTGAGAAAATAGGAGGAATACCCCCATTAACAGCTGTTTTAGTAATATTAACTGGTATTCTTGGAAATGCAATAGGTGTTGAACTCCTGAACCTCTCTAAAGTGAGAGATAGAGTTGCACGAGGTCTCGCAATGGGAGTTTCATCTCATGGTCTCGGAACTGCCAGGATAATACTCGATGATGAACTTTCTGGGGCCGTTAGTGGGCTTGCTATGGCATTAAATGGAATTTTTACATCTCTAGTCCTTCCCTATCTCATCAAATTCATCAAGTAAGTACCCACTTATTCTGAGCTTATCATGATTATCCAAAAAGAGAACAAAATCTTCCTTTGCTATTCTATCCACAATTGGAGCATTTTCTACTAAAAATGCTATAATTTCAGCTGTTGTATAGGGTACTTTTATCCCAAGCTTATCTGCTTTTTTAAAAACTTCATCGGGAATTCTAAAAATGTCTTCTCCTTTTTTAACTTCAACCGTAACTTTAGAGTTTATCTGTTCCCATAGAAGCAGGGTATTTCTAGCCTTTTCAATTTTTTCCAAAGCACGTTTTTCGAGAATACTGATATTTGCCCTGCTTGTTCCTAAAACTTCAGCAATTTCGCTCTGTTTTAGTCCCTTAGCCCTCAAGCGTAATATCTTGATTTGCTGATCCGTGAGAAAGGTTCTCATTTTAAACACCATAGTTTAACACGACTTTGAAGGTTAAAAGATTTTTGATAATTTTTATACAAGATGACTAGACAAGAAAGAGTATTTCAAAACAAAACAATAATCGTATTGGTGGAAAATATCGATAGAAGATTTTGGTGGTCCCGCGGCCCGGATTTGAACCGGGGACCTGCGGATCTACAGTCCGCCGCCACTCCCAGGCTAGGCTACCGCGGGACCCTACAGCCCAGCCCTCAATCACTACTCATCTTGATGTAGTTTATAAATCTTTCTATGAATGCTCAGACAACCGAGTGATAATCATCCATCATCCAGTGCCGGTCTCATCATTGCATGATCTACCTCATCCTAAAAGGCGGGGAGGAGGTCAGCATACAGCATAGTAAAAACCATTTAAATTTTTTGGTACTCACTTTTAAAGCACTCGTATCCATACCTTAAATAAAGAGGTCTTCAAAGAAGGTATAACTTTATAAACAAACCATTGTGAAAACCTTTCGAGGCCTATGATAGCTGAAGTTCTAAGTTCAGCATTACTTATGATAATCATGATAGACCCCAGTGATAAGATACTCTTAGTTAGTTTACTTAGGGAAGATTTTCACATAGAGGACATAAAGCAACTCATATTAAGGGCAAACCTCATAGGATTTCTCCTCCTCATACTTTTCGCACTAGCTGGAAAAATAATACTGCAGGATGTGTTTCACATTGACCTAAACGCCCTTAGAGTGGCTGGAGGATTCGTGCTTTTCAAAATAGGTCTTGAGGCTTTAGAAGGTGGTGGAATGGTAACATTAAAGAAAGAGAAAAACATACTTGCCCTAGCAGCTGTTCCTGTAGCCACCCCATTAATAGCTGGTCCAGCTGCAATAACAACCGCAATAACACTAACGGCTGAATATGGAATAGGAGTTTCAGCGTTGGCCATTATGGTAGCAATCCTAAGCACTGTACTTTTAATGCTTGTGGCCCTGTACGCTATGGAAAATATCAGCAAAACAACCCTTGGGGTATTTATTAGAATAATAGGTCTTTTCACAATGGCAATTGGTGCCCAAATGATGGTTGAGGGTGTTGGAGGAATATTCCTCAAACTTATGAAATCAACAACTTTTTAACTTCCTTTTTGCTTCAATGGGTAGGTGGGACAAATGGTTGAAAGAATCCAGCGAGTTAAAGGAACGAGAGATTTACTCCCAGAAGATATGGTAAAACGTAGGTATGTATTCGAGAGAATAAGGGAAGTATTTGAGGCTTATGGATTTAAAGAAATACTTACGCCAACTTTTGAATACACAAAGCTCTTTGAGCTGAGAAGTGGAGAAGAAGTCGTCGAACAGCTTTATGCTTTTGAGGACAAAGGTGGAAGAAATCTTTCCCTTAGACCTGATTTAACATCCAGCGTTGCCAGATTATTTGTTAACTCCTTCCAAACTGCACCAAAGCCCATAAAGTGGTACTACATAGGAAACATGTTTCGATATGAAGAGCCTCAAAGTGGTCGCCTCAGAGAGTTCTGGCAAGCGGGAGTTGAACTTATAGGGTCACCAAACATAGAAGCAGATGCTGAAGTAATAGCGCTCCTTATAGAAAGCTACCTAAGTACCGGTTTGAAGGAATTTACTGTTAACATAGGAGACAGAATTCTCCTAGACGAGTTCGCTAAAATGCTTGGAGTAAAAGATGATATTGGGCTTATGCGACTGATTGACAAAAAAGATAAAATGGAAAAGGAAGAGTTTATAAAAGCACTCCAAGACTTTGGATTGAGTGAAGGTGGCATTAAAAAGGTTTTTGATTTAATAGAATTAAAGGGCAAACCTAATGATGTTCTACCAAAAGCATATGAACTTTTTACAAGTGAAATTGCGAAAGAAGAACTAAAAAAGATTGAGGAGCTTTTTGAGCTTTTAAAAGCCTATGGTGTCGAAAACTACGCCCTCATTGATTTTGGGATAGCTAGGGGATTCGACTACTACACCAGTATAGTTTTTGAAGCCATAGCCCCCAACGAGCTTGGAATAGGTTCAATTGGTGGGGGCGGAAGATACGACAATTTAATCGAGGTCTTTGGAGGCAAGCCAACACCAGCCACGGGTTTTGCCATAGGAATAGAACGCTTAATCCCAATACTCGAGAATAAAGGAATACTGCCCAAGTTTAAAGTTGGAAGTGATGTTTTCATTGCCTACGTGGGAAAAGACGTTGAAATAAAGAAAAAGGCCATAGAGATAACCCAGATGCTCAGAAGAGAAGGCATTAAAGCAGAGTATGACCTGCAAGGAAGAAAGCTTAGAAAGGCTCTTGATTACGCGAACAGTATAGGAGCAAAAGTTGCAATAATTCTAGGAAAAAGAGATTTAGCAGATGGGAAAGCTACAATAAGGAACATGGAAAGTGGAGAACAGAAACAAGTCCTCATAGAGAGAATTGTAGAAGAAGCAAAAGAGATTCTTGGATGATGAACAAACCCGTCGCTGAAATGTGATGAACGGATCGACTAACTGACTTTATTTCTTTTTTATTTCAAATTTATTCTTCTTTCTCTCAAAGCGCCATCTCTCTATTGCCTTTATGAACGGACAGCGTCTTCTCCATTCCTTTAAGAACCCTCTTACCATTTATACCACCGCAATAAAATTCAAAAAATAACTTAAAAAGAATTCTATGAAGAAGGATTCAAAGATGTGCTGTTTCAAGCAGTCTCTTAACAAGTTCAATTTCTTTTTTCAACTCTTGAAAAACATCTTCTCCTAAAGGGGTTATTTCATAATATTTTCTTGTCCTTCCCCCCACTTCCATCCATTCTCCTTTTATCAGATTATACTTCTCAAGAGTTTTCAGAATACCATAAAGAGTGCTCTCAGTGGGTACAAAGTTGCCATCGCTTAGTTCTTCCAGTGCTTTCCTTATTGCATAACCATGCATTTTGTCTTTTTTCAAAAGAGAGAGAATAAAATATGCATATATCCCAGTTCTTATTTCTTTCCTCAGCTTTGTGAGGGCCTTCTCTTTGGCATTACCAAACAATCCTGTCTTCCTCCCTTTCCTCTCTAACTTTTGGAAGCGCATAGTGAAGCAATAGGAGTGACACTAGTAGAAAGAGTACATAGGTTATCAAAAGAGTTATCCGAGATTGGGTGAGCTGATAATATGCAGCAAATGTATCCCCGATTCCATGAGCAATGCTCAGAACTAAAAGTGCCTTTCGCCCAAAGCCATTCTTATATGAATATGCTAGAACAATCGTTGTTCCCGCATGGAAAAGAGTAGCCAAGTAACGCTCTCCCAGTGAAAGCAAAGA
Source organism: Thermococcus argininiproducens (assembly GCF_023746595.1). Taxonomy (NCBI): domain Archaea; kingdom Methanobacteriati; phylum Methanobacteriota; class Thermococci; order Thermococcales; family Thermococcaceae; genus Thermococcus; species Thermococcus argininiproducens. Next base: position 659,366 of record NZ_CP080572.1, on the reverse strand, counting down.
AGTTGTGAGTTGAGGTGGTATTCCTCCAACAGTCATTAGCTGAACAACTTGTATAAGTGGGAGCAATATTGCCTCACCTAATCCAAACCCCACACCTATGAAAAGGGCATCACGTAAATATCTGTTCCTGCAGAAAATGTATTTCAATCCTTCTTGGAAGAACCCTGCAACAAATCCGAGCCATATAGCTACAATGATCACAAATGAGGTTCCCCTAGCCACAATGTCAGAATTTGATCTTATACTTGTCCCCAAGAAAGGAGCATTTTGAATCAAAGGTTGCACAAAGAGAGTTATTGCCACCAGTACAAAACCTAGCAATATCTCTGCCCCACCTATCTTTTTGAATCCAAGAAGGTAGAAGGTTAACAAGGCCAAGAATCCCCCAGCTATTGGAAAGAAAATTGCTATTCCCAAGGGGAGGCCGGACTTCTTAGCGTTTACAGCATCAATCCAAAGACCTGAAAGCTTGTATTCCCCATTAATTTCTCTAAACACTAACCTTAAAGTTACATTAGCCTTCTCAAATTCAAAGGCATAGTAACCCAGAATAAACCCCTTAACTTTTCCTTCCTTGACAAAGCTATATCGTTGAAGATTTCCATATTTTGAAATCAGGTCTTCTCTAAAGGCTTTGAAGTCATTTTCCTTAAAGGCACTTTTCATGGCATCATCAAGGTGAGGTTCTAAGAGTGAGTAATCTCCCGTTTTGAGGGCATTAAAAGTAGCTTCCGCAACATTATCGTACGGCCTTTCTGCTAAAGCAAGTGTGGCCAGGAGAATGATAAAAAACAATGTAAGTTTTTTCATGGGCACCACCATACCTCGAAGTTCGAGGTATTGTTAGAACTAAATATTTAAAAGAATTTCGTTTCGAAAAGAAGTGGTGAGCACATGCACGAAATTTACGAGAGAGAAGTTCTAGAAAAGTTAAGGGAAATTAAAGCTAAAAAAGTTCTTATCCAAACTCCAGAAGGTCTCAAAAGAGAGGCACAGATACTCGCGAGGTTTTTAGAAGAGAATGGAATAGAGACAATAATAAGTGGTGACATAAATTATGGATCATGTGACCCAGCCGATAGAGAAGCAAAACAATTAGGGTGTAACGCTCTAATCCACTTGGGTCACTCATATATGCAGCTGAATTTAGAGGTTCCAACTATTTTTATCCCAGCCTTTGCAAGAGTCGATATGGAAAAGGTTCTAAAAAAGAATCTCAGCGAGATTAAAAAGCTTGGGAGAAAAATAACTCTTGTAACAACAGTACAGCATATAAAAGATCTAAATTATGTCAAAGCCTTCCTAGAAAGAGAAGGTTTTAATGTCTTCTTGGGAAAAGGTGATGGGAGAGTGTCCTTTCTAGGACAGGTCATAGGATGTAATTTTTCTTCTGCTAAGGTAGATGAAGAGGTAGAAGGAATTCTATTTATAGGTGCTGGATATTTCCACCCAATAGGAGTAGCCTTAACGACTAAAAAACCCACCTTAGCCATAAATCCCTACAGCGGAGATGCAATATGGGTAAATGAAGAAGCAGAGAGAGTGATAAGGAAGAGATGGGCACAAATAACAAAAGCCTATGATGCCAAGAGATTCGGAGTGATTATAAGCACGAAAAAAGGCCAACTGAGAATTGGAGAAGCAAGAAGAATACTGGAACTCCTCAAAAAACATGGAAAAGAAGGGCAGCTTATAGCAATGAATCACATAAGTTATCCTGCCCTAGAAGGATTCGACTTCGATGCGTATGTTGTTGTAGCATGCCCAAGGGTTCCAATAGATGATGTAGAAAACTGGAGGAAACCAGTACTAACCCCAAAGGAACTAGAAATTTTGCTAGGGTTAAGAGAAGATTACGAATTTGATGAAATTTTGGGAGGAGAAAGAAGGAAAGATGAACCCTTGGGAATAAGCTTGAAGCTCCCAAAAGCTTTGTGACCTACCCCGCCACAAAGACAGGACTTCGTGAGAGTTCACTGCACCCTTACTCTCCCCGGCCGGACCATACAACCACTACCAGCTGTTTCCCTAACGGCAGAAATCGCTGACTGCCTCTTAAATGTATTGAATCACTCATTACTATTGGCAAGAGTGTTTAAATCTTTTGATGCTCACTTTGGAGTGATTACATCTCACTTTGAACGCCAAGGTTTTCGGAAAGAATATATAAATCAAAGCTCAAATTCTCTTCCATGAGTATCGTTGACACTGTGATTTATGCACTCCTTGTCATTGTTTATTATATGTTCTTAAAAACGGCCTTAGAAGTATTTACGTATAAAAAATTAAGGAATTATTCAATTTTGACTATCTCGATTCTCGGGGTTGTGGTTTCTCTCAAAATAGACTTGTTTTTGGGGATACTAGTGCTATTTATAATCCTCCTACGACCAATAAAATTAAACCTAAAAGAAGCCCTTGTTGTCGCGCTCACAGCAGAATTTGGATTTCTTCTTGGAGTGATTGTGATAATGTTTATATTAACAACCGCTGGCACTGTATTTGGGATAGAGGGGTTAGAGCTTAATATGACATGGGAAGAACTCTTCCACTACATAACAACTCATCCATAGGTGGTAGAATGAAAAAGAAACACCTTGCAATGATTCTCTCAAATCTTAAGGGTTTTAAGGACCCCAAGCCAGAACTGGAGCAATATAAAACCCCAGGGAATGTTGCAAGTGAACTTCTTTGGTTAGCTTCCACACTAGGGGAGGTTAAAGACAAAGTTATAGCTGATTTAGGAGCCGGAACAGGAGTTTTGAGTATAGGAGCAAGTTTAATGGGCGCAAAAAAGGTCTATGCAATAGATAAAGATGGAAATGCTTTAAAAATAGCTATAGAAAATGCTAAAACTCTTGGGATTACAAATATAAACTTCATTGAAAGTGATGTTAGTGACTTCAATGTTAAGGTGGATACCGTGATAATGAACCCCCCTTTTGGAAGCCAAAACCCAAAAGCAGACAGACCATTTCTTTTAAAGGCTTTTGAGATTAGTAATGTTGTGTATTCTATCCACTTAGCAAAATCTGAGGTAAGAAGATTTATAGAAGCCTTCATAAGAGACAACGAATTCAAAATAACTCATCGCATGACCTTGCCTTTTGAGATTCCGGCTCAATTTTTCTTCCATAAAAAGAAGCTTGAGAGAATTCTAGTTGACATATATCGTTTTGAGAGGGATGAAGATGGGAAAACTTAAACTGAGCGACAGGCAGCTATATGCACTCATTGAAGCAATTAAGCTTGGTGAAGAGGTAAAGCCAAGCCAACAAGCAAAGAGAAAGGCCTTTGCAAAGTATAAGATTAATGGGTGGGAAAACTCAAAGTTAACCGGAGTATTTTACTTTTTTCTCCTGAAAGCCTCGCCCTTTGGAGCGGGGATGCGGGAATTCTAAAGCAAGCCTTTGAGCAGGAAAGCGTTACTTTTTTAAAGCCTAAAAATTATACTATAATTTGATATGAAGAGGACAGTAACACTAAAACTCCAACCTTCAAAAGAGCAAGAAAAGATTTTGTTCGAGCTAGCTGACCTTGGAGCTAAAGTTTGGAATGAGGTGAACTACTTGAGAAGACAACAATTCTTTAACCACGAGCTAGTGGACTTTAACAAGACTGAGAAAATCGTTTACGAGAAGTACAAGCGTGAAATCGGCTCTGCAACAGTTCAACAAATAGCAAGAAAGAATGCTGAAGCTTGGCGGGACTTCTTCTCGCAAATTAGAATGAAGAAGAATAAAGAACTCCCCAAGTGGTTAAAACCAAAACCTCCAGGCTATAAAAGGGAGGGGAAGCCACTCATAATCCTCAGAAAAGACCAGTATAAAATTGAAGGGAACAAATTAATCCTCCAAGGCCTTGGAAAATTCAAAAGGCTTGAAGTTCAATTCAAGGGGAGAATTCACTTGAAGGGCAAGCAAGGGCGTTTAGAAATAATTTACAATGAGGTAAAGGGGAAATGGTACGCTCATGTTTCAATTTCAAAGGTTGAGGAAAAGTTAACTGAAAACGGTTGGGTCAAACTTCCAAGAAAACCGTTAAGCAATTTAACTGCTGGCATTGACTTGGGAGTGAACAACTTAATGGCCGTTTACCTTGAGAACGGTGAATCATTCTTAGTTAATGGGAGGCCGCTCAAGAGTATTGCTTTCTACTGGCAAAAGCGGATTGCTGAGTATCAATCTAAAATCAACAAGAGCGGAGCCAAAAGAAGCAGAAAACTTAGAAGAATGTATGAAAAAGCAAAACTTCAAGCAAAACACTACATCAACACTATAGTAAGGCAAACTGTTGAGAAACTCTATCAATTAGGCATTAGTAGAATAATCGTGGGTTATCCAAAGGGAATTGCAAGGAATTCTGAGAAGGGTAAAAAGCAGAATTTCATCCTTTCCCACGTTTGGCGGTTCAATAGCGTTATCAAACGCTTGAAGGAAGTCTCGGAAGAGTTTGGTATTCAAGTCTTGCTTGTTGATGAGGCTTTCACTTCAAAGCTTTGCCCCTTCTGCGGGAAGCCCCATGAAGGGGCCAGATTTATTCGTGGCTTGTTTAAGTGTCCCGTGGAAGGGCTTGTCCTAAACGCTGATTTGGTTGGGGCTTTTAATATTTTGAGGAGGGTTGTTGAAAAGATAACCCCGAGCCTGCCGGGTTTAACGGCGGGTAGGGGTAATTGGGGGAAGGCCCTCCCAGAGGGGTCGAAGACCCGCTTTATGTTGGGTTTGAATGAAACCCCTCAAACCTCCCCACCTTAAAAAACGGGGAGGAGGTCAGTCTATCCAGCGTAGACTTGGAGTTATAGATGAAATTATCGAAGAACTTGTAGGGACTTCTCCTCTTATCTTAGACCCATGGCTGAGGGCAACACTTAGAGTTGCTATAGAAGTCGCTATTTTTAGGGATCCTAATGAAAAAACACGAGGCCATTTAAAGGGCCTAGCACAGTTTCTTTCTAAGAGAACACATCCATATGTGGGTTATTATTACTATGATCTCCTTCCAAAAATTTTAAACTACATCCCCAAGCTCGATAGCAAAGAAAAAAAGCTCAAATGGGAATATCTATTCCCCGAATGGTTCATAAGGAGAATGAGAAGCCTTATTGGAGAGGAGACTGAAGACCTTCTTAAAGCACTCAATGACAGCCTCCCAATGAGCATAAGGATCAACCTTCTCAAAACAAACCTGAAAGAGGTAGAAGAATATCTTAAAAGCAAAAATATTCGTTTTGAGAGAAGCAAACTAGTTAAGACTGTGTTGAGACTCTCAGATGCTTTTAATCCAGAATGGCTCTTTAACAAAGGATTTGCCCTACCTCAAGAGGAGGCCTCTGCAATGGCTTCCCTAATTCTAGCCCCAAAACCCGGAGATGTTGTTGTAGATCTAGCAGCAGCCCCCGGTGGTAAAACTGCCCACATGGCAGAGATCATGATGAACAAGGGCATGATCTATGCCTTTGATATTGAAAAACAAAGAATAAAACGTATGAAGGAGGTATTAAAGAGAGCAGGTGTTGAAATTACAAAAATTATTAAAGCTGATGGAAGAAAAGCCCCCGAAATTCTAGGAAAAGAGATAGCTGATAAAGTCCTTCTCGATGCTCCCTGCACAAGTGACGGAACTATAGCAAAAAACCCTGAACTTAGATGGCGTTTAAGAGAGAAGAATATCCCAAAGGTAGTATCCACCCAAAAAGAACTCCTTGAAAGTGCATGGGAACTTTTAAAACCTGGAGGTAGACTTTTGTACTCAACATGTTCAATGCTGAGGGAGGAGAATGAGGAAGTCATAGCATGGTTCCTCAAACGCCATAGTGAGGCAAAGCTGGTTCCTTTAAACGGGCCCTACGATGAAGGTTTTCTTCCTAGCACTATGAGAGCATGGCCTCACAAACACAAAACCATCGGCTTTTTCTATGCTCTAATAGAAAAAGAATGAAATTAGATCTCCTTTCCCTCAATCCTTACCCTAAGCTCCTCAGCAAACCAATTCACCCTTTGTGGGAATGGTATCTCTATTCCCTCTCTTTCGAGAGTATCCTTTATCTTCTGGAGTATTTGAGTTCTTACATCAAACCACTTCTCACTAGGTGCCCATGCCCTAACAGCTATGTGGACACCATTATCCCCAAGATTATCTACAAAAACTGCCGGCTCGGGTTCTGCTAAGACGTATGGCATTTCATCAAGCATTCTTTTTATGAGATCAATGGTTTTCTGAATGTCTTCTTTATACGCTATAGTTACAATAATATCAACTCTCCTCGCAGGGTATTTCTGGAGATTTTTTATATCACTGTTAAAGAGCTTTTCATTTGGAATCCTTACTAAAAGGCCATCCCACGTTCTTATTCTAGTGGAGAGTATCCTTATATCGTGGACAATGCCCGAGTAACCACCAACTTCAACAGGATCCCCAATTTTGAGAGGCTTATCAAAATACATGAAAATTCCCGAAACGAAGTTTGCAACAACAGTCTGAGAAGCAAATCCCAAAACAATACCCGTTATACCTGCTGCCGCTAATAAGGTAGTTAATTTTCCTGTGAAGCCTGCTATATTAAGAGCTATAAAAAACGCTAAGATAACCAAGATATAATAAAAGAGCTTTGCTTTAAGTTGAACTTCTGGAAGCCTTTGTTGAGGAGTACGCATTATCCAATAGTCCTTTGACTTCTTAGCAAGGAGGTAAGAGAAGTAAAAGACTAAGAATGCTGTTAGCAGATTGCTTAAACTTGTCCCTAAAACTTCATAGGAAAGAATTCCAAGAGCATCAAATGAATACACAACTGCGATTATGATGATTAAGTTATGGAGGGTTGACGCTGTATCTTCGTTCACTATCCATACATACTTGGTGCTTCTTGAAAGGTTGATAAGGTATCTCTTGACGATCTTAGCAAACACAAGACCGATCAAAAGAATTAACACCGCTTTAATCACTGCACCTATAGTTAAAGTTAGAAAAAGATTCTCACCAAACACTCCCTGTTCAAAAATAGTGGATACATTAGTAACATTCATCTCTCACCACCTCATGAGAAAGTTTGGAAGAGCTAGTTCAATTCCCACAGAGTTTAATCCCTCCTTCGGAGGTCTCCCAGTATTGTTAACTTCTGGAATGTGATCTTTAATCGTGATAACAATCAATGGATAATAAGCTTTTTTATCCTTATAATACATTGGAGTCCCTTTTATTGGAATTACCACTCTATCAAGCGATTTCCACTCAGTGGAGGGATTCGAGACGATCAATTTTGCTACTCCCAAACTATCTGGTTCCTCCAGATAAAAGGGACTTATGTGATATCTACTTATAATTCCCGATTCCAGTGTCCCGTACAAAGCATATTTCTCTCTGCCCAAGATGAAATGGTCTATAGTTAGGTTTCCAACCTTTACATCGATCTCTATAGGAGCCTCAACAAACCCAATTAAAGAATCCTGTGGGGGAAGCACGACTGGTTCCTTAAATTTTATCATTAGAAGTTTTACTCCATAACCAGTTGCAGGAGAAGGCAATATTCTGAGCTTTTCTCCACTATTTTTAATGAGTCTCTCCACATTGTCCCGCCTATACCTAATCACTCCACCTTTATCCTCAAGGAGGTGGATTTTTCTCCCGGCAATTCGTATAAACTTAGTTTTTAGTTCATGTTCCTCAAACATGTTAAGAAATATGAAAGAAAAGATATAAGTTTTGCTCAAATCTTTTCAAACTCTATGTCCTCTATTTTTATGTGTGTAAAGATGTTCACGCCTTCACTGATAAAAACACCCTTGCTCTCTATGGGAACCGGAAGTGGTGCTGTTAATGTGGCTTCACCCTGTCCTTGGGCATTTCCAAAGGTATATGTCCATCTAACATTTGACACTCTAAATGATTTTCCTCCTAGGGTAATACTTCCGTCAGGGTTTATCTCATAGTTAAACATGTATCCCATGACTCCCCACGAATCTTTCTTAGCTTTGTAAAGATCCTCTCCTGCAATTGCCTCCCATATTCCGAAGGTATAAAAACCATACCAGCTTGTGTAGATATTGCCTACATCAGGAATATTAGAAATTATCCCAATATCTCCTTCCTGATATGGCATTGAACTCATATCTCCGACTGCTGCAGGATTATAGAAAAGGAATTTTTGATCTCCATAGGTTATGGAGATTCCAATAACATCTCCTCCTCCCATGTATACTGCTCCATATAATGTCATGAAGTCAAGAGAAGGTAGAAGGAAGAATGTATCACTATCTTCAGTCCTCTCCTTTACCCAAACTTTGAATTCTAGTGGATTTTCCATCTCCTCCCCTTTAATAGGGGTTATTTTTCCGTAATATTCATAGACTTCAAATTCACCTAGATCTACTTTCTGCTGTTCTCCTGTCTCCATATTAATCTGATTTCCATATACATGTATTTTCACTTTTCCACGTTTCTTTTCCACTTCATATTCGTAAATCTCCCCTCCTTCTTCCGTCCTGACCCGAAGATAGTATTTAATGTAAACTATCAGATACTGTTCCCCGTCTATTGTTACTGGATGATAAGCATCCCAAGGAGTTTCCCAAATTGCAGGAGCCTGAGTTTCAGTAGAGGTTTCTGGTGGAGACTCCGTTGTAGTATACTCCTCAGTTTCTGTGACAGACTCACTTTGACTTTCAGTATAGCTTTCTATGACGCTGCTTGCTTCTTCCTTAATGCTCTCAGTGATCTTTTCTCCGCCTATACAGCCGCTAATTATCACAAGCCCTACTAAAAGCAGGGCCAGAGTGTAGCCAATTTTCCTCATCATTCCCACCCCTAAGAGTCCGCAAAAAACAAAGCGGACAAGAACATAGTATAAAAATTATTAAGGCGCGTAAGTATAAATAGTTTTCTAAATCTTCAAATAAATTCCCAAGATCAAAAAAGAATCTAATGGTTAAGATTTTAGTAGATACGGATCCTCCAGAATTTCAAGAAAGTATATCCACCTCAACCCTCTATCTTCTGCTATCATCTTTGGTATGTCAACAGCTAAGGGCACTTTTTGGATCACTGCAATATCCGAACTTGCAACTACTTCAAACCTCTTCAAATCATGGTCTGGAGATTTAGATAGGCTAACTTTTCCAGGAACCTTAAATCTCACCATAATTTCCTCAGTCAACTTAGCTATTTCTCCGCTCCTGCTCACAGGAGAATCGTATAAAAACCATGCTTCTTTAACCCCCATATTACTCAAGAACCCTACTAGTAGCTCAAGAATTTTTGATGTATCCTCATGTAGCCTGTAACCTCCTTGATGTTTTAAATCTCTTAAAAAGCCATCTTCACATAGAATTGCCTCTCCCCCCAGTAGAGATTCAAGAGTTATCAGGACGTTAAATCCATCGATGCCAATAACTTTCCCCCTGAGCTCATCTTTTTTTAGCAGTTTCCTTTTCCTTTCTTCGATTTCCTTATCTGAGAAAACACATCTCATTAAAAAGTACCTCTCTTTGGAAGTGAGAAGATAGTGGTTAGCCACGAATTCAAGGGCATACTTTTTCCTATACCCTCGGTTCAGCAGATATTTTAAATCTTCGTAAGCCAAAAATAACATTATACCACCTTTTCCAAGATTTCGTCACCAGCGTGTATCCTAATCCTAACCCTCCCACTCAAAAGAGAGCTTTTAACTTTCTTTGTAAGGATCTCATCCACCTGGAATATTCCAGCTAAATGCTTCATCCAAGCTTCCACGAGGATAGGAGCCTCAGGGTCTCCTTCTTTTATCTCCACTTTATCTATAGCTAGTGCTGAAACTGCATGTATATCCACCTTATCCCTCTTGTAGGCCAATCTACTTCTCCCCTCCTCCATATCACACCCATCTGCTATGGTAACACAGCTCCCCTCAATTGTCGTACATGGAACGGCTTCGTCATGGGTGTAGATGGCATTTAAAGTAAGTGCCTTTAGAAGAAGCCAATCTTCCTTCTCGAATTTTTTAGCGAGGCCATCCACCATGGGTTCAGCTAAAAGAACACTAAACTCATAGTGATTATCCCTGTGGATCATATTCCCGATATCATGAAACAGGGCCCCAAAAGCCACTATAAACTTGCTCCATTCAAAAGACTTACCGAGTTGCTCAGCTGTAGTCTTGATTCCGAACCTTTTGAGAATATTCAAGACCTCAAGAGCTCTTCTCGTGGTTAAAAGCACATGTATAGCACCATGGTCATTAAACCGATAAATATTAAGGACTATGTAGTTTGTTGTATCAAAATAGTGCTTATATTCTCTGTAAGTCATCTCATAAAGAGAGTAAAGCTCATCATTCCCTAAAAGCCTCTTTATCTCACCCAAAAGCTGTTCTTCGGTGTACATTTTCTCACCTCCTTATCTAGAAGGAATTCATTGGATTTAAAAGTTTTTGAAGAGAAGAAATAAGAATCTGGAGCCCAGCGATTTGGTAGCCCCGCGGGGATTCGAACCCCGGTCGCGGGATCCAGAGTCCCGCATGCTTGGCCACTACACCACGGGGCTGCGCCCGATGTTAAGTTAAGGGGGAGATTTATAAACCTTACCAGTGTGACCTACCTTACCTTGAGGGGCGAGGCTTCGTAGAGCTCATGCACTCTTACTCTCACT